>NZ_JANAVN010000008.1:0-304832 GCF_024213565.1 Paenibacillus sp. Lou8.1
AGCCATTAGCTCAGTTGGTAGAGCACCTGACTTTTAATCAGGGTGTCGAAGGTTCGAGTCCTTCATGGCTCACCATTGTATTACATGCGCGTGTGGCGGAATTGGCAGACGCACTAGACTTAGGATCTAGCGTCTTTGACGTGGGGGTTCAAGTCCCTCCACGCGCATCTTGTTTTTGCGGACGTGGCTCAGCGGTAGAGCATCGCCTTGCCAAGGCGAGGGTCGCGGGTTCGATTCCCGTCGTCCGCTCCATATTTGCGCCCTTAGCTCAGCTGGATAGAGCGTTTGACTACGAATCAAAAGGCCGGGAGTTCGAATCTCTCAGGGCGCGCCATATTTAAAAAAGTATAATATCGGGATGTAGCTCAGCTTGGTAGAGCACCTGGTTTGGGACCAGGGGGTCGCATGTTCAAATCGTGTCATCCCGATACTAATTTGCGGGTGTAGTTCAATGGTAGAACTTCAGCCTTCCAAGCTGATAGCGTGGGTTCGATTCCCATCACCCGCTTACCGATTACCTAGAAGCCGAAAGGCTTCTTTTTATTTTGTCCACATTACATTTACTTCTATGTATATAAGTTAATGCAGTTATGTCTCCTGTCATGCACAGTTGGGGATGACTTGTGCATATTATACATAGGCTCTTGTTACTATGACGTCTAGATCCCGAATTTCCCCTCAAGCGTACCCCTTTTCTCCTGCAGTAAGGCTAATTTCGTGATCAAATCCTTTGAATATAGGAATCCTATAGCTATTATGGTACGAATTCATGGTGATAACTCTGCATCTGCTCTTGCGTTGTGCACATTCCCATTTATTTATGTGGGTAAAAAGCGAAGTCTTAAAGAGGAAATGCCCTAGAAACACTGAGGATATGGCTAATTTGTGTATATCTTTGTGGATAGAAGGATAATGGGGTTGACTTTGTTAACAATTAATAAACATATACACATCATGTTGCATGAATTTGCACCTTTAAAACCACACTCTTTATAAGAGACTGTGCATAATGTTTCACGCATCACTAGTGTATACATTCATTTCTATTATAAATTTCATATTTTTGCATAAAAATCCAATATTTTCTCAAAAGAAGTATTTCAAAAACATGATTTTTTACTGTAAATTTTGCAGCTTTTCATGCGTTTTTATTGTATGATGTTAAGAAAGTGTCAAATTTCGTGTGTATACGTACCTTTGCTACAACTGTATATGGTGTGGAACAGATCAGATGGGGGGAAAAGCATGACTGAGCTTACGTTAACCGCTAACAAAAACCAATCCAACAATCTGCTGCGGCGGGACGTTCGTTTTCTAGGGAATATTCTTGGTGAGGTTTTGGTTCATCAGGGTGGCAACGAACTTTTGGATATCGTGGAGAAAATACGTGAGACAAGTAAATCGTTACGTGCCGGGTATCAACCGGAGTTGTATGAGGATTTCAAACAAATGGTCAGCGGACTGGATACGGATATTCGTCACCAGGTTATTCGCGCGTTTGCGATTTATTTTCAGTTGGTGAATATCGCTGAGCAAAACCATCGTATTCGTCGTAAGCGGGATTATGAGCATTCCGCTGGTGAAGATGTTCAACCTGGTTCCATTGAAAGTTCCGTTCAGGAGCTTAAACAAGGGGGCTTCTCCGCCGAGGACGTTAGCAACTTGCTGAATGAGCTCTCTTTGGAGCTGGTCATGACCGCACATCCTACAGAAGCGACACGACGAGTAATACTTGATATCCACAAGCGCATTTCCGAGGACGTCATGCTGCTGGATAATCCGATGCTTACCTTACGTGAGCGGGAACAGGTACGGGAGAATCTGCTAAACGAAGTAATTACGCTTTGGCAGACAGATGAGTTGCGTGATCGCAAGCCAACTGTATTAGATGAAGTAAGAAATGGAATGTATTATTTTCACGAGACCTTGTTTCATGTACTGCCAGATGTGTACCAAGAATTGGAACGATGTTTGGACAAATATTATCCCGAACAAAAATGGCACATACCCACTTATCTGAGATTTGGTTCCTGGATCGGTGGAGACCGGGACGGCAATCCGTCTGTGACAGCTCATGTGACTTGGGAAACGTTACGTATGCAGCGCAAGTTGGCTTTGAGAGAATATCAGCACACGTTAAAGGAACTCATGGGTTACTTGAGTTTCAGCACCAGCATTGTGCGAGTTTCCGATGATCTACTGGCTTCTATTGAAGAAGACCGTACTCATATTACACTTAAAAAGATGGAAGTATGGCATAACGAAAAAGAGCCTTACCGCATTAAACTGGCATATATGATTGCTAAAGTGAACAACATCCTGGATGAAAGCAAACAGGGTACCAATGAGCGTTATAATTCTGCGGAAGAGCTCATTGCAGACCTAAATGTTATTGACAACAGCCTGCGTCATCATTTTGCCGATTATGTGGCAAACACATATATTCAAAAGATGATTCGCCAGGTAGAGTTGTTTGGATTCCATACAGCTACACTGGATGTGCGTCAGCATAGTCAGGAACATGAAAATGCGATGACTGAAATTCTATCTAAAATGAATATTGTATCGGATTACAGTAAGCTATCAGAAGAGGAAAAAATAAATCTGCTGGAAAAGCTGCTGAATGAACCTCGTCCGATTACTTCACCGTATTTAAAATATAGCGATAGCACACAGGAATGTCTTGACGTATATCGTACGATTTATTTGGCTCAGGAGGAATTCGGCAAGCAGTCCATTACAAGCTACTTGATCAGTATGACTCAGGGAGCCAGTGACTTACTGGAGGTTATGGTCTTATCCAAAGAGGTAGGCCTGTTCCGCATCGAGAAGGATGGCACTGTTATCTGTACGCTGCAATCCGTCCCTTTGTTCGAAACAATAGATGATCTGCACGCTGCACCCGATATTATGAGAAGATTGATGAACTTGCCTGTATATCGACAATCTGTGGCTGCGATGGACCAGCTTCAGGAGATTATGTTGGGATATTCGGACAGTAATAAAGATGGCGGTGTGGTTACAGCGAACTGGGAACTTCGGGTCGCTATGAACAGCATTACGGAAGTAGTTAATGAGTTTGGCGTAAAAGTGAAGTTTTTCCACGGTCGTGGAGGTGCGCTGGGTCGTGGAGGAATGCCACTTAATCGCAGTATTTTGGCTCAACCTCCTCATACGATTGGAGGCGGAATCAAAATCACGGAGCAAGGTGAAGTGCTATCATCCCGATACTCGCTTAGAGGCATCGCGTACCGGAGCTTGGAGCAGGCAACATCGGCGCTGATTACGGCTGTGGCATATCATCGTTCCGGGAAGAAGGAAGTGTTTGAGGAGAGCTGGGAGGAGATTATCGCCCGCATTTCCCAAGTTTCACTGGATAAGTATCAGGATTTGATTTTCCGAGATCCGGATTTCTTCAACTTCTTCAAAGAATCTACACCGTTGCCTGAGGTGGGCGAGCTGAATATTGGATCTCGTCCGTCCAAGCGCAAGAACAGCGAACGTTTTGAGGACTTACGCGCCATTCCATGGGTTTTTGCATGGACACAAAGCCGTTACTTGTTACCTGCATGGTATGCGGCTGGAACAGGTTTGCAAAGCTTCTATCAAAACAATGAGGATAACCTCAAAGTGCTGCAAACGATGTTTAGGGACTCTGCTTTCTTCCGGTCACTTATTGATACACTGCAAATGGCAATCGCTAAAGCGGATTTACTGATTGCAGAAGAGTACGCTGGGATGTCGGATAACGAAGAGGCCCGGCAGCGTATTTTCGGGCAGATTTCAGCGGAGTTCAAGCTGACATCTGAGTTGATTTTGAAAATAACTGGACAATCCGAGATTTTGGATGACGTGCCGGTTATTCAGGAATCTATCCGGTTGCGTAATCCTTATGTCGATCCGTTAAGTTACTTGCAGGTTCAATTGCTAAGTGAGCTACGGGAGCTGAGGGATCAGAACGGTGATGACACTGAAATGCTGCGTGAGGTATTGTTGACAATTAACGGAATTGCAGCAGGCTTAAGAAATACGGGCTGATATAGTACGGTTGTACGAAAACAGGCAATCGGGTACTCATGGGGTGCCCGATTGTGCTGTTTGTATATTGATGGCAGGCGTGCTTGCAGTTAGTAACAATACTACAGTTGATTTCTGGATAAAATTAAACTACGATGAATAATCATAAACATGTAATAAGTAACCCATCAGCAAGTCTGGGGGAGTATAGAGTGGATAATATGGAAAGCCGCTTGGTAAGGCTGGTACAGAAAGGCGATCAGCGAGCTTTTGCGGAGTTAGTCGAGTTATATAAAGATCGGATTTTTCATCTTTCCTACCGGATGCTAGGTAATCGCCATGAGGCGGAGGATCTGGTGCAGGAAACTTTTTTGCGTGTGTATCGTAATTTGGAAAAATATGATCATGGACAGAAGTTCTCAACCTGGATTTATCGAATTGCTACAAATCTGTGCATTGATCGTCTGCGAAGGAGAAAACCTACATACTCACTTGATGCTGAAATGAATGATCAGGAAGGTGTCGATGGGTACGCCATGCTCGCCAGTGAAGAGCTTACCCCTGAGGGGAGTACGCTTCTGTCCGAAACGCAGGCTTTGATTCATGACGCCATTGACAGCCTTCCAGATAAATACAGAACGATTATGGTTTTACGGTACTTGCAGGAGCTTTCCTTACAGGAAATCAGCGATGTGCTCAATCTCCCAGTTACCACTATTAAGACAAGAGTACACAGGGGGCGGGATTTTCTGCGCAAAAAACTGGAGCACAAGCTATAGATCATACGCATAGATTCTAGGAGAAAAGTCTGCATAGATGTTTTTATGAAACATAATGCTCGTTGTAACGTATGTAAGATGAGCAAAGTTTCTAAGCCGGAGCATGTTATGTTGAGAAACACGGAAGAATATTAGAAAGGATTGGCTCATATGGATTGCAAACAAGCCGTCTCTTTTATGCATGACTATCTAGATGGCGACCTGTCTGAGCAGGACAAACATGAGTTGGAACAGCACTTGTTAGACTGCCCGGAATGCCGCATGCGTTTTAAAGAGCTGGAGCGGACGGATGCGATGCTTTACGGTACACGCTATCATCAAGTGCCGTGTGTATCGGATGAGCTGACATTTCGCATTATGAATGCTTTGCCGCCGCATAAAAGACAGACTGCGGTGCCTATGCTGACGTGGGTGAAAAGGCATCCCGCTGTAACAGCCGCTGCCTTCTTCCTTATTGTTATATGCTCAAGCATGGCCAGCTTTTCTAGCACGGACCATCAATTGGTAGTCAAAGGAAGCCAACTGGATCAAGTCGTTATTCAGGGTGATACTGTGATTGTGCCTGAAGGGAAATCCATTGCCGGAGATTTAACAGTGCAAAATGGTGAAGCCCGTGTATACGGTGATGTGGAAGGAAATGTAACTGTGATTGATGGTTCTTATTATCAAGCGTCCACCGCCCATATTGCAGGACAGGTTAAAAGTATTGATCAAACCTTGGATTGGATTTGGTACAAGGTTACTGATTTATTCGGGGGACCCTCTTCTCCATAAAAGAAGCTTGAAATGGCAAGGACAATATCGAGCGCCTCTTTCCGCTGGAAAAGGCGTTTTTTTTGTATATGAAGCTGGCGAATTGTACTGTATTTTACTGATTTTAGCGGTTCTTTTGTCACACAGCTTGCAACGTGAGCCTGATCGTTATAACCTAGATAGAGAGAGCATACTGTGTACATATTACACCCACTCACTACAGAAAATTGCGGGGGCATGCGCATGTTGGATTATTTTGCGGACCTGACTTGGAAAGAGTCCATTAAAGATATTATCGACATTTTGATCGTAACCTATATTATGTATCAGCTTATTTTACTTGTTCGCGGAACGCGTGCAGTTCAATTGTTGAAAGGGATTCTGTTTCTGGTTGTCATTTGGGCGGTTAGCACCTGGTTTGATTTGTATACGCTCAAGTGGTTGATGAACCAGATGTTCACCTTTGGTGTGGTGGCTATCTTTATTATTTTTCAGCCTGAGTTGCGTCGTGCACTGGAGCAGTTGGGGCGTGGCAAATTATTTGGGCGTTCGTCTGCGGATGATGAAGAGATTAACAAGCTAATCGGAGAAATGATTAAGGCGCTGAATTATTTATCACGTAGGAAAATAGGAGCTTTGGTCGTATTTGAGCGCGAGACAGGGCTAAACGAATATACGGAGTCTGGTATCAAGACACAGGCCGTAGTCAGTTCTGAACTGCTAATTAACATCTTCATTCCTAATACGCCTTTGCATGATGGTGCGGTGATTATTCAAAATAAACAGATTGCTTCTGCGGCCTGTTATTTGCCATTATCGGAAAATCCGTTCATCAGCAAGGAGTTGGGAACCCGTCACCGTGCTGCGATTGGGGTGAGTGAGGTAACGGATGCCGTAACTGTCGTGGTATCGGAGGAAACAGGGCAAATTTCTTTGGCCATTAATGGACAGGTCGTGCGCGACATTAAGGAAGAATCCCTAATCTCCAAGCTGTATGAGGAGTTGCGGCCAACACCGTCTTTGAAGGAAAAACGCGGCTCATTCTGGAATCGGAGGGGAGGCCGTGGAAATTCATGATGGACAAATGGATTAACAATAATACGATTTCCAAGATATTGGCGCTTGCGGTTGCTGTCCTGCTGTGGGGAATGGTCCATCTAGATACAGGTACACCTTCATCTACGCTGACCGTTTCTTATAATAATAAAGTGATTGATAATGTGGGCATTCAGGCTAGTGGTCTGGATGATTCAAAATATGTATTGTCTACCATGGATACTGACCATGTTAAGATGGAGGTTAGAGGACAGCGCTCTGTGCTGACTTCTTTTTTCGCGGATAATTATCAGGCAAAGCTAAACTTAAACGGCTTAGGAGCAGGTACTAAAACATTGTCACTCGAACCGGACTTGCCGGATGGAGTGGAGTTGGTGTCTATGACTCCTAACCGTGTTACAGTGACGATTGAGGAAAAACAAACGAAATCATTTAATGTATCTATAGTTCCTAAAGGAAACCCAGATGGGGGACTGCAGCTTGGGAAGCCTGTAATTGCTCCTCAAACCGTGATGGTTACCTTGCCTAAAAGCCAGTTGAGTACCGTTACTGCCGTTCAAGGGGCTGTTAATACGGATGGTATCTCAGAAAAGTTTGAACAGAAGCGTGTAAAACTGAAGGCTTATAACAAAAAGGGACAGGAACTTACAGGAGCGGTCATTGAGCCATCCACTGTGTCCGTTGAAATTCCTGTAACTCAGCAGGCGAAATCTGTGCCTGTTAAGATTGTCTATGCTGGAGAGTTGCCAGACGGATTGGCGCTTTCTAAAGTCAATGCAAACGTGAAGGAAGCGGCGGTGTATGCATCGCAGGATGTATTGAGCAGCCTCAGCTCTTACGTCACGGCTACATTGGATTTAAGTCAATTCACGGAAGCGGGGACTCGTACAGTTCAAGCTAATTTGGCAGCCCCCTCAGGTTCTGATAAAATCGAGCCAGGGTCAATACAAATTCAGGTGACCGTCGTCCCTTCCAATGAAGTCACAGATACGGAACGGACGCTGTCAGGCATCCCAATCGTTTTACAAGGTGCAGGAGATAAAGCGACTACGACTGTTACAGCACCCGTAGGTAAGACGATGGATGTTACTGTGAAGGGCCCGCAGGATATGGTAAACAATTTAACCAATGATGATATTAGTTTGGTGGCAGATGTAAGTGGCCTCGCGGCTGGTCAACACGAGGTTACTCTGAAAGTAGGCTTGCCTAAATATATTACGCAAGCCGGAAATGCTGGCCAACTAAAGGCAACGGTCAACATTGAGAGCCCTTCTACGCCTGCTGTAACGAATCCGAATAGTGAGAATGAATCAAACCCCTCTGGTAGTGGCGAAAAGGAGCAGGAGAGGCCACAGGAGGGGCAAGGCAGTCAAGGTGGGGATTCTGACGCTAAGACCGGGGACAACGCAGCTGCGGAGGATAAAACAAATCCTCATAACGGCGCAGATTCTTCTGCGAATGGAACCTCGGAGAACAGTCAGCCATAACATGTTTTATCTGTAGTAAATAATCAAGATTTATTAGACAAAAAAAGGGAGTCATTTTACATGGGGAAATATTTTGGTACAGATGGTGTACGAGGCGTTGCTAATCAGGAACTTACAGCCGAACTGGCATATAGCATTGGCCGCTGCGGCGGATATGTTTTAGCAGGTAATGTAGAGAAACCGACAGTTGTTATTGGTATGGATACACGGATATCCGGACTGATGCTCGAATCGGCTCTTGTAGCCGGTTTGCTGTCCATTGGGGCTAATGTGGTTCGTCTAGGTATTGTTTCGACACCTGGGGTGGCATATCTTACACGTCAATTGAAAGCAGACGCTGGTGTAATGATCTCAGCATCACACAATCCAGTTGAAGACAACGGCATTAAGTTTTTTGGCGGTGACGGTTTTAAATTGACAGACGAAACGGAATTGAAAATTGAAGAGCTCATGGATGCAAAAGAAGACCAACTGCCTCGTCCGATTGGCGGTGGATTGGGAACGGTTGTTGTAGACGAGCATTCTCGCTACGATTATCTGGAGTTCTTGAAAACAACAATTAGCCATTCTTTTGAAGGGTTAAAAATTGTACTGGATTGTGCTAACGGAGCAGCTTATGAGCTGGCACCGAAGCTTTTTGCAGAACTGGGAGCTGAGGTACACACCATTGGTGCCGAGCCGAACGGTTTGAACATCAATGATCATTGCGGCTCGACTCATCCTGAAAAGCTGAAAGAGGAAGTACGCCGCTTGAAAGCAGATATTGGTTTGGCCTTTGACGGCGATGCCGACCGTCTAATCGCGATTGATGAGAACGGGGAAGAGGTAGACGGCGACTATATTCTCTGCATTTGCGGAGATGCAATGAACCGTGCGGGAAAACTCAAGGACAGCACCATTGTATCGACAGTGATGAGTAATATCGGTTTTTATAAAGCTACTGAAAAGCTGGCACTCAAGACTGCAAAAACTGCGGTCGGGGACCGTTATGTGATGGAAGAAATGCGACGGGGTGGATTTAACCTAGGCGGTGAGCAGTCTGGTCATGTTATTTTCCTGGATCACAATACGACAGGCGATGGCATGCTGACTGGGATTCAGCTGGTAGATACCTTGAAAGCATCCGGCAAGAAAATGAGTGAGCTAAAATCGCTCATGAAACAGTATCCGCAAGTGCTCGTAAATGTGCGTGTGCAGGACAAACGCAATTACGAAGGGAATCCTGCCATTGCAGAAGCAATTGAGCAGGTGGAACAACAATTGGGCGATAATGGGCGTGTATTGGTCCGTGCTTCAGGCACAGAATCACTTATTCGTGTGATGGCCGAAGGCCCGGATAAGGACGAACTGGAGCAATTTGTCGGTCAGATCGTAGATGTCGTGAAGAAAGAATTAGTTTAAAATTTTGTAAACGTCGGTTGCCTGTGAAAAAGAAGCAGGCAACGGCGTTTGCGGTTATTTACTAACGATTTATGGCCTTCATAGTGTAATAATGAATAAAGTGTCATTGCCAAATGATACTTAGCTGAATATAATATAGGGATGCTGTGACTCAGATAGAGAAAGCGAGGGTTGTAAGGTAACGTAATACAAGCGCCAGAGCTTGATTTTGTGCGGGGGGAACTTGGTGGAGAAGCAACGGATTCAGTTGAGATAAAGTTGCTCGCAAATCGGTTCACGACAAAACAAGCTGACGAGGTGAAGGTGTTCGAAACATTCGGCGGGGACCTTCCGGTGAAGCATCAAGCCGTAAACCGGCAGCGGAAAATGAGCAGGCAACTGTTTACACAACGCACCGGTAGATGCTTTTATTATTTTATAACCTAAATTATAAGATTCATTTCATGAATGTGCGGCCATCATCATTGGCGTGCGCGGTTTGGGAATTTCGTTACATTCGTGAAGAGATGCCTGTAAATTCTATAGTTATCATTGACAACTTCATAGATGAATGAACTTTATTCCACAATCTACCGCACACGTTAGTCCTGTGATGAGTCGTCTTGTGAAATGATGATCGGGAGGATAACGAATATGTGTGGCATTGTAGGATATATTGGTAATCAGAATACGCAAGAGGTATTGATTGACGGATTGAAAAAGCTGGAGTATCGCGGTTATGACTCTGCGGGTATTGCCGTGTTTACAGATTCAGGATTGCAAGTAGCCAAGGCTAAAGGTCGTCTGGCTAATCTGGAAGCTAAACTGGATGGTACGCCGTTGGTAGGCCATGCAGGTATCGGACATACACGTTGGGCAACGCACGGTAAGCCTTCTGATGAAAACTCCCATCCACATTTGGATGAGAGCCAAAAGTTCTCTGTAGTTCACAACGGAATTATTGAGAACTATCTGGAGCTGAAGGAGCAGCTGATCAGCGAAGGTCATACCTTTATTTCCGAAACGGACACGGAAATTATTTCTCATCTGGTTGCGCGTGAATATAAAGGGGATATCGTTAAAGCAGTACAAAAAGCAATTACCTTTATGCGCGGTGCTTTTGCACTGGGTGTGCTGACAGAGCACGAGCCTAATAAGCTGGTTGCTGTTCGTCAAGCTAGCCCGCTGGTTATTGGTGTGGGAGAAGGCGAGAACTTTATCGGTTCCGACATTCCGGCTATTCTGAAATATACACGCAATGTATTTATTTTGAACGATGGCGAAATGGCTGTTTTGACCAGTGATGCTGTCGAATTAATGACAATCGAAGGCCAATTTATTTCTCGGGAAATGATTCATGTCGAATGGGATGCTGTAACAGCGGAAAAAGGCGGCTATGAGCATTTCATGTTGAAAGAAATTCACGAGCAGCCTAAGGCTTATCGTGACACAATGTTGGGCCGTATCGATAAAGATACTAAAAAAGTTGTTCTTCCTGAGCTGAAGCTGACAGAAGAACAAATTAAAAATATCCGCAACATTCAAATTGTTGCGTGTGGTACAGCTTACAATGCTGGTTTGATTGGTCGTACAGTTATTGAAAGTTTGGCTCGTATACCGGTAGAAAATGATGTGGCTTCCGAATATCGTTATCGTTCACCTATCGTAACACCAGAGACATTGGTGATCGTGGTGAGCCAATCCGGTGAAACTGCTGACACGTTGGCAGCCTTGCGTGAAGCACAAGCAAATGGCGCTCATGTACTGGCGATTACAAACGTAGTCGGCAGCTCCATCGCCCGTGATGCAGATGATGTGTTGGTTACACTGGCAGGACCGGAAATTGCCGTAGCCTCCACTAAAGCATATTCTTCACAGTTGATTGCGTTCTATCTGTTTGGTTTGTATCTCGCTCAAGTGCGTGGCACACAAACGGATGAGCAAGTGGCTCACGTGCTGGCTGCTATGGAATCCCTGCCAGAGCAAGTGGAAGAGATGCTGGGTAAAGCAGATGCGATCAAAGCCTATGCTGAGCAAATTGCAAGCCACAAGCACCTGTTCTTTATTGGTCGCGGTCAGGACTATGCTGTAGTACAGGAAGGCTCCCTGAAGCTCAAGGAAATTTCCTACATTCATTCCGAGGCTTATGCTGCGGGTGAATTGAAGCATGGTACACTGGCATTGATTGAAGACGGCATTCCGGTTATCGCTTTGGTAACACAGGAATCCGTGTTGGAGAAAACCGTGAGCAACATTAAGGAAGTCAAGGCTCGTGGTGCAGATGTTCTTGCGATTACGTACGAAGAGCACGCAGTTGAGTTGCTGAAGTCCGTGGATCAGGTATTTGCCATTCCGAAGACACTTCCAATTCTGTCTGCTGCAATTTCAGTTGTCTCTCTCCAACTGTTGGCTTACTACGCTTCTCTTGCACTGGGTCATGATGTTGATAAACCACGTAACCTAGCGAAAAGTGTTACTGTAGAATAAGTTTTAAGTTGCTTTTATGACTTTTTGTTCAGTTACATTAAAGTTGGTTCCTAGACATTATAGTTGGTTTCTTTACATTATAGTTAGTACTTTTACAATAAAGTTGGTTTCTATATGTTTAAATTAATCGGTTTATGGATATAAATTTGGTATAAGCAACTAGAACAAGCATAAACAACCTAATTGAATGGCTTCGTCCTTAAAAACAACAAGGACGAAGCCATTTGTGCGTTTTTATAGCTGAAACGTTCAAATGAACGTTCATTAATGGAAGGAAGTGTAAGTTATGACTCGGCGCAGTATGAGGATAGCAAAGTTACAAGAAAACTATATAAAAAAGGGGAGAGGGCAGGGAATCGGTTCAGATTACACTCCATTCATTCAAGCACACGATAATAAAATCGCTTCTGAGGGATGGTTAACTCGACACAAAGGATGGAAAACAGGGCGAATTCATCACACTTTATCTGAGCATGAACGAAAGTATTTATATTTTTGTGAATGGTGGGATGAAGTTGTGGATATACGAGAACAATGGCCTTTACTACCTATAGATAAGACAATAGAAATTGCTGAACAACTTGGAATCAAACACGCAAATATTGATGGTACACCAGTAGTTATGACTACTGACTTTAGGCTTACTATTAAAACAAAATCAGGACTACTCGACGTCATTAGGACTATAAAGCCTTGCGAAAAGTTAACTGATCGTACATTAGAATTATTTGAAATCGAGAGAATTTATTTTGCTGAGCAAGGAATTGATTGGTGTATTATCACTGACAACAAGATCCCATCAATTCTTGTTAAAAATATCGAATGGCTCTCTGAAGCAAAGTATTTGGAAACAAGACCAGGCGTGAACGAAGAATTAACCACTTTGATATCAGATGGGTTACTTGAAGTTATTATTCAAGATAAAGGCCAAACCTCTATCACAAATCTTTGCCTTCGTACGGATAAAGAATATTCACTTGAGAGAGGAACTTGTATGTTTATCATGCAACATATGTTGGCGAACAAATGGTGGACAACGGATATGCACAGCCGAGTCATTAAAGAAAGTGAACCCCTACTCGTAACAGAAATAGAGAGTAAACCTAACTTTACCAAATCAATTCGATAAGGAGGAAACTAATGATACAGTTTGTTGTAAATTCAGTAATTGAGAGATTGGATGAGAATCTTGAAACAGAGCAGCTTCTTCGTGTGTTGTGGATAGACGAAGAGGGAGATCAAGTAGTAGTTATGAGTATAGAGAATAATCGAAAAATGGAGTTTCCCTTTATAAATTCATATAAAAGTTTGATTCAGGAAATTGAATTGAATAGGTGTAGAGTTACTGAATTAGAAGCTGATATGCGATTATTATCACCTGATGAGGATTATTTAGAAAAATACAAACAAAATCGAGATCGTATATGGAATATTATAAAGGATATCGTGATTCAAGAGCCTGAAATTTTCATCTCAGAAAAAAGAGGAGAACTTATCCATCAAGCTCATTTAAATTCAGGGAAATCAAAAAAAGTTATAAGAAATTACTTAAAAAAATATTGGTTTTATGGAAAATCTAGAAATGGTCTGCTAAATAATTATTTTGATTGTGGTGCTCCAGGTAATCAACGAGTTTACAAGAAGAAACCTGGGCCCGTCTCTTCCAACAGATATCTGATCACGGAGGCCGATATTCAAAACTTCAAATCGGCTATACGTATTTTTCATATACGCCAGGGAATGAATTTAACGACAACACACGAAAGAATGTGTGAAACATACTATAAAAGAGGTTTTTATAGAAAGCATGGTGTAAGGGTTCCGATTGTTGATGTGGATAGATCTCCAAGCTTACGCCAGTTTAGATATTGGTATACACAAAATACAACCTCTTTTAATCGATATGCAAATAATTATGGTAGACGCCGGGCAACCATGGACGTTCGTCATATGAAGGGAAATGCCTCAGAAAAAGCTGACTATGTGGGCGCACTTTTTGAAGTAGATGCAACTCGAGCTGATATTTTACTGGTTTCATTTGACCGTAAGACGATTCTAGGAAAACCAGTGCTATATGTAGTAATGGATGTATTTAGTAGGTTTGTTGCTGGTTATCATGTAAGCTTGGCTTCAGAGTCTTGGTTTGAATCTATGGTGGCTGTAGAGCATGCTGGAACGAGCAAGGTTGAAAACTGTGCACAGTTTGGTATTCATATTACGGAGGAAGACTGGCCCTGTCATTACTTACCTAAAAATCTAGTAGGAGATCGTGGAGAGTTAAAGTCACAATTATCCGAGAGATTCGTAAACCTGAATGTGGATGTCTTAAATGCTCCTTCATATCGAGGGGATTTAAAACCGTTTATAGAATCAACTTTTCATATCACTAACCAAACGATACGTCAATTACTCCCGGGTTCAACAGAGGCAAGGCAGATGGTAAGGGGAGATCGCGATCCTGCTCTAGATTCAGCACTGACCATTGAAGAGTTTAATAAATTCTTAATAATTTACTTTATGACATATAATAAGAGTGCTTTAAGTAAAGATTATTTACCATCAAAAGAAATGTTTACTGACCAAGTAGAGCTGACTCCATTGAAAGTATGGAACTGGTCAAAAAATAAACGCTTATTGCATGAAAAAACAAGAGATGAGCTCCGCTATAATTTACTACCACGTGGGCAAGCAAAGGTATCCCGATTCGGAATTGAGTTTAATAATTTGTTTTATACTTGTATGCTTGGGATTGAAGAGGGATGGTTTGAGGGAGAAAGTGTGGCTACAGTTGGAAATAAAAATATCGAAGTTACTTTTGATCCCAGGAATTGTAGCAATATATTTGTTAAACATAAAAAAGGGCTTATTGAGTGTTTTCTAACTGGAAAATCAAGAAAATATGAAAATTTACATTTTGATGAAGTAAAGAAAATTATGGAATATCGTGATAACCAAATTAAAGAACAGGAAAAAGTAGAAAAGCAGCATCGAGCTGAGTTTCATGCATTTACTGAAGAGCTAAACAAAGTAGCAAAGAAAAGTACAGCAGAGAATACGCAAAATAAAAGCTTCTACTCCCGTAAGCAAAATAAGCGTGAAGTTAGAACTGTGGATGGAAAAGTATGGGGAGCTAAAAACGCACTGACTAAGTCAGAGAATAAATTAGATAAGGAAGTTTCAAAAAATGAAGCTTCTAATGTAATTGACTTTCTCTCATCGGAGGAAAGGGAAGAAAAAGACTTCATTTAACAACGTATTAACGATGTTCAAGCGCTGTTTTCAAGAAAAAGTAGCGAAAGAAGAAGGAAGGATGAATCGGATGAACAACAAGATTGATGGATTGAAAGGAACTCACGTTTTAGCCAAGTACAATGAGCAAATCAATCCCAAGAATATAGGTAATCCTTTTATTGAAGCACTACCTGATAGAACAGATTTAGAAACTTTTATTGATGTCCTTTCTTCTTCTCCACCACGAGATAAAAAATTCAATAACTTAAGTAGTGAAGATCGCTTGGAATTTGTCCAACAAATTAGACCCGATTTCTGGTTGCCTTTGCCAACGCATTTTGAGAAGTATCTTAATCTCTACACAATGATCAAAATTGGATATCAATCACGAAACCCTCTCCATGCGATGTATAATCGACAATTTTCAATAGGCTGGGACGAGATTTTCAAAGCAGGGGTTGATGAGAATGGAGCAAATTTAGCTGGGAATATACAAACAGCACAGAGTCATGTAGAAATCGCGATTAATGGTTTTGGAAAATCACAACTTTATGAACGTATGTTGACGCAGCTTTTTCCGCAAGTTATTCATCACAGTGAGTATGATGGGAGGAATATCCCACTTACTCAAGTAGTTTGGATAAAAGTAGAGTGTCCATATAACAAATCGGTTGGTACATTTTGCAAAGTATTTTACATGGAAGTAGACAAACTATTAGGAACAAATTTCTATGAGAAGTTTGGTGAGAAACCAGGAAAAATTGATAAACTTGTACTCAATATGATTAAAGTAGCAGCACAAATAAATTTAGGTGTTTTAATTATCGATGAGATTCAAAAGATACAAAGCGCCTATTCTGGTGGTAAAGATAATATGATTGATTTCATTACACAACTAGTAAACACGATTGGCATTCCTACGATTCTTATGGGTTCGTTTAAAGCTTTATATCTTTTTAAAGATTCTCTTGCAAATACACGTAGAGGAATTCCGAGTGGTTATTCAGAGAGTATATCAGGATATATGCTGGAAGATAGCTGGGAGTGGAATGAATTTATTGAAAACTTATGGGATATTCAATATACCAAAAAGTACACGGAATTGACTCCAAAGTTGAAAAAAGCTATGTACTATTACTCCTTGGGTATACCAGACATAACAGTTAAATTATTTATTCATTGTCAATCAAAATGTATTGTGATGGGTGGCAATGAACAAATAAGTATAACATGTATTAAAGAAGTAGCAGAGCGAAGTCTAAGGTTGGTGCAACCCATATTTGATCGAATTCGCTCTGGTGATCCTGAAGCTTATAAAGATCTTGAGGACATTAAACCTGATTGGGTTCCTCTCAACGGCTATATTAGCGAGGTAAGTCACCGAATTCAAGTACATGGAAGTATTGCAGAAGAGCATGCTCGTATTCTTCAGCGAAAGGATAAAACGGAAGTTTTGAAAAAGTTGACTGAGTTTGCGATCGTATTGGTCCAATCCCCCTCGACGGCAGAAGAGCTTGCATACCGAGTTTACGATGCAAGTAATGGAATGGGGGATCTTACTGGTATGTTTGTACAAATAGCAGAATTAGCTTTACAAGGAGAGAAATCAGAAAAAGTTGCGAAGAAGATAAAAATAGCGTCAGAACTCCCAAAGAAATTAAGGACTAAGAAAGTTAGCCCTGATATGAGCGAAGATGACATTCGTTTTGTTGTTCAAATAGGACATAAGAAGGAACTAACTACAGAAGAAGCCCTTGAAGAAAAGGGATATATAAGGGAAGCCGACGAAATTCTTTCATATATAAAATGACTTAAGTTAAAATGTTTTGAAAACTCCAGCATGAGGTGAGTGTAACATTATGAAACTAATCAGTTTTCCTGAGATGTTCCCTGACGAAGATTTAAGAAGTATTTTGTATCGATACCATGTACGCTCTGGGAACGCAACATATAAGGAAACTCGTTATCAGATATTTGGAATTAATTCTTGCGCACTCATTCCCTTTCCAAGGGGAATAGGGCATCTTATTGATAAACTACCCATTAATAATAACTTTACTCTTGAGTATTTTTTATATAAACATACATGGTATGGACTATTTAAAGCCTTCATTACATCCACTCGCCATAAACAAAATTATCAACTATTTAAATATGGTTTGTTAGAGGGGCAAACCAATAAACATAAAGGGCGAATATATGCATCAACACGTTCCATTTTATCCTCTGTTGTTAAATACTGCCCTGCTTGTATTTATGATGATATACATACATTTGGAGAAATCTATGTTCATAGAGAGCACCAAGTATCGTTTTTAGTTACTTGTGATAGACATTCTGCGCGTCTTATTTCCAAATGTCCAATCTGCAATACTAATCTTACCAATGAAAAAACAGGTATATTGTTAAAAAGACCTATGTGCCGAAATGGGCATACCATCCCTATCGAATATCAAAAGAATATGGGGACTGAGTATAAATTGGAAATTTCATTATTACATGATCTTCTTTATTTAAGAGAAAATCATCATTACATTACAATTGATGATATT
This sequence comes from Paenibacillus sp. Lou8.1, assembly GCF_024213565.1. Lineage (NCBI taxonomy): Bacteria > Bacillati > Bacillota > Bacilli > Caryophanales > Paenibacillaceae > Paenibacillus > Paenibacillus sp. Lou8.1. Next base: position 17,743 of record NZ_JANAVN010000008.1, read on the forward strand.
ATATTTCGATTTAAGGAACATTTGTTTGAAAAAGGGTACATAACAATGAAAGGTGAAATTCAGAAAAAAAATCTTATATCAGATTTTATTAATTCGAAATTTGGATTATTGCTTAAAAATAAAGAGTTAGATAATGTTTACTTCAAAAATAGATTTCTGGATAGAGAAATAATGGTAAAATACATGGATTTTTATCTCCTCTTAGTTAGATTTTTGTGTGATTCATTCAAAGATTTTATTTCAAGAAAGATTCCCATATCTATAGATATTCCATTTGGGACAGGCCCATGGAAATGTGGAAATCCTAATTGTGAAAATTATGAGGTTCCGCTTATATCAATATGTAAACGTCATTTGGTTAATGGTCGTAGAGGTATTTATCACATGGAATTTCTGTGTATAACCTGTGATTATAATACCGTTATAGAGGGAAGTCCTACATCTTACAGAATAAGAATTAAAAAAGGTTGATTTAAATAACCAGCCGTCACTAATAAACTTTGGATTGGCATGAGATTAATAGGACTCAATATGATCGTTGAACGCAAAAATGCTTTAGGTAATTAATCACTCTAGGAGTAGTTATTACAAAGGAAAATGGCGTAATCTACCGGACTCGAATTTATTGAAAAATTCAAAAAAATTTCTTATTCGAAGTATCCTTCGTCACTATGAAAAAATAATTAACAAAGTCATCACGCAATTGACATCAGGCCAGTTTAAAGCTTAACTACATCCGCTCATAATACCAGAGGGAGATGCTGTAACAGTATCTTTTGAAATATCTAAAAGAGAAGGGGCTTTTGCGTATGTAATTAAACAATTACTTAATTGAATAAACATAATATTAGGGGAAATAATTGTAATGTTAAGAAGGCAAAATTCACGGGAGTGAGATTATGATTTTTTTCCCTTTTGTATTTGAGGATGAGATTCTTTATAGTGCTATGGCACGTTATCATTGGATTTCTGGAAATATAAATCCTAGAGCTTCAATGTTAGATATGTTTGGGTCACCGAATGTGTGTTCGACAGTACTGTTTCCTGCTAATTTAAAGGCTTTCTGCGAAAGACTCCCGTTGACTCATAAGTTGATGCCGGATGAAATAATTGATAATCATACATTTCTACCGTACTATGAACTATCTGTGCCTTATGAGAGAATTATAAAAATCAAAAATATTATGACTCATGAAAGAGGCACTTCAATATATATGTCTTTAGGTATTGCGGCAAGTGGAATAAAGAAAGGGGGATTATTAAAGTATTGCCCGATTTGTGCACACGCAGATTCAATGAAATATGGAGAGTCGTATTGGCATAGATCGCATCAAGCTGAAGGTGTGGTTGCATGTTATAAGCATGAGTGCTTTTTAATTGAGTCTAGTGTAAAACTCAACCAAAGACATAAATTTGAAATGATAACACTGAATAATTACATCAAATCTTTAGGAACAATTAATAAAGATGAAAGAAAGTGTTCTGCAAAAGAATTGTTTTTGGCACAGCAATCTCATGATCTTTTAAATATGAAGTCTAGAGTATTTGGCCTTGAAAGTATAAGAAAATATTACATAGATAAACTTCAAGAGTTGGATATAGTGACAACCGCAGGAAGAGTTAGGTGGATGGATCTAATTAGTCGATTCACTTACTTTTACGGTAAGGAATTTTTGCTTAGAGTAGATAGCTATATTGCTCCTGGAATTGAAGATACTTGGCTACATAAACTACTGCGGTTTCCAAGAGTGACTTGTCACCCAATGAGGCATATTCTCGTTTTAGGGTTTCTTAAGGAAAATGTTTTCTCGTTGGCAGCTAGCCTTACGCATGGAAAACAAAAAAACGTAAGAAATCAATACAAAAAAATTATTAAACCAACTAATACCTCTGCACAACTAAAACCTAAGCTTTTAAGGATTGATTGGGAAAAAAGAGATAAAGCAATAGCTTCTAAAATAGCACTAATAGCTGAAGAGATTAAAAATACTGGGCCTAGGTTGATCCGTGTAACGAAGACGGAGATTGGGAGGCAACTGAGAATGCAGTCTCTTTTAGTTAGAGCCATTCATAAGTTGCCTTTGACAAGTAAAGCGCTTAATGAGTCAGTTGAATCTTTAGAGCAATTCCAAATAAGAAGGATTCGGAGGACGGTAAAGCGATTGATAGAAAGACAACCTACTGTTTTACCATGGGAAGTGAAAAGAGCTGCTGGTTTAAGAAAAGCTTTTGAATTAAAGTATGATGAATTAATTAAGGAAGAGATTCAAAAACAGGTAAAACAATCGGAAATATGATATCAGCTGAACATTAACTAGAGTGGCCTTCAAACTTAAGCCAACTAAACCATCATAGAAGCTAAAAATGTCTTATAGTCAGTAAAAACTTTATTTATTCCAGCGAGATACTTGTTCTCTAATCTGTTGTTGTTTAGTTCTGTATTTTTTTAAGATTTGATCACTGTAATTTTTTTTGTCAATTTCATTCATAGCTTTGAATTTTTGCATGATTTGAGCAGCCTCCTTAGCGAATCCTTCGGGGTCGAGTTGACGCCTCATTTCGTTTCTTCCCCATGACTTTCCTTCATCCCAAGCCAACTGCAGTTGATATGCTACTTCATCAGCAAGTTCTTTAGAGGGGAGTTCCATAAGTGGAACATCCATAATTCCATCTGTTACAGTTACATAGTACTTGGAGTCCTTAGAAATGGAATAATACAAAATGTTCTCTCCCTTTAGAAATTTTCTTGAGTGTAACCCATACTTTCATATAAGGTCCGTTGTCAAATTCATTTGAATATTAGTCAGAGTGACAGGATACTTTTCTCATTCGTAATTTGATCCTTGTTAATATTGGTTATTCAACATTAATGATAATTTTTTCGTCGGCATCTACCATTCTGGACTGTTCAACAGAGGGCTAGTACAGTACCAGCAAGAAATATTGAGTTACTTACTGGGCTCAGGTGGTTTTCGAGCAATGAAGAGGCTATTGTCTTGGTGCTGATGGCGCTTACTGAAGCGGTCTACGTCCCGTGCACTATTCCACTTTTTCTGGAAAGGTAGCGAGGCACCTTTTGCGCTATTTAAAGCTCTTTTCAATGGACTTCTGGACCAGTAATCGTGAGGAGCTCGGCATTTAGCTTTACCCAAAGCGTTATTGCTCGTTGTTCGACCACCGTGACTGTCAGCAAAGCCTGACTTCGTTGGGCCTCTAGTCAACAGACCTGTTTTTAGATTGTATTTGTTAATCTGGGGAGAAAAGGTACACATCAGTTATTTCATTTTGTTGATTAATTCCTGAGAAATATAGATTGATGCTAATATGTCTATTTCGTTTACTTAAGGGCATACTGATTATGAGAATAAGAAGGGGGGAGATTAAGATCAATTATAAAGAAATATATAATTTGCATATTCAGCTTCTTGATGTATATGAGAGGAACCAAAAGGAACGCCATCCTTATCAAAAGGATATTAATTTTTATAATCGGCAGCTTAACTTCTTTTGTGAAAATATTGTTCAAAAGATATTTGTTTTAAACCAACTAATTAAAATTTATGAGAAGAATAGAGAACCTCAAATTAAGTGGTGTTCAGAGATTTATTATGCAAAATCTCATGAAGATTTAAAAAATAGAGTAAAAACAATAAGGGAGTAAATTTACATTAAATAGATTAGATCAATATATTCAAAAAATTAAATAAAGAGACCTAAGTAGCAAGATGATAAAATTTGTAGTTTATATTCAAAAGTGTGGTGAAAGAGTGAATTTGTGTAGTTGTTAAAAAAGTATGATTTTTTTAGTGTAATGAAATGGAGATTATGCGATGAAAGACCCTATTATAACTGATTACTTACAATGGATGAATGGGGAGAGGGGAATTAGACCGAGTGCAAGGGATTTTATTTATCTTCTACAGAAAATAAACAGTTATCAAGAAGCAAAATGGTTAGCCGGCGAATTCTCACGTTTAGGTAAAAAAACAACCAGATGGATGCTTGAACAGATGACTTATTTTGCTTTTTCAGTGGATGAATGTTTAGATTTACATAAGAAATTAGAGTAATTTAAGGTAAAACACTTTAGAAAAGTCAGGCCAGAAGCTGCTTTTTCTAGGCTATAATTCAACTGATAATAGTATCCGAAAATAGAAAACAAGCAGAGTATTTTTTTCAAGAAGCCGCGGGAAGGGGATTTTTCTAGGTAAGGGGCACTTAGATAATGCTGGTGATAAAGATTCATCTTATCTAATTTTGCAAAAATGGAAGAAACTCCATGAAGCAATTAAGCCCGATTTTAATATGGAAGCTAGGCTTTGCTAATATAAGCACAGAGCACTTGTATCAATTTTCAAAAAGAGCACTGCATATTTCCAGAGTGCGTGGAGTAATTTTTGATGTGTTCACGCGTAATTTGTATGTGGCCCTACTTGCAAAAAGATTGGCGTCGGGTAAATGTCAGCTTTGCTTAGAGGATGCTCCTTTCACAGATAAAGATGGAGTTCCTTATCTTGAGGCGCATCATATCCAATGGCTGTCTCGCTGCGGAGAAGACACTATCGAAAATACTATTGCACTGTGTCCCAATTGTCACAAAAAAATACACATACTGGACTTGCAAAACGATATTCAATTTCTTACTAAACGTAATATGTATTTAATAAGTCAACTTGTGACAAAGTAGATTTTATATTTTAAAGGTTTTATGTTTGCAATTCATTTTTGCTATTAGCATTAATTCATACCCCGCTTAGCATACTAGGCTTTCTATATTCAAAGTAATTGGATAATTTCTTGACTAAGAAGGGTATCAACATTAAATTCATCCAATAGATCAAAATATAATTCCTGTTCTGCCTTTTGTTTCGTATTTTTCATCCACTGGAGAGCTTGAAGGCAAGGTGATGGAAGAGGGGAGTTCATAAGTCGTTGAATTTCTTCAAGATCTTCATGAGACAAATTACTTTTTACAGGCAGATGCTCTCCCCAATCTTGAGAAAAACCAAAGAGATGTACGGGAATGTTTACGTCTTTTTCCGTTAGTTTCTTTTTTAAATTCATTGCGATAGATAAACCAAATGGATCAAAGTCAGGCCATATTGTAATTGTTTTTAAATTGTGAATTGAAGCGCGGCTAATGAGTTCTATTTCTTCAGAAGAGACAAATCCTTTACCATAAAGAACTGCCCATTTTTGAGTGTTAAGCCATTGGCTATCAATTAAAGTATCGAATAAATCTTTGTTTTCGATGATAAGCAGATATGGAGAATTCCAATAAACAATATTCATTTTATTTGTCATATTACGGGGCAAGGATAGACTACCTAAAAAACCTAGTCCGTAATTTATATAACCATTTAATTCCCACGCAAAATCTCCTGAGAACCAAATCCGTGTTTTGTTTGAGAAAATTCCAAATTCAGAAAGCTTTTTTCCTAGAAGTTTTTGTAATCGTTGCTTGTCATTTTCTTGAAGAGCTTTTGTGGATTTAAAATATCGTTGAGAGAACATTTTCCAGCTCATTGTTTTTTGCTTTTCAGTAAGATCATAAAGGGCAAAAAGTATTTGTATCATTCGTAAGGAACGAGGATGACTTTTATTTCTGTTAAGCTGTTCATACATAACTGATTTTATTTGTTGTGTTTGTGTTGAGATGGGTTTGAGTTTCTTACAGTTTATGAGAAGTAATTCCATTTCATCGTTATTGAAATATGGCTCCACATGAAGTAAACGGGCAATATCAAGGTGAAAAGATTCAAGATTAGCAAAAACGTAGGTAGGTTCCCAGGTTTGGATTCGATTCTGTAATTTTTTCTCCTGTTTCACGAGTAATCCCCAACTAAATAATGAATCGACAGCTTCATTAAATAATTGATAATCATACTCCAACAGCCATTTTGATTTCCATGCTTCCCATCTCTTATGTGTTTTAGATTTGAATAGATCTAGTAGCAAGGAGCGAGTCAGCTCCAGCATTTCTCCTTCTTTTGCACTTCCCAAAGATTGAGGCATTTTAGAGGCGCCATACCGAATACGTTCAGGAAGAGTAGCAGTCCGTTTGAGTCCACAATACTTGCACTTTTGAATCCTGATTTTATGTTGGACGTAAAATTGATCCTCAAGTTTGATGGGTTCCCATACAGTAGTAGTCTTGTAATTATGTTTTCCTCTTTCGCATAACATGACTCGTAACCCCTTACTATTAAAGTTTAATCTTATTATTCCTAGCGATACTCGCCGTAGGTAATTGGAGGCGCTACATTTTCGCCTCTTGCTTTCGGCCGGAAATTAAGCAACATGTTTACCCAGGGCATCATGAGCTTGATATTCTCAGAATAAGGCATACCAATAATGATCTGTGCATCGGACTGACTCAAGAATTGACCAGCTAATCCAATGCGCTCCTCATCCAGATGGGCAAAAGGTTCATCTAGAATCATGAAACTAAGTACGCCATCTGCCTTAATAGCGGCAAAAGTTAGAAGTAATGAGGCTATCACCTTTTGTCCTCCGCTTAAGGAGCTTTTGTCACGGTAGCTTTTTATGGGCTTCCCATTAAATCCTAACCGGTAATCAACTTTCCAACGCTCATCATCAAGGTAGACAGCTCTAAGTGAGGCATCAAAGTCGCCGTGTTTCGACATTTCTTCTAGCGCTTTTCGTACTTTTTGGAAAACCTCATCAACCATAATCTGATACTCTTTTTTGGCTTCAACTCTTTTTTCCTCGAGTTTCTCCAAATCATGCTTGATCTTTTTAATTTCTTCAAGATGCTGATCGAGAAGTATACGGTGTTTTTCATGAGATTTTTCTAATCGAATAGTTGCTTTCTCTTCTCCAGGTCGAAAGTTCCCTCCCGTTAAGTTATTGCGCAAGAATTCAATTTGGGATTTTTTTGATTTTATATTTTCCTCGTATTGGTCTGGGCTTAGGATTAATTTCATCCTCTCTGTATCCGCTACAACCAACTTTTGTTCGTCGTTAAATAGCTTTTTTATATCCTGAATCTGAGAGTCTAAAGTACTTCGTTTTGATTTTTTATCTTCTAGAACAGTATTTTTTTCCTCTAACTGAGTTCGATTAGCATGTAACTTTGTTTTGAGTATACCGCTGTAACTACTCAGTTCGTTTTGGTGTCGTATCTCCTTGAGAAGTTGCTCAGAACATTGACCAATCAAGGTGTCTACTTTGTTCAGAGCATCCTGTAAAGTTTGAAGAGTCCTATTAGCAAGAACTAACTCTTCTTCTTTGCTGGGTAACAAAAGCCTTTGCTGTTGAATACGAATCTGTTCCGTTACCTCGCTAAGCTTTTCGAATGCATTGTCTTCCTCATTTTCAGCCATTAAAAGTAAGGGCTTTAACTTTTCGTACTGCCTTTTGTATTCTCGAAGCTGAGCTTCATACGCATGTCGTCCGCAACATAATTCTTTCGAACGTATTGAGCGCCCCCCTCGGTTAGCAACTACATAGTAAGGAGAGGGATGGTTGAGGAGAGCGCTGTAGCCTTTATTTATCCATGACCATGCCTCTTCCATATGAGTCGCAACCATAACTTTATCAAATCTTTGCAAATAACCTGCAACTCGATCATCTGTAAGAGTGACTTTATTTAATATGGCATGCTTCTCAAGTTTCAACTTAGCCGGCTTAAAAGGAGATACCCAGAACGGATATCGGTTTTCTTGGGCAGTTTTCATTACGTAAACCATATCTTTAGGATCGACAACTATGGTAAACCGTTCCGATCCAAGCATGGCCTCAAAAGCTTCTCGCCAAAACTCATCTTGAATTTCAATACAATCGGCTATCAGCAAATATTTAATGTTTTGTGATTCTAGCCATTGCCGCATTTGAATAACTGCAGTTGGAAAATCGTTTTTATGTGTTGTTTCCATACGAGTAATCTTATTTTCCAAGGCACGTGAATTACTTCGAAGGGTAGCTGTAGCAGTTAATTTTCCTTTATGATCTTCTTCTAAATGAAGTTTATCTTCAGTTAGTTTTACTAGATCTTGTAGAGGGATAGAGCGATAGGTGTCCATAAAAGTATTTAACTCTGAAACTATACGTTGATGGTTATGCAAATCAACTGCAGCGGCTGAGCTTTTTACGTTGAGTTCTCTTATCGTTTCGCTTAAGTGTGACGTTGTCTCCTGTGATTCAGACAATTTAATCCCTGTATCCTCTAGGGACTCCTCATGAGACTGAATGGAATCTTTTAAACGTTGCTGATCTTGAATGAGTTTCCTTAATTCGCTTTCGTTTTGTGCTTGCTCATTTTTTACATTTGCATACTGGGAAATAGGTAGTTCGAAGTGAAGCCTTGTCAATTGCTCTTGTTGATCAACGATCTTTTTACATAGATTTAGATTGTTTTCGATCTCTCTTAATGTACTTTCTTCTCGTTGTTTCTGCATCTCGATATGAAAATACTGCTCTTTCTGTGCTTTGAGGTCAATTTTGATCTGATTAAACTGATCGATTCTTTCTTGCTCACCACAGATTTGTAAAATGTAGTCCGCCAATTCTTCTTCAGTTAAATCCATAATCTGCTCTGTATTTCCTTGGCTAAGGCTACATGCATTAATTAGGGATCTTGTCAGACCCACCTCCTGCATTTGTTTAGCGTATTGTTCCACTTTAATCCATCGAATATATGTTTGAAGGTCATGCTCAAGATCAAAATTTCCATCATAGACACAATATTCGCGTCTACTGGTGTCACGTTTTATACGACAAATAACAGACACGATATCTTGCCTTTTTCCAATGGCTTCAAAAGGACGTCGCCCATAGGAAGGATTAACTTTGTTATCAAAACGACCCACGATATAAATCTCATCAATCTCATCACGCTCAAAAAAAGTTTGAAGGGACTGATTGTTATCAAATTTCTTTGATCCAATAAGCACCCTTATCATATTTAGTAGGGTAGTTTTACCAGCACCATTGACTCCAATAATTCCATTGATTTTTGAATGTAAAGGAATTTCTTGACGGGGAAAAAAGGAAAATCCTTCCGTTTCGAGATTCAAAAACCGAATGGGTAGATACTTTCTATCCGAGAATTTGCTCACGATTATCCGCCTCTTTTCCTTTAGTTTTAGCCTGTAGGATCTGGTCTGAAGTTTTCTCATGTACATATTTAGTTTCCTCAATCAGTAACTCGTTAACATTTTTACGAATATGTTCATAGAGCCGTGAGTTATCGATGGCTGTTGATAAACGTGGTCCTGCAATAATAGAAGATTTCCCGCGGATACCTTGAATAAAGCCTTGTTGTTTGAGAAAGGTTAGGTTCTTTCTAAGATTTTGCATGGAGCCCAACTGGGACTTGAAATTTTCAAAAAGTTGTTCTTCGGTTAAGTGTGGCTCTTCGTTGAGTTGCTTTTTTAAGTCAGTATCATATTTAGGTAAAATGAGATTGCACCATAAAATAACAAGCAGCGCTTTGCAAATGACTGAAAGGCCATCTCCTGGCAAAAAAGCTCCCTCTGTAAAAGGTTCTGAAAGCCTAACAGTTTGTTTTAAACGGGCATCAAAATGATGTGATAGGCGATCATCAACTAATTCGTATCCAACCTGCTCTAGACGACCTTCAACATCCTTACGAAAGTTATCATCAAACTCCAAACGAGGAAACATGCTTTTTGGACAAGCCTTGATAGTAAGCATGGCACAGACTTCAGTTGGGCTAAAATCTTGATAATTATCTAACTTAAACATGCGGCTCTCTCCTTTCAATTAAACCATTCGAAAGTTGATAGAAAGGATGCTCATGAAGAAAAAGTCCATCTTCTTTCACATCAAGTGTATATCCTTTATATGGTGAATCATTCCAAAAATATGTTTGATTTTCTATAGCACAAAGTGCTGCCAACAGCATCAGGCCATCAACTTTATTGGAATATGGTTTTAAAAAATGTTCTATTGTAATATTTTCAGTCGTTTTAAACTTCTCAGAAAGGGAAAATTTTAATTTTTCCGAATAGGTGGGTTCTTCAAAAAGGGTATCAAAAGCTTCTTCTTGACTGACTACTTTAGGACCTATTTTCTTTTTGTGACGGCGTATCCTTTTTTGCAAAAATAAGTCTAAAGCGAAGGCTAAATCATATTCATCCAACCATGAGGAACAAGAAGGAGCATAAATCCCTTTACTGATCCAAGCTGCCAATTGGTAGAAGGATGTTTTTGTAAGTAAACGATCAATGTCATTCTTGGTAAACAGAGCCGTAGCTAGAAGCTGATGTTTTAGATAATAAGGACTTAGTTCATTGTACAAACTCATAACGTGTGTGTTAAAACTACAGAGCATTTCGATTCCGTATCTATCAGATTCTGTGAGTTCGATTCCTTTTGATAATTTATAATGATTGATTTCGCGTATACGTTCAATCAAGTCGTCAATATTTCCAATAAATCCGCTTATTTTATAAATAAGCTTACGTATACGTTCTTCATTTTTTGAAATAAGAGCAGCGGAGAGCTCAGTGATACTGCGTTGCACAGAATACAAAATTTGGTCTCGAAGTAATTCTAGTGAGGGCAAATCCAAACCCATAATGCCGGCCACGTTTAAAATCTCTGTTACTGCAAGCTGAAAATCCATCTCATCCATTTCATCTCCACGATATAGAAAAGGGAGGAACCTCAAAAATAATAATCCACTTTTGGAAAGTGAGTATTGAAGAGTGCCTTCTTGGCGTACAAGCCAAGAACCTTCCATAAGGCTGTTTAGGATTATATCCATTTCTTTAGCAGTGTATTGGGGTAACATAATTCCGATATCTGTTCGAGTAAAATGACTTTGTTGTGTCTCTCTTGATAATCGAAGCATAGTAGATATCTTGTGAGCGAACCATTGCCTGGAGCTTGTTAAATGGCTAAGCAGTTCATACAGATAATTGAACCCTTCTGCGTAACCTAGCTCGGGCAAGTTGTACTCTGATATGTGTTCTTCCATATCTATCACCTCTATTAAGCAGTATCACCGAAATGTAAGAGAACTATACTTTCAAAAAAATGAAGCAAGCTCAGGTTTTTATAAATAAATTGTTTCAGTTAGCTAATTGTTCCTCCAAAAGCCGAGCCAATCTTCTAAGGTATACATGGAAAATAAGGAAAGAGGAAAACGAGACAAATGTGTACTCAGTTGTTCCTGAATGAGTAAGTTAAGGGCGCATTTCTCTTATTCGGAAAAGGTAAAACTCACATAGTATTCATTCCATTTCTATAGAAAAATAGTTACAGCATCGAATTTCGTATAGAGTGAAACTTTTGTCAGTACTGTTGCTTTTTAATTAGATGACTATTTGGCCTTAAAGAGAAGACGGATTATTTTTTAGTTAGTATTCTGAATGAACATATGTGTTTGCTTTGGAGACAGGAGGGGGTCTTCTGGTTTGATGTAACAAGGATATCTACTTATTCATTCCCTATATAGTTGGCTATATTTCCGGAGTGAAATAGAGTACTACTCCGAGTTCAAGATGTGTCAAAGAGGGCTAGATAAAGCGAGGAAAAATGAAAAGAATTCACGTCTTTGGTTTGTATGATTTGCATGGTAGCCTTCCTAAAAAAGAGATAAATCTAACCCAGTGGAAGTGATTTTGAATAAATTATATTTTCTAACTTTCCTAGCTAAATGCTTTGGTAAACTAGTTGTATAGCAATGTCTTTATTGTTTACATTGTAAATAACACGTATTATGGTTCTTTCTGTAAACAAAATTACTAATCTGTCCGATACATACATAAGGATGATCTATTGTTAAATATATCCTTGAGAATTATGATTCCACATATCATTTATACTAGATCTCTGTTTAAGATAACCAGCTACTATACTCACAGGCTATGTAAAATGCAGCAATCAGAAAGGAGATAGGATGTGAAACGTGAAGAGGCTTTTTGGCATTTTACCAATGAGATCTATGAACCCCTAAAGCATCAAATGTTATTTGCGTTGGAAGCACATTTTCAGAATCATAAGTGTTCCTTGGCCAAGACATTTCGCAATTCACTGGAGCAAGTACTCGGGAAAGTCATGTTAATGCAGCAAGAAGGTACCAAACAATCGTTGGGATATATATCTTACTCCATGCTCCGCACTGAATTAGCAAACGGAAGGGCGACCTATTTAGTAGAGGCGCTGGATAAGAGATGGCTTATGGATCTCCATTCTTGCCGAGATACCTATAATGCGGATTGGGCATTTCGCTATTTGGACGAGTGGGAGACTGAATTAAGCAAGCACGCTAAGAAATATGGCGGAAGAATCGGATTGGATGATATTCAAAGAATGAAATTGCGCGCGGCAATACATATTCACCAATATATCATTGCTTTGGCGCGTTTTAGTATCACAGAAGCATGGTTGGATGAAATCCAGTTTGCTCATGAAATACAGTTGGAAGATGTGTTCGAGCTGAGAGTCGGAGAATATTGGGACCAAAGTGAAGTCGTTTTTAAACGGGATGTGCGTGCCAAAGATTCTAGTGTGATGAAAGATTGGCTTGAGGAAAAGAAACCATATGACTACATACATGAAGTTTTTCGGGGAATTGACGGGTCTCAAGGAAATTATAAAGGAATACGTCTACAATATGCCGATTTGAATGAAAGTTCCTTTATAAATAGTGTTTTTACGAAAGGGAATTTGATTGGTTCCCGTTGGAATAAAGCATGTTTAATAGAAGCTGACTTTAGCGGTTGTTTGATACAAGAAGCACGTTTTGAAAAAGCCAATTTAAGAGGAGCTTCTTTTCGAGATGCAGTAGCTGTACCTGGAATATACCAGTCTGAACGATGGGAAAGACCTGGTTTTCAACCCGTAAGTTTTGCAGGAGCAGATCTTACAGGAGCCACATTTCAGGACGCTTACTTACAGGATGCAGATTTCACCGGGGCAATATTGCAGGGGGCCGACTTCATTGGTGCAGCTATAGAGGGGGCCTGTTTCAAAGGGGCGGTGCTGGATGGAACCCGATTTAGTTTAGGCATGCATCCAGTTGCCCAGGACCTAACTTCATTTGGATGACAGACGCAATGGAAAGGGACGTGGCATAGTGGAGTATTTTCTTTGTCAACATGATGATCGGATGTTGTATTCCGCTGTTCCCGTATGGGACGAAGAAGTCAATGCGGAGATGATAAATATAAATGATTGGACGGAATGGCCCTCTTCTTATGCTGCACAGTTTAAGGTCAAGGGTCACGATTACACGGTTTACCCTGATATTCTGATGGGTTCCAGGATGATGGTATCTGATGCAGTGCATGAGTTGTTACAGGTCTATACGCCGAGCCTGTTCAGCCGTATGGCTTTGTTCCGGGATATAGAACGTTCTCAGCAAAAGTTGTACTGGATGATTCAGCCCCCTTTAGTGGAGTGTGTAGGTGAGCTAAGTACATTTCATCCCGGAGGAACATTGATGAAGTTGGTAGTGGATCGAGAGCGCACTGAGGGGAGGCCCCTGTTGCAAGTTCAAGGGTTGCGTGAAACCTGTACATTAGTAAATCTGGCATTAGCAGAAAGTCTATTGCGGAGGGGAACGAGCGGTATCTCCTTTCAGGAAGTCGATATGCAGTAACGAAATGGGAGGAGATATTTGTGGAACATCTGGATAAGAAAATTGTTTCTTTGCTACATACAGTAACATCAGGAAATGCCGAAAATAATCCATCCTTAACTGAGGATGAAGCTTTAAGTCACGCACACGAGAAGGAGCCGTTTGGGCAAACATTACAAACATTCATGCAGCTTGAAGGGGAAAGTCTGGTTTTTGCTCAGCGGTATTTAGTGGATGAACGCATTAGTATAACAATGCCAAAGAGCTTTAGAGATATGCCAATGGATGAGCAACTATTAAAGTATCCTTCTCATCATCGCCCAGATTTTATTTTCACTAATGAGGCAGGCACGATTAACTTAACCTTCAAGCATACCGAAAGCCCGTTGCAAACAGAAGAGTTGGAGAATTTTACGGATGAGATGGCTCTGGTGGTAAAACAAACCCAGAAGTTGACCGAATGGTTTGGCCATGAAGTGTTGGAGGTAGGAGAGAATCGAATAGGATACTGCGAATTCATGACGCCTGTATGGAATGCACGCATGTATAATTTATCCTTTTTTACAGTGTTGGAAGGACGGGCGCTAATGTGTGCGTTTAACTGTACGGATGAAGAAATGGTGACTTGGAAGCCCGTTGCCCGCAGTATGCTGCTAACGTTGAAAATCGAGTCTGACCGAAAGGAAAATAAACCCTTATGACATTAACTAACATTACATATGATCGGCTGCAAATTACGCCATTTGAATTGGTGAGTATTCAGGAATTGCGTATGACCAAGCGGTTGAATGAGCACACCCGGCTCTCTTTTACAGCTATTTTACCTGAAGAATTACAGGACAGTTATGTTCAATTGATCGAAGCCGATTCCCCGGTTTGTGTATCACAATTGGATGAGGCAGGAACACCAACACCGCTATTTAACGGAACGATACTTCATATGGAAGTCAAAGCTGTCCGAGATGTGTATTACCTGGAGGTCGAGGCTATATCACACACGTATAAACTGGATATTCGCAAAAAAGACAGGTCCTTTCAGGATAAAAATATGAAGGTAGAGGAATTGCTGCGGGCTGTAGGTAGGGATTATCCCGGTTTTGACATTATTGATTCGGCTACAGGGGGAGCAGCTTTAGGTCGCATAGCGGTCCAGTATCGTGAAACCGATTGGGAGTTCCTAAAACGGATCGCTTCGCGTTATCATACTTCACTCACGCCTGCCTCGGTGTTTGATGTGCCGAAGTGTTATTTTGGTGTTGAGGAGACCCAGTCAGGGCTTGATGTAACGAATTATCATTATACCGTCAGTAAACGAGTTGCGGATTATCGTTATTTCAACGGTAATGATACAGCACATGTAAACGAGCATGATTTTATTGATTACCTGGTTGAGGCGGAGCAAGTTTTGGAGTTGGGCAGCACCGTTACTTTTAAAGGTAAAAACTTGTACGTGTACAAGGTAGACACTCACATGCAAAAGGGTGTGATGCAGCACGTGTATACCTTAACTTCTCACAAGGGGTTGAGACACAAGGAAGTGTTTAACGAACAGCTTATCGGTCTGTCTTTACCAGGTAAAGTCATTCAGGTAGAGCGAGATCGTATCAAATTACATTTGAATATAGATACCGTTCAAGACCCTGCGAAGGCCCACTGGTTCACGTATGTTTCTCCTTATACTGCGGAAGGACATAGCGGATGGTACGTAATGCCTGAGTTGGGAGATAACGTGCTGCTCTATTTCCCTGCCCATCGGGAGGAAGAAAGCATGGGAAGTACATCTTTGCGCCAAAAGAATCAGAGTGTAGAGCAGCATGTGCTTGCTAATCCCGACATTAAATTATTTCGTACGGCCCACGGTAAGGAAATCAAATTAACTCCCGATGAAATTGTAATCACCAGTAAGGAGGGAGCTGTGTATATACAGTTAAATGAAAAAGATGGCATTCATATTGTAAGCGACAAACAGATTCATTTCTCAGCAGGAGGAAATATCTCCATTCATTCCGGCAGTAAAGTGAAAATCACGGCAGGGAATGAAATTCAAATGACTAGCAAAGGCAGTACCGTATCGCTGGGCGGAATGACAAATGTTCTGGGCAGTGAAGTGAAGACGAACTAAGAAAGGAATGAAGGGGGGATAGAAGAATGGCAAATAAGTCTCATTCCGATAAGGAACCTATTCAAGCTGGACGGGGAAGTAAACAAGGATATGTTGTTGCTGGGGCGATCTTAAGCTGCAGCTTTGGTACGCAACCGACACGTCTCAAACGTCCGTTCAGTCACGGAGTATATGTAAAAGAGAAAGCGCAAATGAACGTTGGGGATTACTTGCCAGGAACCAATATCAGCAATTTCGGTCGTTGCTCCTGCCCAGCTAACCCAGCGGTCAAAAGCAGTGACATGGTGGATATCTACGGGGTGAAAAAAGCGAACTGTGTTCCGGTGATTACCGGACCCTGGATCGGCGGCAAAAGCGATGTGCTCGTGGAAGGAGAACCAGCCTTGCTGGATCAATGCACGAATGCGTGCCTATACGGGGGAATGATTCGGATTACAGACGATGGCCAGACGCTGGAGTAAGGAGGTACAAGTTGAATCACACACAAACGATGTTAACGTATACGGAGTTGGAATGTACAGGTCCATATCCTCTTCAGACGATCCATGAACTGCGTATTGAACGGAAATTGAACGATCATGCCCGGTTAAGGATCAGTGGATGGATAGGTGAAGAGCAGAGAGACCATTACATAGAACAGGATCAGGATAATGAGCCTGTCATCATCCGAACCAAAACAGACAATGGTCAACCTGAACGGATTTTGTTCCATGGTTTACTCGTCCATGCAGAAACACGGATGGTGCGTGGCATCTATTATGTGGAGCTTGAAGCCGTTTCTCATACGATTCAGTTGGATATCACACCTCTCACCCGTTCTTATCAGCATTCCTTAATGCCCTACGGAAATTTGATCAAGCAAATCATTCAGAAGTACAGTCAGGCCGATGTTATTGATAACGCAACAAACGGTACTATCTTGCATGAATTTACTTTACAATATCGAGAGACGGATTGGGCCTTTCTCAAACGGATGGCTTCCCGGTTTGGAACAGTGTTGATCCCAGAGATCTCACTAAATGGACCTAAATTCTGGTTTGGTATGCCTGAGGGGCAGTACGTTGAGATGAGGCATCCGGTTTACCGTACTCGACGTAGTTTTGATCCGAAAAGGATAGCGGAATTCAGCTATATGATGGAGAGTGAAACGCTTGCCCGGCCCGGAGACCTCACGAATTGGAATGGTGAGCAATGGATGGTGGCAGAAGTCACTTCTGAATTGCGAAAAGGATTGCTGTTACACGAATATGAACTGGTTCGCGAACAGGGAGTTCAGCAAACAGAGATTTTGTGCCCCCACCTCACAGGAGCTTCACTCGAAGGACGTGTATTAGAAGCCAAATCAGGCCGAATCCGTGTTCATCTTACAGTGGATGAAAAACAAGATCGGGATAAGGCATGGTGGTTTCCATATGCCAGCAGTTATACCGCCGAAGGACATAGCGGTTGGTACGTCATGCCGGAACGAGGAGATAAAGTATCTGTCCGCTTCCCTACAGAGCAGGAGGCGGATGGATATGCGGCAAGTTCCATACGACAAGGGCGAAGCTCGTCACCCAAGCTCGCTGACCCAGCCACCAAGTATTGGGGGACACCTCATGATAAGGACATCAAGCTGAGTGCCAGTGAATTAAAGGTGACGGCTAAATCGGAACAGGTTCACATTTCAATGAATGGTTCAGGAATTCAGGTCGTCAGTGAACATGAATTGTCATTGTCGGCAGGCAAGACGCTCTCCTTGCATGCGGACGGGGAGCTGAATATTCAAGCTGCCGAGGCTATTTATTTCAAAGCGGGCAGCAGTAGCTTGGTGTTGGATGGAGAAACGGATATACGGTCCGCTAAAGTACAGCTGGAAGGCACGGTTAAAAGGCCGGTTTTTGTAGTAGATTTAGCACCGATTTGGGAACCCCCATTAATGTCTGTGAAAGCTTATGCAGAGGCGCAGGCGGCGAAAAGTGCAGCAAACAGCAGTACAGGACGAAGCTCCAATTCAAGCGTTACATCGAAAGATGGGGGAGCCGTTAAGTCAGCCGTAAACACTCCGAATTCACCGAAGGCTAGTCTACTCGATGGCGTATTAGGATTAGCTCAGAAAGTATGTGATGTGGCTGCGTCTATTCCTGTATTGGGAGCTATACCGAAAGCAGCAAGTAAAAAAATAGCTTCGATTCGTTCCGAAGTGGCTTCCTCTGGACCGTCATCCATAGTTAAATATGCGGCAGCAGGATTGTCCATGATTGCCGGCGTACCTTCCCATGGTTGGGGAGTGGTGCTGGGGAAGACCGCCAAGGTTGCTGCTCAAACCTTACATGCGCACGCGGAGGAACAGAGGGCTCGTGAACGGCATGCGACAATGGATTTTCTTGGTAAGGTATGGACGAGTGCCAGAGGGTATGGAGAAATACAATCCATACATGACTTCATCAACTATGTAAAGGGAGTCAATCAAGCTTCCGTCCAAGCCTATAGCGAAGTACCTTCTGATATACGGGAACGCTGGTATCAAAGAAATGTGGATCAACAGTTTGAAAAGGCGCTGGATGCTTATTATAATAATCAGGATCTCTCCACAGATATAGTCGCATTAATGGAACATCAACGGCAGACAGACAATCATTTTCGATATAGTGACAGAGCTTTGATGAGTTCCAAGTATCGGGATGATATGAAAGGGTACACGACAGAACAGAAGAAATATCTAATTGATTTTCTGAATTCAATTGACGAATATAGGAAAGAGTATGGGTCGTATAGGGAAAGCCCTTTTATGAAAGACCTGGATGAGACTGAGCGGATTGTGTTTAATGAAATCAAAAACTTTGCCTATGAGAGTGTAGAGGACATGGCAGAGAGGCTCCGGAATTTCCCTAATATAGATATTCACCAAATGGTGATCGATAACATCGAAGGAAAACAAGACGTAGCAGATAAAATTGTTAAAGTCATAACGGATCCAGATGCTGCTTATGAAAAAACGATAAACAGCTCCAAACAAGAAAATGCCCGTCTGTTAGTAGAAGCAGCATTTTTATTTGCCGTTGGGAGGAAAGGAAAGAAGCATTCTAAAGATGACGGTGCTTCACCAGGAGGATCGCCGCATAAGAAGGATGATCATTCTTCTAAGGAGACGGGAAAAGTCCCTGGTATGCCGCCTATCGTGCAGTCTAGAATAAACTTAAGAAATGGAAGTGCAGCAGAAGGAGCAGGGTTTGATCATGTGTTAGATAGGCATTTTAACCCTGCAAAGAATGCTTCCCAATTTACGGTTACGCCTGATAAGTTAAAGACTATACTGCAAAGTAAAGAGGTTGTGAACACTCCAGTTACACGGGTATTACAAGCGAAAATTCAGTTACCAAATGGAAAAACTGAAATACAAGCTAGATATGTTAGAGAAGTTACATTAAACTCAAACATAGGTATTGATAAGTTTAGTGGCCCTACAAATATTATGACTATATTAACCGATAAGCATGGGAACCTAGTTACAGCTAGTCCGGGGGTGATTAAATGAAGCTGATAGGAAGCAAACAGGAACAGGATTTTAGAAAAGAGTTAGCTGACTGTAATATTATTGTAGCTCAAGGCGATAAAGAAAAAGCAATATTGAATGTGTTAAGAACTATTTTCGGAGAAATTAAGACAGCATATATTCTAAATTGGACACCAGAACAGTACGAGGATATCTTCACCATTTTAATTGACCTTGATAAAATTGCTAAAGTTGAGATTAGTAGAATCAATCATTTGGAAGCTCCTATAATTGAAACTTTTACGCTAAAAGATTTCCAAAAAGGTCTTAGTAAAATATTTCAAATTAAATTAGCCGTGGCGATTGATTTGGCGAAGAAAGACCATCGAAATAGCTAAATACTGTATAGTACGCTCGATAGGTTGCATACATGTACTGCGAGTCTGGTAGTGAACCTTGATTGGTGGTTCTTTTCAAGGTCTCTTTTTTGAAGGGGGTACCGAATGAACCCAACATTCAACCAGTAGCACATATAAACCATGTAATATCCTTATAATGATTTCTCCATTACTTTGTAACACATTAATGCTTGAATCTTATACCCTAAATAACCTTTTCCTTTTGGTTACATTGAACAGGTCATTCATGGTCAGATAGCACCAATGCTTGGCCTGTTTTTTGCTATTTTTGCTTTTTGGGCTTTCTACATAGGATATTTTATTAAATGCTTTTGGGAAAGCAGTGCAATGGATGGAATTAATGATTTAACTATAGTTTTTAAATATGATAATTTTCAAACAAGTAAGGTTAAAGGAAAAGTGTTTTATCTTACGGAGTTAGCTTTATTAGACCTAACAAGTATGTATGGTAACCGAGATGAAGGAAAGTCATCTGACTCCAATCTCGGGTTATATTCAAATGTGATAGCGGCAGTAATCTGGCTAATCGTTGAAAAGAACAAAATTAGCCAGATATTTTTTCCCCCACTCATGGTCAATGGTGATGATTTATTCTTTTAATCAACTAAGTTGTCCAAGTCCGAATCTAATACATACGACTCAATATTACCATTCGATCTTAAAACAAGTATCCCCTTTTCTTTGGCAGTCTTACTTGGCGTTCCGTAAAATTGATAAGTTTGGTCTTCAAAAGTTACATGATATTCAAAAACAAGGGCCTTTTTTATATTATTAAGAAAATCCATGCAAAATTTGATTTCAATTTCTGCAATACATCCGTAAGTTCCTTGTTTAGTATACCCTCCTTCTTGGCTTGGTTCGCTCCATTTTTTTATACGAAAAGGAAGGTTAGAATGCTTTACAGGAAGCGAGAAAAATGCCACATTTAAATGCTTTTGATCGCCAAAGTTTAATATATCTTCAGCAAAAGTGAAGACATTTGTATTCACATCTTTAGCAAAGGGATCATGTTGATCAAGTCGATCACTTCTAAATGAATCAATATCAACATGCATAGGCTTAATTGTAATATCCGCTTTTTTTCGAAACATATACTCTTCAGGATCTGGTTCATAGAAATCTTCAAAAAATGCATGAGGTTTTTTTAGTTGAGTAATTAACCTATCGATATTTTTTTCATCTATTAATGCACTTTTTATAATGATACTTTGGCAACTTTGGTCAAAAGATGAGTGATAGCTCAGATAGGTAGAGATATAATCTTCATTCATGATTATAGATTGGATTAATTTTTTTGGAATCACATACTCTTGTTCATTATCAGAGCTTTTGTAGTTTTTGAACTCCCATAAGAATGGAATCAAAGGTATATGATCTCGATATTCATTTGTCCAGTGTCCTTGAAATCCGGGGAAATAAGAGTCAAGCCATTGATGATAATCATAATAGGTATCTTCAGCATAAGGCAATGTACACCTATACTGATCAGCAACATAAAACATTGCATGCCATTCAGCATATTTCTCCAGTGTTTCAATTTCAGGTAAGCTCCCATGACCGTTAAGAGTATTGCGGTTTCTATATCTATTGCACCGGATGAAGTCATCTCGCCACTTTCGAGCGCTGTTATTATTAATATTGAATTGATTAATATAGCTATCGCAGTCTTTGGCAACTTCCTCTTGAGTCAGGATAAATATATTCGACAAGTCATTATACCAATAGGGGAGTGTATCCATATAATCAAAACGAAAACGAAACTGCTGTTTTGATGATAAATTTGCTCTAGCATACCTGGCTTTCTTTTTTGTTGTACCGCATTTCATTTCATCACATGTTAGAAGTTCTGGTATATCCTCAGGATATATCTCCTCTGCAATTCTAAGACTGATTTGTTTCGCGAAGCGTCTTTGTAACGCATGAATAATTTGTTTTGAACATGCAATATCTTTGAAAAAGTTATAATAATTTTTACCCTTTTGGGGTTCTTCCAAAAAAATTCGATGACATACAAGTAGAAAAAAGAGTTTTGCTGAATCATAGAAAAAGAAATTTTTTCTATCAATGTATTTCTGATCAAAGGGCAGCTTGTACAAAACTATTAAGTTATCGATAATATTTGAGTAACCACAAGAATAAATATTTTGTATGATGTGTGTCGCTGTTAATCGCAATTTCTTATCAGGGTGTCCCAACATGCGCCATAATAATTTGCTGATCGGTAACAAATCTCCATCAATATGCGAGGAAACTTTAGAGAATGGCTGGTCTCCTGACATAGGATGAATGTTTGGGACTTCTGTAGATATACACCACTTCAAAATATCAACTGCCATATGAGAAGGGAGTAAGACGGATATTTTTTTTAATATCTCTAGAATGCTTTCACTTGAAACATTATTTTCGTTTACTAGATATTCTACAAAAAAGGATATGATATTTTCTGATCGCCAAGTAAAGATTCGCATCAAATTATTATAATAGCCTGGGTAATGCAATATTTTATACATATTATCAACAAAGGTCTTTTTCTGAAGATGAGTATCATTCTTCCAAGATTCCACTTCAGGCCAAAGACTCCACTTGTTCAGATATTCTATAAAAATATTTTGAATCTCTGATCCATAAATCAAATAAGAGCTCTCGAATGATAATTCTAGCAGTATATTTGCATTTGAAACGTAAGCTTCCGGTAAGGAACTAGCAAGCCACATATCAATAAAATTCAATTGGTTATTTCGATCTAATTTATTCAGATATTCGGTCAATTGCTGTGCGCCAGATATAACAATCGTATCCGTAAGTTGTTTGTCTGCATAGGGAGTCTTTTTATCGTCAGTTATCTTCCATTGTTTTTTAATATCATGATCCATTGTGGAAACAATAAATTCATGTAATGATACGAGTCTAGAACTGTTATTAATGTTTGAAAGGTGCTGGTTATTAATATAAGTTATAATTTCCTTTGCTAGGGTCTCCTTAGAAATTAATGGCACATTATACAGTGTGTTATGAATTAAGATTTCTACTCCATTTTGCTGAGTTGTCACAGGCGTTTCTGAAAGTTTAAGTAATATTTTTTTTGCTAATTCAATGTATTCTGAGGGGTGCTCTGGTAATAAAATGGTTGATAAAGATGCTATTATATCTGGTTGGTAAATACCTAGTCTTAATAATTCTTTTAATACATGAAAGGTGCTCTCAGGCAGAGAAAAATGATCAAAATCATCACGATCGTCCAATCGACATATTGCCGAAAAAATATTCATAGGACTTAATTTTGTTGCGGTAGTGAATACCTCTTTGTATGGATAATTCTTAGAGTCCCACAGTTTCCGATAAAAATCCTCTGCTAAACGTATAAATTCATGAGATAGCTCCACATCATTTAAATATCCTCTATTGGTAGCAGTATCAGATAGAATATTAAAAAGCTCAAGCTTTTTGTAGGACTCATAATCCAGTCCTTTAGCGGCATGAAGTGCTTTTTCAAAATAATTCCTCCCAACATCAATCTGAATTCTCTGCCCAATCTGGGCACATTGAATATAGACCTCTGTTGCTTCTGAAGCTGAGGTTGGGTGCTGAATGAGCTCGCTTGATAAAGATTTAAGAATTTCTAAAGTAAATTGTTGTGAGCGACGATCATTTGCGCATAAGTCAGACAAAGCTAACTTTGTATCTCGATATATTTTAGTTGCTGTTAAAATATCAGATAGGTAATTATGGATATCTTGAAGATTAAAGCTGGGTGTATTTAAAATCCCATCAGCTAGAGCTAATAAGCAAAGTCGAATACTACCCGTTTTATTATTGTCCATATCACTCCACCAATACAAACGATCTAATCCTCCTAAACAATCGTTATATAACGATTTTGTCTCTTCGCAGTTATCCCCTTTAATTACCGTAATACGGTATTTATAGGCTGGAAGGAGAAAATCGTACACTTTTTTAATATCATTTATGCGATCTGAAATGTCTCTTTGTTTGAGGCTCTTGTTTAACCCATCGTAATCGATAAAATCATCTGAATTAAGCGGTTCTCCTTTCATGGTTTTTATTAGCACATATAATCGGATATTGAGATCCAGTTGATGTTCATTTTCTCCATGAATATAAGGCAAATGTGATATAGGAAAGTTGATATGATATTTTGAAATTATATTATTTAACAACTTATTGTTGCTTTGGCTAAACAAATACTCAAGAAACAATATGAAGTGAGCTTGGTCAAATTGTTTTGAATCTATAATTTGCAATCGATTGAATAGGCGATTGAGGTACTTTATTAAGTCGATTGGTGGAGTTCTTCTGCATTTTAAATAGGCTGCGACTATTGAAAGCTTACAGTGAGAAGGCCAATCTATTTTTAAAATTTTTATTACTGATTCTAGTTCATTTCGGTTAATTAATCGAACTAAAACTCTAAAGATAATGTCCGCTTGAAATTGTTTGTTACTCCAAGCAGTTATCCAGCGTTTCATGTCAGTTTCATTCTTAAGGCGCACAATTGAGTCTACAATATTTACAATATCATCTTGACGTGGTCTTTCTAGTGGGTCTCTTTCCTCTTCTTGTTTACTATAATAAAGATTGAGAGACCCTCGATAACTATCTAAGTAAAATAGAGCTTTTGATTTTGTATTCGGGTCCATTGAAAAGACAAATACTGCTTTTCCTAATTCCTCAAAATTGTTCCTTTCGGTTGTAAATACTTGTAAGAGAGTGTTGTTATCACAATATAAAGATGCTTGCTCAGGGTACTTTTCAATTAGTTTTGTAATAGCCTCGTCATTTTTAGAGAAATCAATGCTCCTATACAGTAACTGGAAATATTCCATTCTATATTGTTCGCTTTTTAGCACGGGAAGGTTTAAAGTACTTTTAATGCGTGAAAGCATGATTCTACTTGCTTCTGTAACATCAATAATCGATTCATCTATGGATTCGTTTAAAGAAATGTTTATCAACTTTGATGTGTTGTTCAGTAAGCCTAAAAAACTATGCACATGTTTTGCAGAGTACGCATCAAGGTGTCGATTTTGATACATATAATCTGCAATTATATTTATTGATCTGGAATTATCGCAGTACCTCTCTCGTAAAAATGTTTCAAAATCTTCATCTCTGAAAAAAATGAAATCGTGTTCAATATAAAGACCAAATGAGCAGTCAACACTTAAGCTTTGTAGCATATCCTGTGAGCAATTGAGGATTTTCGTTGCATTTGTCATTGGTATTGGCCGTGGCAAATTGATCAGGATGCCAAAGATGAAAGAGGTCTTATCATTTCCTTCTCCATACCTCAAACGAAGTTCCTCAAGAATGTCCCTAAGTAAATCCTCGGTAGTTTTACCGTTGGGTAGTAGCATGTTGACTAATTGGTGTGGTGTATCTTGCTTTGCAGCTAATACATAGGATTGAACTCGTGGAATTCCCCGACTTAAGTGGTGAAATTCTGTTATGACCTCTTCGGGCAATCCAAGTGAATAAGATTTAACATGCTCTGTACTCTCTTGCAAGTTAAATGCTGGGACTTCAAAAAATGTTGAATTATGTGGAAAGTTAAAATAATGTGAATGTTCGGTACGATAAGTCAGTAGAATTTTTACTCCTTCTGGTAGTGGCTGCTGTAGTAATTTGTGAACAAAGGAAACTTTATTATTTTTTTCAGCCGCAAATACACTATTATCCGCGGCATCAATGATTAACAAAACAATGGCATCCTCTGCGTATGATTTTACATATTTAGCAGCTTGTATCATTCGTATAGATAGTTCATGCCAGAATTCAGATTCCTTTAGTCTACGTTCTAACAAGAAATCTGTTTTACATTCAACTGCCAAACTATTACAAATTTGAAGAATAGCTGTGTCGTATTCATATCTTGAATCAGCAGGCTGCAAGTAGGTTCCACCGCCATAGCAATCATAAAATACTACAGCAGAACCATCCGGAAGATAATTTTGAAGATTATTGACGAGAGTAGTTTTTCCGATACCAGCAGTAGCATGAACAAATATTGATTTATTATCTTGTTGAGTTATAGTTTTCATTAGCTCTTGAGTGCATTCTCTTTCTACATATTTCTTTTCCGAAATGTTTGTAGGAGCAGGGAAAAAGCGAGCATAATTTCCACCAAAAAGCGAGCATACAAAATCTTTTGTCATAGGTACTTGTGCATTTCGTCCAGGCATCATTCTATCGCGTATGATCATAATTAATTCGTTATATTTATTTTGTAGGCTATCGATGCCCCAATTACCTAATTGTTGAATGATTTTGGCTTTTTGAATACTTCTAGTTTCTGCTCCGCAATCTTCAAAATCAACAGCTCTAATAAAACCCAAAAAAACTATTGATTTGAGTTTAGATTCTTCATAGATTTTTTTTATTTCTAATTTGGATTCTTCAGAGAGAGCATTTAGTAAGCTAATTGAATTTTTGATTTTCTTGGAAAGTAGTAATTCTTTTGCCTCTTTGATCCCTTTTTCTAAGCCTCCTGAAATTGGCCGATTACTGACTAACTTCAAAGTTATTTTATCCTTTAAATGAGAATACTTTTTTGTGTATTCCTCATATGTATCGGCGAGTCGTCGAATAATAGAGTTATCCTTTTTTTTATTATCTGAATGGCATAAAGTCGAAGTAGTCCAAGGGATATTCCCCATGTAAGTACTATATTTTAATTGTGAAAAGATGATGTAAGTTGCGCTATGTATCGTTTCACCTCCGTAATACTCAGCTAAATCTATTGAAAACAATTTACTCTCATCTAGATCGTTAATAATAGAGTCTTGCCAGGCCGGTCCCTCTACAGTTACAGAGGAAAGATCAGAATTATGGTTAAGCATTTTTAACAACTTTTGTGCTGCCCAGAGAAGGTGAAAGTCATCACCAGCGTTTGAAGGCAGTGCTCCAGCATTAGTACTATTATTATTCATTTGTATCACTTCCGTTCTTTTAATTGCCCCTCTTTAGAAGGACACATAATTTTCCGAAAAATATTTAACATTCTTGATATTCTAAATTTTATTTTTCAATATCATACTTTTGAACTGAGCTCATGCAAGGATATACCATTTTATTTTATCATACCGGACTCTTTAACTACTTACTTTGTTACAAATTATAGGTATTTTAGCAGGTATGCCAGATCATTTGTCGAAATATTATAACGTTGGCAAGTACACAAAATGCGATGACGTTATTTGGAAAGTTTACGGGAGAAAATATTCCAGAAATGTATCTAAATAACCCAAGCTAGTTTTTCTGGATAAAATTCTATTAAAAAAATAAGGGTGAGTCCAATATATACTTCAAGAATTGAAATGTTTCCGGCAAAAAATGGCGATACATTTCTGGTTAGTTGTTTTGGGGATTCAAATGTAAACATTCTTATAGATTTGGCTTACCTCCTTACATATAAGAATTTTGTAAAACCTGTTCTTTTAAATATGAGTACAATGGGTGAATATCTGGATTTAATGGTTGTTACACATATCGATCAGGATCATATTGCCGGTGCAATTTCCTTTTTAGAAGATAACGGTACTTGTGAAGCCCCTAATATAATTGAAGTGAAGGAAATTTGGCACAATAGTTATCGGCACTTATCCATTTGCCAGCATGAGCATCAATTGAATAAAACGGAGAAAGAAATCATTGAGAAAAAAGTTGTTTACGTTGAAAGAGACTTTGATAGTAGGACTCCTATAAGTGGAAAACAAGGATCTAGACTTGCAGGCCATATATACTTAAACGGTTACAATTGGAACGGGTTTTATAGTGGTAACGCGGTTTCTTATAATAAAACTCCAATATTACTCGGTAACGGGGATGTGAAAATTATAGTACTTTCTCCGACTGTTATTGAGCTTAAAGATTTAGAAAGAGTGTGGAGAAAAGAACTGCGCAGAACTTTTCCCAGGATGCCATTGACATCAGATCGATGCTTTGATGATGCTGTAGAATATGTTTCTGAATATCTGGAACCCAAAGGGGTCGGTGTAGGTAGAACGAATGTATCCGCGACAGGTTCTATAAAGAAATTGTCAATGTCGCCCTTTATTGAAGACGGTGATGAGATTAATGCTAGTTCCATTACTTTTATTTTAGAACATAAAGATAAAAAAATGCTTTTTTTAGGAGATTGTCCACCCTCAATAACGATTCGACAACTTAAAGCTCTTTTTTCTACTACTGAGGTGCCGCCTTACTTTGACTTAATTAAAGTTTCTCATCATGGGAGTCAATTTAATACGAATGTGGATCTCCTCAATATGATTGACTCAAAGAATTACTTAATATCTACTAGCGGTTCAGGTCATGGGCATCCTGACATGGAGACCTTATCCAGAATAGTTGCAAGAAAATCTACTTTTACAAGAAATATATTTTTTTCTTATCCAACTCCTGCGGCAATCTCAATGAATAAGGAAGAATTGAAGAAGGAATATAATTATGAAGTATTTTACCCGAGTACTGAAGAGAGTGTAATAGTACACCTATAACTAGGGGGAGCATCAGTGAATCAAAATGATTTTAAATCTATTGCTAAAGTACGTTGTGGGAGTGAGAATGGAACGGGTTTTCTAGTAAATGAAGCTACGTTGATTACAGCCAGACATGTTATTGACGATAACTTAGATCCGAACGAGTTAGAAGCTGTGTATATTATGTTTGAAAATAATATTGAGATACAAGCTACGGTTATTTTTCCAAATGAGCCTTATGTAGGGGGGGATTTCGCAATTTTGTCGTTACCTGAAGGGGGAGGATATTCTCCTACACTACCACTAAGTATACAAGTCCTTGAGTTAAATGAGAAATGGCAAGCTTTTGGATTCCCGGATACTCAGAAAGACAGAGGGCAACCCTTTCAAGGAACCATATTACAAGTGTTTGATGAGAGAGAGGAATGTGACTTTGATTTAGATTTAGCTTGTGAAATTCCTAAAATAACGGATCCTAGATTTATAACTCATGGAGCATCCGGATCACCTATAATAGTTGACCGTGCGATAGTAGGTATTATGAAAGATAAGGCACCTGGTGGAGGGATTATCGGAGCTATTTCTATTAGACGCTGCCTGCCAATACTAAGGTTAATGAATATATCCGTCACTATTCGAGATATAAGTTACAGCAAAATGGAAAGTTCAAGTGCCCTTAGTGTAGATGGCGTGACCATCTTTGAGAGTCAATATGATTCGGAAAAAGAAATCGTTATGGCATTAATTGAAGACTTCCCACCAGAAACACATCCTATTTTAATGGAGAGTTTAGTTCAATCTATAGACAATATTTTAAACACGGAAACTGAGAAGCTTCGAACGTTCCTTCAACGTTATAGACATCCGTTTAATGGTTTGAGATCTGATTCAGGAATGGAGCAATTACTGGAATTAATAACCGTATTGAGATGTGGATTTAAAGAGTTAAGTTTTATTCACAATGATATAAATGCAAATCTGAGTTTAGACGAACATGAAGAGATATTTGCATATCTTATTTTCTCAACAAAAAGACATGCGAAAATGCCTGAACTTATATTAGACCTTTTTCGAGAAAAGGCAGCAACAGCAACAGGAAGAAGAGAAATTCGTCGTGGAGAAGTCCTATTCCCCTTTCCTTTAATATTGGACAATTGTAGTAAAAACAAGAAAACTAATCTATGCAGGAGATGCCAACATGAGTTCTCTTTTGAGGATATCTTGATAGATTTCACTAAGGTTAATGAACAAGGATATTTTCAGGGGCTAGAAGAGAACAACTATAAAAGTCTTAACGAAACAAAAGTACTGTGCGGTGATTGTATTAGAACTTTGCACAATCACGTAACTAACATAGAAGAATTAGAATTTCATGTTAGGGAGATGAACAATATTGATTGAAGCACTTGTTGGATTTTTTGAGGAAAATGGATTTATAGAACTAGATCAGCTTGATTTTAACTATCTTGATACAGTTTATGTTTCACCTGAGCAAATTTACGGCTTAGTTCAGTTTGAAACCGAAGAGGAGTTAAGAAAAAATTGGGAAAAAGCTGCTGATGAATTAGCTGTTAAATTGCAGAGTCGTTTGATTAAAGAGCTTCATATGCTTAAATGGGATATTTATCTTATGGTTATAATTACACAAAATCAAATTGACACGTCATACAGAAAGTTGATCGAGAATGACAGACACTATTTCAGGAAAATTGTTATTACAAAAAATGACGATCCCTACATAAATAGAATTCCTTTTGTACTTGATTTAACTACTAACAAGGAATTGCTCATATTTAATGATAACGAATTTTTTGAAGAATTCCGAGAGTGCCTGCAAAAATCAACATTAAGTAAGTTACCTCAGGAATTCTTTAACCCTAATTTAAATGCTGATCAATTGATTGATTTTTTTAGTTCAATAAAAAAGGATGATTTAAATTGAAGATAAGATCATTGAAAATATGTGGGTTCCGAGGATTTTCAGATGAAACTATTTTTCGTTTTAATGATGCGAAGGTAATATTACTGTTTGGACCAAATGGGCACGGAAAAACATCAGTGTTTGATGCTATTGAATGGGTGCTTTCAGGAGAAATACACAGATTTAATCAAGCCACTGATGAGAGAAAAAGAACCCGATTCATTAGGAATATGCATACTAGTCAGTTAAAAGAGACGTATGTAGAAGTAGATCTTATTGCCCCTAATGGGGAAATATTCAAAGTTAAGAGAACATGTACTGCCAGACCTCAGGATATGACGGATTATGGAAAACATGAACTAGAAATTCATTGGTCAAAGCCTATTGATGGAAGAACCAAGTTTATGGATGCCCAGGCGGAGTACCTGTTAAAAAGACTATTAGTAAAAACAGCTTGGATAAAAAAAGTTGAGGTTTCCCGTGGGCTACACCTCACTCATATTTTGGGACAAGAGAAATTAAATGAATTTCTTCGAGGAATGAAAGACGGTGAGAGATACGATTCTCTTTCGTTGCTGTTTGGAACCGAGCATTTTTTGAAATATAAAGATTTATATAATGAGCTGATCAAAAAAATAAACGATCGAGTTTATCAAATAGAAGGCCAAATTACTGAAGGTACTCGAAAGAAGACAGAATTAAAAGCGTCCATTGATGAACTGAGTAAAAAAGTTTCTGATCCAAACCAGAAACTTTTGAGCGTTGCCCTTAGTGAATATAAGGACAATTTCTCAGCTCCTGAAAACCTATTTGAAAAAGAGGATTGGAAGGCTTTGATACCATTAATTGAGAAAGAAACCGAGACGCTAAAACACAGAAGATATGATTTAGAAAATAGGGAACGGCGTATTCAGGATCTAGAAGATATTAAATCAAAGTGGATAACCGATTTGGAGAAACTAAACATAGAACTAGGCAGATTGGAAAAATTAAAAATTCACCGTAATGATTACAATATGCTTAATTTGGTTTCTAGCCTGACCAATCGCAACAACCAATATGAGGAGTCTCTTATCTTCATTAAAGATAAGAATATAGAGATCGACAGTACTAAACAGGCAATCGAGACAATTAAAGCTTCAGTGCACATCTCTGACAACTTCATTAAAGTAGTTACAGAGAGCATAGAAAATTTAAGGAATAATAAATATGACTTAATCAAGGATGTCCAAATTGCACATGAGAATTTTATATGGAAATCTAAAACATCGGAGCTCTTGAAAATTATTAGTGTAACTCAATCTTCTATTGTAGATTTATTGAGTATTCATGCTAGTACGAGTAGTTCACTGAAACTTTTAGAAGAATCCGTTTTAGCGTTACATGGTATAGATCAGAAATATAAAAATTTTCTTAGCAGCTTATCTGATTATTTATCCGTAGAAGAGGAGATAAATAGTTGCCCTGCTTGTGGAACAGAAGGAATTAGCAAGCCACAATTACAACTACGAATTCAATTGGAACAAGCCCAAATTCATAATGAACTGCCTTCATTGGAACAACAAATTAAAGAGATGAAAGATAAATTTGAAAAAGAGAAAACTAAATTAAATGAATTGAATTTGGATATTGAAAAATCCTATTTAGATATCAAAACAATTCTAAAAAGCGCTGAAGAAGAGTGTCAGAATAAGAAAGACCATATGGTGAAAATGGAAAAAGAAATACAGAATCTGAGTGCTCAAATAGAATTGAGGAATAAATTCATTCAAGAATACAATGAGGATTTACTGAGAATTGGTTTAAATGAAACTGTAGAAAATAAAATGGGAAAATTACTACAGTTAGATCAGAAATTTGCAGAAAATTTAATGGTACTAACAGCAGAGGAAAAAGCCGATTTACCTCAAGAAATTAAAAAAACAGAAGAAATTATTGTGGAAAATCGAGCTTTTGTTGAATCTTTTATAAGTAAACTGTTGCTTGCGGGTGCACCTTTGCAGGCTAAACAGTGGAGCGTTGAGGAAATAAAGGGTTTTATTCAAGATGCTTCAAAAAATGTACAGAGTGATAAAGAGAAGCTGATTCATCTAGAATCAGTAATTATTAAGTCGATAACTGCAATAGAAAATGCTAAAGAAGAATTGTTATTAAAGACACGTCAAGAAGAAATGCGTGTGCAACAGAGTCACTTACAGCATTTAGACCAACTTAAAAAAACAGCCGATGAAGACCAAGAAATTATCAAAGATCTAATTAACAATGTTAAACCAGCCGTTGATCAATTAAATGAAAAAATGATTTCTGAATTATTCGATACCATTCAGAAAATCTTCTCCCGGATTAATTCTCATCCAGTTTATAACCATATTAATTTTAATAAAGAATATAGGCATAAATCTTACAGATTATTGATTTTAGTCTTAACTGGATATCTTGAAAATCAAACACAGGCAAATGCAACATACATATTCAGTTCAGCACAAATTAACTCAATAGCACTATCTTTTTTTATGGCTATGGGCTTACATCAACAGTGGTCTAGTCTACAACTTATGGGTATGGATGATCCAATCCAAAGTATGGATGAGATTAATGTTTTATCACTAATTGATCTAATTCGTTTATTTATGGAAAAGTATGATAAGCAGTTTATTATTTCAACTCATGATTATAGTTTTTACCAAATGATGTTGAAAAAATTTAGAAATCAAGATGTTGCGGTAATTGAGTATGTAGGATATAGCGAAAAAGGTCCACTTATAAAGCAACAAGTTAGTGAAAACGCAGAAATAGAGGAGAATGTATTGATTATACCTGCTGAAGACCCAATTTCTATATCCAAGTTATTAGAACTTAATGATGCATCTATATAACAAATTTTCGGGAGGTACTAATGGCGGTAAGTTTAGTATATAATGATTTATTGGAGTGTTTTAAAGAATTATTAGATGTTACTGAGAATGAATTAAATATTATTTCCCCATTCATGGAACGCAAACCGCTACTCTATTGGCAGATTGGCTAATATTGAATCCAACTATTAGTTGTAACATTATTACCAGATTTTATAGGGAAGATTTTGTAGATCGAGTTAGCGGCATTTACGGATTAGAATGCATGCTCCACGCAAAGGCTAAAAATTTATGCTTTAATCGATTTACATTCCAAGCTTTACTCGTTTGATGCCCACTCCGTTATTATAGGTTCAGCCAATTTTACACAAGGCAAATGATTTTGATGATGTGACTGGTTATTGGTTGAAGTTTGAAGATATTGGTGAAGATCGTATTCCTAATGATTATAATTATAAGCTAATGAAAGGTGAACGAAGACGTACTCTAGATGTCACTTATTTTCCCCGAAAATCAGGCAGCATCCAAAGTGAGGGTACACTATTCTTAACTATAGTGAGTTATGATGAACATAATAGGCCGACCCCTATTTCTGGTAGCATAATAGGAGTTTCGTTGAATGAAATGTTCATAGGCAGAGTACTTAGTCATGAATTCATCAAAAAATTTGCTGTGCTAGCTTACCTGTTTTTGCCCATAGTGTTGACGATCTTCTGAAGCGTTGTACAACAATTCCAAGCAACTCGTTTTCGATAAAGCGTTCAATTAAAATTCTAAAATCACTGCATATACTCTTGGCTAATAAATCGTATTCTGTTCTACCTTGTTTGAGAAGAATTCTACGGCTCGAGTGAGTCTATCGATCAAAAGCAGGTTTACCAGTTCTCCATAATTTCGTCCTAAGCCATGTTACACTGCAATCAATGGCCGCATCTCCCAGTTTGGAAAGAGAGACCCAACGAAGTTAATTAACAGTGCTTATTTGAAGTATGAAGGGATTACAAACACACTTTCTCTATGGGTTGAGATACCAACTATAATGTAAATCACAGGTACTAACTTTAATGTAATCGTGTTATGGGTTCCCTATTTGCAAGTACCAACTTTAATGTAATTTAGTGAAGAGGCAAAAAACATCAAAATGCTTGAAATTACTGAGTTTTTGAGATACCAACTATAATGTCACTAAACATTTTGTCTGGTGATAAAAAAGTGTGGAACCAGTAAAAGATGTATGGAACCAATAAAAAAAACTGTGGAACCAGTAAAAAAGTCTGGAACTAGTCATTTTACAAACATCAAGAAAGATCCCGATGATATATCGGGATCTTTTTAGCTTAGGAGGGCAATTATGTCTACAATAGGCCAACGAATTCGAACTATTAGAGAAACAAACAACTTAAATCAAATAAAGTTTGCAAATATAATTGGAATTTCTCAAGGAACGTTGAGTGAGCTGGAGCAAGATAAATACAGACCCTCTCTTGATATAATTATAGCAATTAAAGAAAACTTCAATTCCCATATAGAGTGGTTAATCTTTGGAGATACGCCTGTATCAAAGAACACTATTTTTAATTTAGCCATTGAAGCTCAGGAATTAGAACTTATTTCTTTATTTCGAGAACTTACTAAAGAAGATAGAGATGAAATTATTGATTTTATAAAACTAAAGATTGTTCGGTACTAATCTTTCACGGGAGTTCCTTAATAATATGTCTTAGAAATACTCATTTTAATTTTGGTACATAAAAGTCACAAATTATCCGTATACCGATTATTCCTGGCATTTATGCATAAAAAAATTAAAAATGTGAGAAATGGTTTGAAAGAGCTTTGAAAGAAGGCGGTTGGAACCTCAGCATTAGATATACCCCAACTGATCTAAAATCAATTTACATAAGAAATGGATTTGAAGATTATGAAGAATGTAGATTGGTGGTAAAAGAATCATTACAAGGTCTTAACATAGAGACCTATTTACAGAGTGTGCAACTAATGAAACTTGCAAAAGAAATATTGAAAGACTATCCCTAAAAGTAAAACTTCAGCTAACACAAAGTTAATTAAATTGTAAAAGAAGGTGTGAGGCGCTACTTCTTTAAGCGAACTAATGGGTACTAAAATTTTCTATTTACTATATCTTTTCTTTAAAGGAGAGACAAAATGCTCCATTAAAAACCTCTGCTAAAGATATTAAATGATTAATTTCAGGTCGTGCTACATTTCGCTCCCAATTAGAAACAACCTGTTTGGTTACCCCGATTTTATTAGCAAGTTCCTCTTATGTCCATTTATGGAGTAGTCTTAAATTTCTACATCGCTGTCCCAAAGTATTCATGAGTTCACCTCTATTGAGAATATCAAATAGGTTTTAACCCGACCCATCTACTTACTAATTATACCTACTTATAGCCCATATTATAGCTTATTCATACCCTACTGTACCCTACGAGTAGCCTATGAATAGGATATCAAGTAAAATATAGCTAAAAAATATTACTTTGCTATTGTATAAAGCTGTGAGTTGTTATATTCTACATTTGTATTTTGAAGTAAAACTAAAATATATCTTAGGAGTAGAAAAAGATAACTGAACTTTACTCTGATTTAGTAGTTCTAAAAAGAAGGTGAATAATGAACAAAATTCGATCAAGTAAATCTATAGCATCTATTCAACGGAAAATCAAAGAAGGAAGAGGTCAAGGCCACTTTTCGGAATATAAACCTTGGTTGACTGTACATGATGTACCTTCAATAGGGATAGTTACTCGAATTCTTGGTTGGAAAAGTGGTCGACTTCACCATTATCTGTCTGAACACTTTGAATTGGCACATCATTACCAAATGGAGTGGTCAGAGCAAGAGATTGATATTCGCGAACAATTTCCTTTATTACCCCTAGATAAAACCCTCTATATTGCACAAAAGTTAGGCATTAAACATCCAACTGACCCCAAGAATAAGCTTCCCATCATTATGACTACAGATATGTTACTTACAGTAAAACAAGAAGAAAGTATAAAATTTATTGCACTTTCCGCAACCCGTAAAGCGCCAATATATCCCCAAGAAGGATGCGGATCGGGCATACGAGATCATTCGAACGATAATGGAACGTCTGGAATTAACGTTACACCCGACCAAAACGCGAGTATCCAACGGATTTTCCAGCAGAATACCAGCTGACATCCAGTCACGTTTCCAGCCAGGCTTCCAGAAATTCGTCAGGTAATCATGTTAAGTTATCGCAAAGCGCAAGGATTCGGAGCACCGGCAGAGAATGTCTACAGGGAAGATCTCCCAAATCGGCCGGCACCCCGCCTGAATGTCGACACGCGTCGAATTCCTCGATTGATGGCAAACCATTCCCAGCGTTTCTTCTCCATTCGCTCTTTTTAGGCAAAATATTAACACCATGTTGACCAAATTTAACTGAAGTTTTACTATACATTATTGGAAATTTTGATATAATTCTACCTAGGTCATCTTTCCAATTATGATAGAAAATAGAATTGGATGGTTTTTATACCTATCCAAGCTGTGTGCGAGAGACCAGTCCACTGGCTACCCAGCAAGCCGGCATGCGGAGACCGACAATTGTGGAAAATGACAGCCGAGAATATGTTGATCCATGACGTCAGAAGGTGGGGACCTGTTATATTCTGAGGACGGAAGAGCATATATTGATTTTTTTGCAGGTACCGGCGCACTGAATTACGGTCATAACAACGATTATATCAAGGACCGGGTTCTCGATTACTTGACCTCCGACCGGATTATGCACGGTCTGGATATGTATACAATGGCCAAGCGCGAATTCTTCAAGAGCTTCTCGGAGCGGATCCTGGAGCCGAAGAAGCTGAATTACAAGCTTCAAGTCTGCGGTCCGACGGGGACGAACGCGGTGGAGGCGGCCCTTAAGCTCACACGCAAGGCGAAGAAGAGAACCGGGATATTCGCATTCATGGGCGGCTTCCACGGCATGTCGCTCGGCAGCCTGTCGGCGACAAGCTCCAAGTCCATGAGGGAAGGGGCGGGGCTTCCTCTGGGCGGAGTTACGTTCATGCCGCACCCGAGCGGGGCTTTCGCAGAAATGGATACGCTCGGCTATATCGAGAATATCCTGACTGATTCGCACTCCGGAATCGACAAGCCGGCCGTCAAGGCCGCTCTCGAGTTCCGGGACAGAGCCGCCCTGGAAGCCCAGGTGAAGCTGAAGGAAGAGTTTGTGCGCTGGTTCTTTGACAAAGAAATCAAGCCTCTGCATCCGTCCATCGCCATCCGCGGACTTGGCCTGATCTGGGACATTGACGTCTCGGGCTTCACGGATGAAGCCGGGGCGAAGCGGATGACGGAGATCAGCTTCGAGAACGGGCTCATCATTGAAAGAGCCGGCAGAGGAGACCGCGTACTAAAGATCATGCCTCCGCTGACCGTCTCGATGGAGCATCTGGCCGCCGGCTGCGACATTATCAAGTCCAGTATGCAGCAGGTGATCTCTCAGGAGACCCAGGATTTGCTGGTAACGACCTAAGCTCGGCCAAGCCGGTGGCCGCCCCGGCAAGAGGCACGGAAGTGCCTTCCGGGGCCGTGCGGCCCTGATGTTAAGATAACGCTTTCACCCTCATGCAGCACCATCGTCACATCTAATCGTCAGGAAAAGCTCACTACCCCGCAGCCGAATCTTTACTTATCCACACCAGGCGGGGGAATATACAAATCGTACATAGAGTGTATCAATACCCCTTAAACATAGGCTTCGACAAAGGCAGCTCCGGTGCCGAATCCGGAGGTACGGCCGACTTCCTGCTGGCCGGCCGGAATCCTACAGCAAGCCTTACATCGATGGGAGGAACATCCCTTGTTCACCCCCAAATCCAATTCCGAAACCCAATGTTAAACCAAAGCCCGTCTTCGGGCGGCTCGTCCGCAGCAAGCATATTGAAGCAGAGGGGCCGGAAGCAGCCGCATCTCTTGCGTAGAACGATGCTCTTTGTTGTCTTTCACGCATGGGAGCCGAGCGGGACAGCTGCTAGGCAGAGGATTGCCGCATGCGATCAACCGGGCAAGCGAAGCGGTGACCTGGCGAAAGCCATTGACATTGTTGTCACATGTTTGAAAAGGCGGGGAGCGAGGCTGGAGCGTTGCTGCGGCATATGCCCCGCCGGATTGCTTTTACCGATGAAGAGAGGGGAACGATCCAGATGGCTTTTGAAAAAGAAACGTTGTTTTGGAACGAAAAATTCGGTAGCGACGATTATACCTTGACGCGGCTGCCTTACAGCAAAGCTCCAAGCTCCCTGGCGCCCATTATGACAACCGTCGGCGGGACGCTTTCGGAGGAAGTGGCGCAGCGCGTCCTTCAAATGAGCAAGGGCGCTCCGCTGGCCACTTTTATGATTTTGCTCGCCGGTGTTCAGTCGCTCTTGCATAAATATACAGGCGCTTCTGACATTCTGGTCGGCATGCCGGTTGTACGGAAACCGACGGAGACGCGCCGATCCGTTAATCATACGATCATTTTGAAAAACTCGCTTTCGGCGGGTGCGACTTTTAAAACGCTTCTGAGCGAGCTGAGGACTTCCTTGCCGGAAGCGATTCAGCATCAACATATTCCGTTCTTGAAAATGACGGAGAAGCTGGACCTGCAATATGCAGACGGGATACCCGTCGTCCATACGCTAGTATCCCTTAAGGAGCTGCATCTGGACGAAATCGGGCAAAACGTGGTCACGGATTGTTCCTTTGAATTCAGCTTAACCGGCGGGACGATACAGCTAGCGCTGTCATATAACGAGCACTTATATGACTCCGAGTTCATGACTCGGGTCGTCGGCCATCTGAATCGCCTGCTGGCCGTGGGGCTTCACGAGTTGGAGCTGGACATCGTGCGGGCGGACATGCTGTCGGAGGACGAGAAATTTCAATTGCTGCAAAGCTTTAACGATACCGAGAAGGACTATCCCCGTGATCGGACGATTCATCAGCTCGTGGAGGAGCAGGTGAAGCGGGTGCCCGAAGCGACGGCGGTTGTCTTTGAGGGGCGGCGGCTTTCGTACGCGGAGCTGAACGAACGGGCGAACCGGCTGGCGCGGACGCTGCGATCGGTCGGCGTGCTGCCCAATCAGCTGGTAGGCTTGATGGCTAGGAGATCGCTGGAGACGGTCGTTGGCATTCTGGCGGTTCTGAAAGCTGGCGGTGCCTACGTGCCGATCGACCCGGAATACCCGGAAGAACGCATCCGCTACATTCTGGAGAACTCGAACGCGCAGCTGCTGCTGACTCAAAGGGAGCTGCAGCAGCAGGTGTCGTTCGAAGGGACCGTGGTGGCGCTGGATGACGAGCAGGCCTACAGCGACGATGGCTCGAACCTGGAGCCGGCCAGCGGTCCGAACGATCTGGCTTATGTCATCTATACATCAGGTACGACGGGCAAACCCAAAGGGGTCATGCTGGAGCATCGCGGGCTGGTCAGCCTGAAACTGACGTTTGCCCATACGCTTCACACGACCGAACAGGATCGAGTGCTGCAATTCGCCAGCCTATCGTTCGATGCGTCGTGCTGGGAGATGTTCAACGCTCTGTATTTCGGGGCGACCTTATATATACCGTCAACCGAGACGGTTTTGGATGATCAGCTGTTCGAACGTTTCATGAACGAGCATGCAATTACGATCGCCACTTTGCCGCCAACTTATGCTGCTTATTTGAATTCAGACCGCCTGCCGAGTCTGAGCAGGCTCATCACGGCGGGCTCCGCCGTTTCAGCCGAATTCGTGCAGCAGTGGAAAGACAAGGTACAGTACTATAACGCGTACGGTCCGACGGAAGCCTCGATCGCCACATCCGTGTGGGCGGCGTCTACGCATGACACCGAACGCAGAGCGATACCGATCGGACGTCCGATCTGGAACCATCGCTTGTATATACTGGGCGCACAGAATCAGCTGGCGCCTATCGGAGTGGAGGGAGAATTATGCATCGCGGGCGTCGGCCTCGCCCGGGGATATTGGAACCGGCCGGATCTGACGGCGGAGAAATTCATCGAACACCCGTTTGAGCCCGGAGAGAGACTGTACCGGACGGGCGACTTGGCCCGCTGGCTGCCGGACGGAAATATTGAGTACTTGGGCCGGATTGACCATCAGGTGAAAATCCGTGGATTCCGGATCGAGATCGGCGAGATTGAAGAGCAGCTTCTGAAGATCGACTCCGTGCAGGAGACGATCGTAATCGCGCGGGAAGGCAAAAGCGGGCAAGAACTGTGCGCTTACCTGGTCGCGGGCCGCCCGCTTACGCTCGGCGAGCTGAGAAGCGCGCTGGCGCAAAAATTGCCGAATTACATGATTCCAGCGCATTTTGTTCAGCTTCCGCGGATGCCGCTCACGCCGAACGACAAAATCGACCGCAAGGCTTTGCCCGCTCCGGAAGGAAACGCGCTGACCGGCGGTGCGTACGTAGCTCCCCGCAATGAAGCCGAGCGGACGCTTGCCGATGTGTGGCAGGCGGTATTGAACGCCGATCGCGTTGGGGTAACGGATCATTTCTTCGAGCTGGGCGGAGACTCGATCAAGTCCATTCAAGTATCTTCGCGGCTTCATCAAGCCGGGTACAAGCTGGAAATCCGGGATTTGTTCAAATATCCGACTATCTCACAGCTCAGCCTGCATGTGAAACCGATCGGACGTACTATCGATCAAGGCGAAATAACGGGTGAAACGGCGCTGACGCCGATTCAGCATTGGTTTTTCGAGAGCTCCTTTGCGGACCCGCATCATTTCAGCCAGTCGGTGATGCTGTACCGGAAGGAACGCTTCGACGAAGAGACGGTACGTCAGGTGCTGCAAAAGCTGGCCGAGCATCATGACGCCTTGCGGATGGTGTTCCGCAAGACGGAACAAGGGTTTAGCGCGCGGAACCGCGCGATTCAGGAAGGCGGGCTGTTCACGCTGGACGTGTTCGACTTCAAGGATGCGGAGAATACCGCGCAGGTTGTGGAAGCGAAGGCAACGGACATTCAAGCGGGTATCGATCTGGAGAATGGGCCCCTCGTGAAGGCGGGACTGTTCCGGTGCGCGGACGGCGACCATTTGCTGCTCGCGGTTCATCATGCCGTGGTGGACGGCGTGTCTTGGCGCATTTTGATGGAGGATTTCGCTCTGGGTTACGAGCAGGCCGGCAAAAGAGAGGAAATTCGTTTCCCGGCGAAAACGGATGCGTACCGCACTTGGTCCGAGCAGTTGGCCGCTTACGCGCAAAGCCCGGAGATGGCGAAGGAACGGGCCTATTGGCAGGCCGTGGAACAAATTGCGGTTCCGGCCGTGCCGAAGGATCTGGAGGCGGACGTTACGACGCAGCAGGACAGCGAATCGCTGTTCGTCCGTTTGACTCCCGAAGAAACGGAGCTGCTGCTGAAGCGGGTTCACCGGGCCTACAACACCGAAATGAACGATATTTTGGTAACGGCACTCGGCATAGCTGTTCGCAAGTGGACGGGACACGAACGGGTGCGGATCAATCTCGAAGGACACGGACGCGAATCGATCGGAACGGATATCGACATCACGCGCACAGTCGGCTGGTTTACGACCAAGTTTCCGGTCGTCCTGGAGCCGGAAACCGACCGGGATTTGGCCTATCAGATTAAACAGGTCAAGGAAAGCTTGCGCCGCATTCCGAACAAGGGGCTTGGGTACGGCGTATGCCGCTATCTCTCCAAATCGGAGGATGGCTTTGTTTGGGGCGCAGAGCCGGAAATTAATTTTAACTACCTCGGCCAGTTCGACGATGATGTCAATCAGGACGAGATCGGCATATCTTCTTATTCCAGCGGCAGCCCGGCCAGCGACCGGCAGGCCCGCAGCTTTGTGCTGGATATCAACGGCATGGTGCTGGACGGCGCTTTATCGCTCGATCTCAGCTACAGCCGGAAGCAGTATCGCAAGGAAACGATGGAAGCCTTCGCTCAGCGGCTTGAGCAAAGTCTCCGAGAGCTCATTACCCACTGCGCAGGCAAAGAAAACACCGAATTGACGCCGAGCGACGTGCAATTTAAAGGCTTGACCATCGCGGAATTGGAGCAAATCGCCCAGCGCTCGGGCCATCTCGGGGAAATTGAAAATATTTACTCGCTTACGCCGATGCAGAAGGGCATGTGGTTCCACAGCGCGCTTGACCGGCAAACGGCCGCTTACTTCGAGCAGACGCGGTTTACGATGCGGGGAGCGCTCGACGTCCAGCTTTTCGAGAGGAGCTGGATGGAGCTTGCGAAACGTCATCTGGTGCTGCGGGCGAATTTTGTGAAAGGACCGGCGGGCGAGCCGCTGCAAATCATATACCGCGACAAGCCGGTCGGCTTTGAATATGAAGAGCTGCTTCATTTGCAGGCGGACGAGAAACAAGCGTATTTGGATAAAAAGGCCGAGGATGACAAGCTTCGCGGCTTCGACATGGAACATGACGCGCTCGTTCGGGTTACGATCCTGCGCACCGAAGAGCAAAGCTATCATGTGCTGTGGAGTTTCCAGCATATTTTGATGGACGGCTGGTGCCTGCCGCAGCTGACGCAGGAGCTGTTTGAGACGTACTCGGCCTTGGCATCCGGCAAGCAGCCAGCGGGAGATAAGGGATCGGATTATGGCGCTTATATCGAATGGTTGGAGAAACAGGACGATCAGGCGGCATCCGGCTATTGGACGGCATTCCTGGCAGGTTATGAAGGGCAAACCGTACTCCCGGGACAAAAGGAACCGGCGCCAAACGGCAGATTTACGGCTGATCACGTCACCGCTGAGCTGGGCAAGGACTTGAGCGAGCGGATGGACCGGGTGGCGAAACAGCGCCTGGTTACGGTCAATACGCTGCTGCAAGCCGCTTGGGGCGTGATGCTGC
The DNA here is from genome assembly GCF_024213565.1 of Paenibacillus sp. Lou8.1. Lineage (NCBI taxonomy): Bacteria > Bacillati > Bacillota > Bacilli > Caryophanales > Paenibacillaceae > Paenibacillus > Paenibacillus sp. Lou8.1. The sequence goes on from NZ_JANAVN010000008.1 coordinate 60,500, forward strand.
AAAAATATAACGGAGCAAACGCTGCCGTATTCGGCAGCGTCGTGGCCGGAAGACCGGCGGAAATCCCGGGCATCGAGTCCATGATCGGGCTGTTCATCAATACGGTGCCGGTTCGCGTCACGAGCGAAGCGGACACCGTGTTCGCCGACCTGATGGCGAAGCTCCAAGAGCGGGCGCTGGAGTCCGGGCGTTATGATTACTATCCGCTGTATGAAATTCAAGCCCGCAGCGTGCAAAAGCAGAACCTGATCAACCATATCATCGCTTTCGAGAACTATCCAGTGGACGAGCAGATGGAGCAGGCGGGCGACCAGCAGCACGGCGACCTGACCATCGCTGACGTTCAGATGGAGGAGCAGACGAACTATAACTTCAACGTGACCGTGGTGCCGGGAGTCGAGATCGAAATTCGATTCGACTTTAACGCCGAAGTGTTCGATAAAGACAGCATCGAGTTGCTCAAGGGGCATCTCGTCCATCTGCTGGAGCAGGTGACGGATAACCCGGAAATTACCGTGGGCGATCTGGAACTTGTGACGGAGGCGGAAAAGGCCGACCTTCTCGGACGTTTTAACGACACCACCACGGAATTTCCGCGCGGGAAGACGCTCATTCAATTGTTCGAAGAGCAGGCGGAGCGCATCCCGGATGCAGCCGCCATCTCCTTGAATGAGCAAGAGCTGACCTACCGCGAGCTGAACGAACGCGTCAACCGCCTTGCCCGTACCTTGCGTAGCCACGGGATATCCAAAGGCCGTCTGGTCGCCATTATGGCTGAGCGTTCCATCGAAATGGTGGTGGGCATGCTGGCGGCACACAAAGCCGGAGCGGCTTACGTACCGATTGACCCGGAATATCCCGAGGAGCGTATCCGTTTCTTGATTGAGGATTCGGGAGCGCAGGCCATGCTGACGCAAAGCCGCTTGCGCGAGCGCCTGGCGGGTTCGGACTCCGTGATCTTACTGGATGACGAGTCCTTCTATCACGAGGACGGCACAAATCTAAATCCGGGCACCGAAGCGACGGATCTGGCCTGCGTCATCTATACGTCAGGCACGACGGGCAAGCCGAAAGGCAACCTTGTTTCGCACCGCAACATCGTGCGGATCGTGCGAAATACGAATTATATCGACATCACCGAACGGGATCATGTCCTCCAGCTTTCGAGCTATTCGTTCGACGGAGCGATTTTCGATATTTTCGGCGCTTTGACCAACGGGGCGCGGCTGGTGCTGGTTCCCCGCGAGACTTTGCTGGAAATCGTCCGGCTGGCGGATCTCATCCAGCGTGAGCGCATCTCGGTCATGCTGATTACGACGGCTTTCTTCAACGTCCTTGTAGATGTGAACGTCGATTGCCTGCGGGATGTCCGGGCGATTTTGTTCGGAGGAGAGCGAGTGTCGGTCGGACATGTACGTAAAGCGCTCGCCCATATCGGACCGGGCAGGCTCAACCACCTGTACGGCCCGTCGGAAAGCACGGTTTATACCACGTACCTTCCGGTCGACTTCGTCGATGAGTCGGCGGTTACCGTACCCATCGGACGGCCGATCAGTAATACGAAGGTGTATATCGTCGACAGCCGGAATAAGCTTCTGCCGATCGGCGTGGCCGGGGAGCTTTGCGTCGGCGGAGAAGGCTTGGTACGGGGCTACAATAACCGGCCGGAGCTGACGGCGGAGAAATTTGTGGACAATCCGTTTGTGCTGGGAGAGCGCATGTACCGGACGGGGGATTTGGCGAAATGGCTGCCGGACGGCACGATCGAATACGTGGGACGGACGGACGACCAAGTGAAAATCCGCGGCTTCCGCATTGAGCTGGGCGAGATCGAAGCTCAGCTTCAGAAAGTGGAGGGAATTCGGAAAGCGACGGTATTCGCGAGGGAAGACGCCTCCGGCGAGAAGCAGCTTTGCGCCTATTATGAAGCGGACCGCGAGCTTACGGCGGCCGAGCTGAAGAGCGTGCTTTCCCAGGAACTGCCGGCCTATATGATTCCGGCGTACCTGATCCAGTTGGAGCGGCTCCCGCTGACGACGAACGGCAAGGTCGACCGCCGATCACTCCCGGCGCCGGAGGAGAGCTTGCAGCCGGGCGAAGAACGTACTCCGCCTCGGACTCCGCTGGAAGCTAGCTTGGCGGGAATTTGGAAAAGCGTGCTCGGACTGGAGCACATCGGGGTTCATGACAACTTCTTCGACCTGGGCGGCCATTCCCTGCGGGCGACGACACTGGTGAGCAAGGTGCATCAGGAGCTGAACGTCGAGCTGCCTCTGCGCGACGTATTCCGCTACTCGACGATCGAAGAGATGGCTCTCGCCATCTCCCGGATCGGAGAACAGTCGTTCTCGTCGATTCCGCTGGCGGGCGCAAGAGCATATTATCCGCTTTCCTCAGCTCAGAAGCGGCTGTTTATCCTGAATCAGCTGGAAGGGGCCGATCAGAGCTACAACATGCCGGGCGTGCTGCTACTGGAAGGATCGATTGACCGGAGCCTGCTGGAGAAGGCTTTCCGCGGACTGATCGCACGGCACGAAACGCTGCGAACCGGCTTTGAGATCGTACAAGGCGAAGCTGTACAGCGCATTTACGAGAGCGTCGACTTTGCCGTCGAGTACCGTCATGTGAGCGAGGAAGAAGCGCCCGAAGTCGTGCAGGCCTTCATCCGGCCTTTCGACTTGGCGAAGCCCCCGCTGCTGCGGGCGGAGCTCGTAGAGCTGGCAGCCGAACGTTATTTGCTTATGTTCGACATGCACCATATCGTCTCCGATGGGGTTTCGATGGACGTGTTAGTCGAGGAACTCGTTCGTATGTACGGCGGCGAGTCATTAGAGCCTTTGCGCATTCAATACAAGGACTATGCGGTATGGCAGCAGTCGGACGAGCAAAAAGTGCAGTTGAAACGCGAGGAAGCTTACTGGCTGGACCGTTACCGGGGCGAGCTGCCGGTTCTGGAAATGCCGACGGACTATCCGCGTCCTGCCGTGCAGAGCTTTGAGGGACAAACGCTGACGTCCTTCGTGGACGAGGCAACGAACGAAGGCTTGAAGCAGCTGGCCGCTCAAAGAGGAACGACGCTGTATATGGTGCTGCTTGCGGCATATACCGTGCTTTTGCAAAAATACACAGGTCAGGACGATTTGATCGTCGGAACGTCGATTGCGGGCAGAACGCACGGAGACACGCAGCCTTTGATCGGAATGTTCGTCAATACGCTGGCGCTCCGCAATTATCCGGCTTCGGAGAAGACCTTCCTGTCGTATCTGGAGGAAGTGAAAGAAACGACCTTAGGCGCTTATGAGCATCAGAATTATCCGTTCGAAGAGCTCGTTGATAAAGTGCAGGTCAGCCGGGATTTGAGCCGCAACCCACTGTTTGACACGATGTTCTCCCTGCAAAACTTGGAGGATAAAGAGTTTGAGTTGGAAGGGCTGAAATTGTCCCCGTACCCTAGCGAATACGGCACGGCCAAGTTCGACCTGAGTGTGGATGTTACGGAAGAAAACGGCGGCCTGGAGTGCAGCTTTGAATTCGCAACGGCTCTTTATAAAGAAAGCACGATCCGGCGGCTGTCGACTCATTTCGGACATTTGCTTGCGGCGATCGTAAGCCGTCCGGATGCGAAGATTGCCGAGCTGAACTTATTGACGGCAGAGGAAAAAGAGCAAATTCTCGGCGCGTTTAACCCGGCGCAGCCGGAAGCGGCTCCTGCGGCCGCGTTCCACCGGCTGTTCGAGGAACAGGCGGAGCGCACGCCGGAAGAGGCGGCCGTCGTGTACGAGAACGACCGGCTGACGTATGCGGAGCTGAACGAGCGGGCGAACCGCTTGGCGGCCACGCTGCGTGCAAGCGGCATCGGCCGGGAGACGATCGTTGGCATTCTCGCCGAGCGTTCGGTGGACTTGCTGGTGGCCGTTCTGGCCGTCTGGAAAGCGGGCGGGGCATATGTGCCGCTCGACCCGGATTACCCGGCGGAGCGCGTGCGGTTCATGCTCGAAGACAGCGGAGCGAAGGTACTGCTGACGCAAACGGCGCTGCGAGAGCGTGCCGAAGCCTGGCTCGGCGAAGAGGAGCTGGCGCTGGAGGCTGTGCTGTACCTGGACGACGAAGCGTCGTACAGCGAGGAGCGGGCGAATGCGCCGATTGGCTCCGGCATTGTCTCCGGCAAGCTGACGGATGCTGTGGACGACGGCGATGAGAGCCATCAGAATGTTGGCACCGACAGCTTCCATGAAGCCCGTCCAGAGGACCTGGCGTACGTGATCTACACGTCGGGAACGACGGGCAAGCCGAAGGGCGTGATGATCGAGCACCGCAGCCTGGTGAATACGGCGGCGGGCTACCGGCGGGAATACCGGTTGGATCAGTTCCCGGTGCGGCTGCTGCAGCTCGCAAGCTTCTCGTTTGACGTGTTCGTGGGAGATATCGCGCGGACGCTGTACAACGGAGGCACGATGGTGATTGTGCCGAAGGACGACCGGATCGATCCGTCTCGTCTGCACCACTGGATGGAGCGGGAGCGGGTCACCATCTTCGAATCGACGCCGGCGCTGATCGTGCCGTTCCTGGAGTACGTGCACGAGCAGCGGCTGGATATGAGCTGGATGGAGTTGTTGATCACGAGCTCGGACAGCTGCAGCGTGGCGGATTACCGGACCTTGCAGGAACGCTTCGGCTCGTTGTTCCGGATCATCAACGCATACGGCGTGACGGAAGCGGCGATCGACTCAAGTTTCTACGACGAGGAGCTGACGAAGCTGCCGCAGACAGGCAATGTGCCGATCGGCAAAGCGTGGCTGAATGCTAAATTCTACATCGTGGATGCGCATCTGAACCCGGTGCCGGTCGGGGTGCTGGGCGAGCTGGTCATCGGCGGAGTCGGAGTGGCGCGCGGGTACTTGAACCGTCCGGAGCTGACGGAAGAGAAGTTCGTAGACAGCCCGTTTGCCGCGGGCGAGCGGCTGTACCGCACGGGAGACTTGGCGCGGTGGATGGAAGACGGCAACGTGGACTTCATCGGCCGGATCGACAACCAGGCGAAAATCCGGGGCTACCGGATCGAGACGGGCGAGATCGAGTCGCAACTGCTGCGGGTGGAAGGCGTGCGCGAAGCGGTGGTGCTGGTTCGAAGTGACGCGAACGGGCAGAAGGCGCTATGCGCGTATTACACGCCGGATACCGGAGCGGAGCTGGTGGTGAACGATTTGCGCAGCGCGCTGGCGCAGGAGCTGCCGGGCTACATGATCCCGTCGTACTTCGTGGAGCTGGAGCGCCTGCCTCTGACGCCGAACGGAAAGATTGACCGGAAGGCGCTGCCGGCGCCGGAAGGGGAAGCGGGAAGCGGAACGGAGTACGTCGCACCGCGCAATGAGCTGGAAACGAAGCTGGCGGCGATTTGGCAGGAGGTGCTGGGGCTTGCGAAGGAGATTGGCGTTCACGACAACTTCTTCGACATCGGCGGCCACTCCCTGCGGGCGACGACGCTGGTCAGCAAGATTCATAAAGAGTTGAACGTGGATCTGCCGCTGCGCGACGTGTTCCGCCATTCCACGATCGAGAGCATGGCGGCCGCCATTTCCCGGCTGGATGAGCAAACATTCGTTGCCATTCCGATGGCGGATGACCGAGAGGTGTACCCGCAATCTTTTGCTCAAAAACGTCTCTTTATCCTGAATCAACTGGAAGGCGCGGAGCTTAGCTACAACATGCCGGAAGCGATGCTGCTGGAGGGTGCTTTAGACCGGGCAAGGTTCGAAGAAGCGTTCCGTAAGCTCGTGGCGCGGCATGAAATGCTGCGCACCGGGTTCGAAATGGTGGATGGCGAAGCATCGCAGCGGATTTACCAGGACGTGAATTTTGCCGTGGAGTTCTATCGAGCGGATGAGCAAGAGGCCGAAGAGACGGTTCGCCGTTTCGTCCGTCTGTTTGACTTGGCGAAGCCTCCGCTGCTGAGGGTAGGCCTTGTCGAGCTAGCTCCGAAACGCCATATTCTAATGTACGACATGCATCATATTATTTCCGACGGCGTCTCGATGGAAATCTTTGTTGAAGAATTCGTCCGCTTGTACGGCGGCGAGCAATTGGAGCCTCTGCGCATTCAGTACAAAGACTACACCGTTTGGCAGCATTCGCAGGAGCAGAAGGAACGGCATCAGCGTCAGGAGGCGTACTGGCTGGACATGTTCCAAGGCGAGCTTCCGGTGCTGGAAATGCCGACCGACTATCCGCGTCCGGCCGTGCAGAGCTACGAAGGCCAAACGCTGGAGTTTTTCTTCGACGCTTCGAAAACCGACGGCCTGAAGCAGCTGGCCTCGGAAACGGGCACGACGCTGTTTATGGTGCTGCTTGCGGCGTATAACGTCCTTCTGCATAAATATTCAGGTCAGGAAGACGTGATCGTCGGTACGCCGATTGCCGGAAGGAATCATGGAGATGTGCAGCCGTTGATCGGGATTTTCTTAAACACGCTGGCTATCCGCAGTTATCCGGCTTCGGAGAAGACATTCCTGTCCTACCTGAACGAAGTCAAAGAAACGACCCTCCACGCCTTCGAGCATCAAAACTATCCGTTCGAAGAATTGGTGGACAAGGTGCAAGTCACCCGTGATTTAAGCCGCAATCCGCTCTTCGACACGCTGTTTACGATGCAGAATACGGAGAACGAGGAATTTGAGCTGAAAGGGCTTCGCCTGATTCCTTATCCGAGCGCACTGGATACCGCGAAGTTTGATATCAGCTTGGATGTGGGCGAGGAGAACGGCGGCTTGGATTACAGCTTCGAATATGCGACGGCTCTCTACAAAAGGGAGACGATCGAACGGCTGGCGAAACATTACGAGCAGCTGCTCGTAACGATCGTAAGCCGTCCGGATGCGAAGATCGCCGAGCTGAACTTGCTGACGGCAGAGGAAAAAGGACAAATTCTCGGCGCGTTCAACCCGGCGCAGCCGGAAGCGGCTCCTGCGGCCGCGTTCCACCGGCTGTTCGAGGAACAGGCGGAGCGCACGCCGGAAGCGGCGGCCGTCGTGTACGAGAACGACCGGCTGACGTATGCGGAGCTGAACGAGCGGGCGAACCGCTTGGCGGCTACGCTGCGTGCAAGCGGCATCGGCCGGGAGACGATCGTCGGCATTCTCGCCGAGCGTTCGGTGGACTTGCTGGTGGCCGTGCTGGCCGTCTGGAAAGCGGGCGGGGCGTATGTGCCGCTCGACCCGGATTACCCGGCGGAGCGCGTGCGGTTCATGCTCGAAGACAGCGGAGCGAAGGTGCTGCTGACGCAAACGCCGCTGCGAGAGCGTGCCGAAGCCTGGCTCGGCGAAGAGGAGCTGGCGCTGGAGGCTGTGCTGTACCTGGACGACGAAGCGTCGTACAGCGAGGAGCGGGCGAATGCGCCGATTGGCTCCGGCATTGTCTCCGGCAAGCTGACGGATGCTGTGGACGACGGCGATGAGAGCCATCAGAATGTTGGCACCGACAGCTTCCATGAAGCCCGTTCAGAGGACCTGGCGTACGTGATCTACACGTCGGGAACGACGGGCAAGCCGAAGGGCGTGATGATCGAGCACCGCAGCCTGGTGAATACGGCGGCGGGCTACCGGCGGGAATACCGGTTGGATCAGTTCCCGGTGCGGCTGCTGCAGCTCGCAAGCTTCTCGTTTGACGTGTTCGTGGGAGATATCGCGCGGACGCTGTACAACGGAGGCACGATGGTGATTGTGCCGAAGGACGACCGGATCGATCCGTCTCGTCTGCACCACTGGATGGAGCGGGAGCGGGTCGCCATCTTCGAATCGACGCCGGCGCTGATCGTGCCGTTCCTGGAGTACGTGCACGAGCAGCGGCTGGATATGAGCTGGATGGAGTTGTTGATCACGAGCTCGGACAGCTGCAGCGTGGCGGATTACCGGACCTTGCAGGAACGCTTCGGCTCGTTGTTCCGGATCATCAACGCATACGGCGTGACGGAAGCGGCGATCGACTCAAGTTTCTACGACGAGGAGCTGACGAAGCTGCCGCAGACAGGCAATGTGCCGATCGGCAAAGCGTGGCTGAATGCGAAATTCTACATCGTGGACGCGCATCTGAACCCGGTGCCGGTCGGGGTACTGGGCGAGCTGGTCATCGGCGGAGTCGGAGTGGCGCGCGGGTACTTGAACCGTCCGGAGCTGACGGAAGAGAAGTTCGTAGACAGCCCGTTCGCCGCGGGCGAGCGGCTGTACCGCACAGGAGACTTGGCGCGGTGGATGGAAGACGGGAACGTGGACTTCATCGGCCGGATCGACAACCAGGCGAAAATCCGGGGGTACCGGATCGAGACGGGCGAAGTCGAAGCGAAGCTGCTGAGTGTAGGTGGTGTGAAGGAAGCGGTGGTGCTGGTTCGAAGTGACGCGAACGGGCAGAAGGCGCTATGCGCGTATTACACGCCGGATACCGGAGCGGAGCTGGCGGTGAACGATTTGCGCAGCGCGCTGGCGCAGGAGCTGCCGGGCTACATGATCCCGTCGTACTTCGTGGAGCTGGAGCGCCTGCCTCTGACGCCGAACGGAAAGATTGACCGGAAGGCGCTGCCAGCGCCGGAAGGGGAAGCGGGAAGCGGAACGGAGTACGTCGCACCGCGCAATGAGCTGGAAACGAAGCTGGCGGCGATTTGGCAGGAGGTGCTGGGGCTTGCGAAGGAGGTTGGCGTTCACGACAACTTCTTCGACATCGGTGGCCACTCCCTGCGAGCGACGACGCTGGCGGGCAAGGTATTTAAGGAATTAAACGTCAACCTGCCGCTGCGCGACGTATTCCGTCACTCGACGATTGCGGCGATGGCCGAGGCGATCGCCCGGATGGAACGGCGGGAGCATGAGGCCATTCCTCAAGCGGAGGAGAGAGAGTACTACCCTCTATCCTCCGCGCAGAAACGGCTGTTCATTCAGCACACGCTGGATGGAGCGGATCAGCTTTACAACATGCCGGAGCTGGTGCAGGTGGAAGGCGAGTTTGATTTAGACCGGTTGGAAGCCGCCTTGCGGAAATTGATAACACGGCATGAATCGCTGCGCACCGGTTTTGAAATCGTGAAGGCCGAAGCGGTTCAGCGGATTTACCCGCAGGTCGATTTTGCTATCGAGCATCATCAAGCGGATAAAGAGGATGCGGCTCAAATCGAGCAGATCGTCCGCAGCTTCGTTCGTCCGTTTGATCTCGGCAAGCCGCCGCTACTGCGCGCCGGGGTCATCGAGCTGGAGCCGAACCTGCATATTCTCCTTTTCGACATGCACCATATGGTGTCCGACGGCGTATCGATGGCGATTGTGATCGATGAGTTCTCGAGTTTCTACGCCGGGGAAGAACTGCCGCCACTGCGCATTCAATACAAGGATTATGCCGTTTGGCAGCAGTCGAAGGCCCACCGAGAGCGGATCGGGCGGCAGGAAGCGTACTGGCTAAAAACCTTCGAAGGCGAGCTGCCGACGGCGGACCTGCCGATGGACTACGAACGGTCTGCGTCTCGCAGCTACGAAGGCGCGCATCTGGAGTTCGAAGTCGAAGCTTCTCTCTCTGCGCGGCTGCGCGAATTGGCGGCCGAGCGTGAAAGCACGCTGTTCATGGTGCTGCTTGCGGCTTATACCGTGCTGCTGTCCAAGTACAGCGGGCAGGAGGACTTGGTCGTGGGTACCCCGGTGGCGGGAAGAACGAACGCCGATTTGGAACCGGTCATCGGGATGTTTGTCAATACGCTGGCGATCCGCAATCGTCCGTCGGGCGACAAAACGTTCTTGTCCTACCTGGAAGAAGTGAAGGAAACGGCTTTGGGTGCTTTCGAGAACCAGGATTATCCATTTGAGGAGCTCGTGGAGCGTTTGAATGTGAAGCGGGAGCCGGGCCGCTTCCCGCTGTTCGATGCCGTTTTCGACTTGCAAAATATCGAAGAACGAGACGCCGAGCTGGAAGGGGTCAGCCTGAAGACTTACGAGCTTGACCATTTGGAAGAAGCGAAGTTCGATCTGACGCTGTTTATGTATGAAAACAACGGAGCGCTGAGCGGGGGCTTCTTCTACGCCACCAAGCTGTTCAAAGAAGCGATGATCCGCACCTTGACCGAGGATTACCTGCGGGTACTGTCTCAAATTGCGGAAAATCCACAACTCGAGCTAAGCCGGATTGAATGTCATAAACCGGCGGCAGGCGCAAAGAGTGCCGTCGATACGATCGAATTCGCCTTCTAATCCTACAAGCGCGCCTCCGCCGTCAAGCGAAAGCGGCGCGCATCCCAAGGAAGACGGCGAACAACGCCCAAGCCCGTAAACGCGCAGGCCGAAAGCAAGCTTTTTCGGACCTGCGCCGGGGCATGCGGTCACTTCATTTTTAGGGGAGGTACAAATGAAATCTTTGTTTGAAAAGGAAGAACAGTACTGGAGCGGCAAGTTTGACGCCGATGACAGCCTGAGCTTCCTTCCCTACAGTCAATCCTCCAAATTATCCGCCGACGGGGAAGCTGCGGCCGAGCCGGGCTTGCTTCACCGTACTCTGCCGAGTGAACTCTCGGAGAGAATCATTTGCCTCGCCAACGGTTCGGATTTGGCTTTGTACATGATTGTTTTGGCAGGAGTAAAAAGCCTGCTGTTCAAATATACCGGGCGGGACCAAGTGCTGGTCGGCATGCCTTCTTATAGCGCAGACCCCGACGGGACTCCGCCGCCGCATGACATCTTGGTGATCAAGACGTCCGTAAGCCGCCAGACTACGCTGAAAACGCTGCTCGGGGGCATCAAAGCCTCCATCGGCGAGGCGCTGGAGCATCAGCACCTGCCTTTTCGGAAAATGGTGGAGCCGCTCCATCTGGACTATACGGGGGACGGCCTCCCGGTCGTCAACACCGTCGTATCCTTCGCCCCGATTCATCCGGAACCGCTGGGTAACCGGGTGGCGGCCGATACGTTTTTTCGCTTCGACCGCCAAAACCACTCCATCGAGCTGGAAATAAGCTTTGACGGGCAGCGGTACGAGCGGGCATTTGTGGAACAGGCGGCCGACCATCTTGTTAGGCTGCTGTCCGTGCTTTTATTTCAGCCGGATCTGGAGCTCGGACAAGCCGATGTGCTGTCCCCAGACGAGAGGGAGACGCTGCTGAAGCGATTTAATGACACCGAAACCGGGTTCGAGCGGGAGAAAACGATTTACGGCTTGTTCGAAGAACAGGCGGAGCTTTACCCGGACAACGTGGCCGCCGTCATGAACGAGCGGCAGCTGACCTACCGCGAGCTGAACGAGCGATCCAACCGCCTTGCGCGGAAGCTGCGGGAGACGGGAGTAGAAGCGGACCAGCTGGTAGCGATTCTGGCCGAACGCTCGCTCGATATGATTGTCGGCATTCTGGCGATTCTCAAAGCGGGCGGAGCATACGTGCCTGTCGATCCCGACTACCCGGAGGAGCGCATCCGCTTCATGATCGAGGATTCGGGCGCGCCGTTACTGCTGATTCAAAAGCATCTGCACGAGAAGACCGACTTCGCAGGAACGCGCCTCGAATTGGAAGATTTCGTTTGGAGGGACAGAGGGTCGGACTCCGCCGATGCGCTGGACGCTTCGAACCTGGAGCCGATTTCCGGGCCGGGCAACCTGGCTTATGTCATCTACACGTCGGGAACGACCGGCAGACCGAAAGGAACGCTGATCGAGCATAAGAACGTCGTGCGGCTCCTGTTCAACGACAAGAACCTGTTCGACTTCGGGCCGTCCGACACGTGGACGCTGTTCCACTCGTTCTGCTTCGATTTCTCCGTCTGGGAAATGTACGGAGCGCTGCTGTACGGAGGCAAGCTGGTCATCGTACCGCCGCTCACGGCGAAAAATCCGGCCGATTTCCTGGCGCTGCTGGGCCGCGAACAGGTCACGATTTTGAACCAGACGCCAACGTACTTCTACCAGCTGCTGCGTAAGGTCTTGGCGGATCATCCGTACGATCTGCGGATTCGCAACGTCATCTTCGGGGGCGAAGCGCTGAGTCCGCTGCTGCTCAAGGGCTTCAAGACGAAGTACCCGGAGACGAAGCTGATCAATATGTACGGCATTACGGAGACGACGGTTCACGTTACGTATAAGGAAATCACGTGGGTCGAAATGGAGGCGGCGAAGAGCAATATCGGCAAGCCGATCCCGACGCTGAGCGTGTACGTCCTTGATGAAAACCGCCGCCCTGTGCCGATCGGCGTAGCGGGCGAAATGTATGTGGCCGGGGAAGGCCTTGCGAGAGGATACCTGAACCGTCCGGATCTGACGGCGGAGAAGTTCGTCGATTCCCCGTTTGCGGAGGGGGAGAAACTGTACCGCTCGGGCGACTTGGCGGCTTGGCTGCCGGACGGCAACATCGAATACCTGGGCCGGATCGATCATCAGGTGAAAATCCGTGGGTACCGGATCGAGCTGGACGAAATCGAGACGCAGCTGCTGAAGATCGCCGCCGTGCAAGAAGCTAAGGTGCTCGACAGCGACGACGCGAACGGCCATAAGCAGCTTGTCGCTTATTACGTGGCGGAAACGAGGCTGGCGGCGCATGAACTCAAGGAGGAGCTCGCCAAGCAGCTTCCGGGGTATATGATTCCTTCGCACCTCGTGCAGCTTTCGCGGATGCCGCTGACCCCGAACGGGAAAATCGACCGCAAAGCGCTGCCCGCGCCGGAGGAAGCCGCGGCCGGAGGAGCGGAATATGTCGCGCCGAGAACTCTGCTCGAAATGAAGATCGCCCGCGTCTGGCAGGATACGCTTGGCGTTCCGCAGGTCGGCGTAAAGGATAACTTTTTTGAGTTGGGTGGCAATTCGTTAAGTCTGATGAGGCTCGTTCAAGCCGTTTACGATGAAACGGGCATCGAGATACCGCTGAACCGCCAATTCCACAATCTAACAGTTGAAGCCATGGCTTTCGGCGAGGGGGATCTGGGCCTGGATAAAGGGGGAGACTCCTTCATTAAGCTGAATAAAGCAGGAGATCTGAACGTGTTCTGTTTCCCTCCGGGCAGCGGCTTCGGCATCGGTTACCGAGAGCTCGCAAGCAGGCTCGACGGCCGGTTCGTGCTCTACGGCATTGATTTTATCGACGATGCCGTCGATTACGAGGCCATGCTGAACCGTTATGTGGACGAGATCGTCCGCATCCAGCCGGAAGGACCTTACGTGCTGCTCGGCTACTGCTTCGGAGGCAACCTGACGTTCGAGGTAGCCAAAACGATGGAGAAAAGAGGGTATTCCGTAACGGACGTGCTCATGGTGGACTCGTGGATAAAGGACACGCTGACGCCTTCCGAAACGTCGGAGAAAGAGCTTGAAGAAACGCTTGCCGATTTCGACGAAGAAGAGAAGGAATTAATGAGCAACCCGCTCGTGCGGGAGCGGGTTCATCGGAAGGTCAAAGCGACCTTGGCGTACGAAGCGCAGCTTATTAATTCCGGCACGATCCCGGCCCGGATTTACGAAATGATTGCGAAGGACAGCGAAGCGTTCCGCCTGGAGCACCAATTGCCTTCCTGGCGGGGGGCAACGACGCAAGCTTACGCCGATTACCGGCTGGAGGGCGCGCACGAGGAATTGCTGGAACTCGCGCGCGTGGAAGAAACGGCCGTCGTCATCCGGGACATCTTAGAGCAAGTCAAGCGGCAGATCGAAGCGGAGGCCGGGGTACTGCATGGAAGCTGAGCGCCAGCCGTCTGTTCTAGAACAAGGCACAGCGGCGCCTTCCAAGCGCCAAACCGCTTACGCCGCCTGGAAAGCGTTCCGCTGGCTGATGTCCTATGTAAGCCGTCACAAAGGCTGGATGATCGTCGGTATCTTGTCCGCGATTGCCGCCGCCGTTATTGAGATATGGATGGGAAGTTTGATCGAGCAGCTGACCACCCAGGCCGAGAAGGGGGCAGGGCCAATCGTTCTGCAAATCGTGTACACGGTCTTTGTGGTCATCTTGATCGGTGTGCCGGCGAAGTTTTTCATGAGCTTCGGCGTGGAGCGAAGCAGCGCCTCTGCGGTGCAGGATATCCGCAACCATGTCATGCGTCATATCGGCAAACTCCCGGTCTCCTACTTGGAAAAGCAGCACTCCGGCGACGTATTGTCGCGGATCAACAATGACCTGCAGCTGATCCAGCAGTTTATGATTCGGGACCTCGCCCAGTGGTTTTATCATCCGCTGGTGTTCATCGGCTGTTTCGCTTATTTGATCTACCTCCAATGGGAGCTGATGCTGTACAGCCTGCTGTTATTTCCCGTAGCGCTGCTGGTTTCCCAATGGATCGGCAAGCAGTTGGAGCGGTTGACGGAGGAAGCCCAGGCGAACATGGGCCGAATGAACGTCAACCTCCAGGATACGCTTGGGGGTATGCCTATTGTAAAAAGCTACCTGCTATCCGGCATGTTATCTCGCTCCTACCAAGTGCTGCTGCAATTGACGGCCCAAAAAAAGCTGGCCGTGAAAAAGCGGGAAGCCTGGGTCAACCCGCTGCTTTCCACGCTGATGATCAGCCCGATCATTTTCGCCGTCAGTTACGGAAGCTATTTGATCTACAAAGGGCAGCTAGGCGCGGGAGAGCTGATCGCCTTCCTGTACTTGCTGAATCTGTGTCTGGAGCCGCTGGAGCATATTCCCGAGCTCATCACGCGGACGTTCGAAATGGCCGGTGCCCTGAGAAGGGTCTCCGAAATCGTCGAGCAGCCGACCGAAACGGAAAATGGCCGTTCGCTTCCGAAAGCGAGCGCCGCCCCCATCGAGTTTCAGAACGTAACCTTCGGGTATGAGGAGAGCTCCCCGATCCTGCGGAATGTTAGCTTCTCGGTGCCGGAAGGGAAGACGATCGCGCTTGTCGGAGCGAGCGGCGGAGGGAAGAGCACGGTGTTTAAGCTTGTATGCGGCTTTTATCCGCTTCCGGAGGACCAGGGCGAAATCCGCGTGTTCGGCAGCCTGATCCATGGCGCCGATCCGGAGCAGCTTCGGTCGCATTTTTCCGTGGTAACCCAGGATTCATATTTGTTTAGCGGCACGATCGCTGAAAATATCGGCTACGGGCGGGAAGTAGCGTCGATGGACGAGATTATCGAAGCCGCTAAAGCCGCTCAGGCGCATTCCTTCATTATGCAGCTTCCCGACGGCTACCAGACGTATGTCGGAGAGCGCGGAGGCCTTTTGTCCGGCGGGCAGCGCCAGCGCATTGCAATGGCCCGGGCTTTTCTTAAGGATGCTCCCGTTCTGCTGCTGGACGAGCCAACGTCGGCTCTTGATCCGGAGTCGGAAAGCGCGGTTCAGGAAGCGCTGGGCGCATTGATGAAGCAGAGAACGACGATGATTATTGCCCACCGGCTTTCTACAGTACAAAACGCCGACGAAATTTGGGTCATGGAACAGGGGAGTATTGTTGAAAAGGGCACTCATGAACAATTGCTGAAGATGAAGGGACTGTACGCCCAGTCGTACTATCAGGAATTTACCGAGTCTGCCGAACGCAGGGAGGTGGCGTACACATGAAAAAGGGCGGATGGCTCTCGCAAGTGAAAGAACTCGGCTACTTGCTGATGTTTATGAACCGCAAGCGCAAAACCCAGT
Source organism: Paenibacillus sp. Lou8.1 (assembly GCF_024213565.1). Lineage (NCBI taxonomy): Bacteria > Bacillati > Bacillota > Bacilli > Caryophanales > Paenibacillaceae > Paenibacillus > Paenibacillus sp. Lou8.1. Next base: position 76,074 of record NZ_JANAVN010000008.1, read on the forward strand.
ACGCCATTGGCCTGGCCGTGACGGCGCTCACCCAGACATTGTTCTTGATCGCCTTCAGCTTGGTCGTACATAACTTGGTTGATTTCGCCGTGTCCCGAGATACGTCCCTGATGGTGGAAGCCTTTATTATTTTGGGCGCGGCCTTGTTCCTGGAAAATGTGATTTCTCCCTGGTTCATTTACTTATACCAGCGCAGTGTCGAGCTGACTGTGCTGAATATCCGCGAACGTCTTTATGACAAGCTGTGCCGGGTGCGGCCGAGATTCCTGGAGCAGACGCACCATGGGGATTTGCTGTCGCGGGTGAACAACGACGTAACGACCGTTGAGTTTACATTCTCGCAGGTTTACTTCGTTTTGCTGCTTCAAGTTGTCTTTTGCATCGGCTCCATTGTCTCCATGGTGTTGATCGATTGGCGGTTTGCCGGCGTATCCTTCGTCATTCTGCTGCTGTCCTCCGTGGTCAGCCTGAAATTTGCGCGGGATATTCGCGCCTTGTCCGAACAAGGCTTGCAAATGCTCGGTAAAATGACCGAAAAATTCAAAGATTTTATGGGCGGCATTCAAATTGTGAAGCTGTTCCGCATCCGCACGATTTACGGCCAGTACGAGGCGTTGAACGAACAAATGACGCAGACGCTTCGGCAAACCGCGCAGAAGAACGGCATGCAGGCTGCGGTGAATCATTTTATCAGCTACGTCACGTTCTGCGGTATCATCGTCATCGGCAGTCTTCTTTATGCCTACGGACTGATGGGAATGGGAAGCGTCGCTGCCCTGGCGGTTCTGCAAGTGAATCTGACGCACGCCTTGTTGAACTTGGGGATGGTTCTGTCGATGACCCAAAATTCGATCGCGGGCGCTCACCGGATTCAAGAGGTACTAAGAGAGGAAGAGGAACCGGAGCGTTTGGGATCTCCTCACAGCGAGCTCGTGTCGGAGGCTGCGGTGGAGTTTCGCGATGTGGAATTTTCCTATCAGGCGGATAAAAAGGTGCTTGTCGACATCTCCATGCAGGTGTTTCCCGGCCAGGTCGCCGCTATCGTGGGGGCCAGCGGCAGCGGCAAAAGTACGCTGATCAAGCTGCTGCTCGGCTTTTATCCTGTGGACAGCGGAGAAATCCTGCTCCAAGGCAAACCGTTCGGCCATTACACGCTGGACGAAATCCGCAGGCAGATTGCATACGTTCCGCAGGAGCCGTTCTTGTTTACCGGCACGATTGTGGAAAACATCCGCTATGGCAACCCGGAAGCAACGGATGAAGAAGTGATCGAAGCGGCCAAAGCGGCGTACGCTCACCATTTCATTCAGGAACTTCCTGAACAGTATGAAACGCCGGTGAGAGAGAGAGGAGCGTCGTTGTCGGGCGGACAAAGGCAGCGAATTGCGATCGCCCGGGCGATTCTCAAAAACGCCCCGATTCTGCTGCTGGACGAAGCGACTTCCGCGCTAGATAACGAATCCCAGCATTGGGTACAGCAGGCCCTGAACGTGTTGATGAAGGGGCGCACCACCATTCTGATCGCCCACCGTCTCAGCACCGTGGAACATGCGGATTTGATTACCGTCATGAACCAAGGGACGGTCGTCGAGCGGGGCCGCCATCAGGACCTGCTGGCGCTCGGGGGTTATTACGCCCGGCTGTACGGCTAAACCCGCTTTACGGCGGGCGGCTTCCTGCTTGCGAATGCGACAGAGTCTTTTAGTAATCCAAGGTATGACTTTATAACCGGTAGTTACCAGAAAACGCAGACACGAAAAAGGGGACAGAGTCCGAAGGAGCCGTTCCGGGAATGGCCGCGCGGTTCTTCTAAGAGTGACTAAGTGACATCTAGGTACAAAGCCTATCTATAAAGAATCTCTAAACCGGGAGTGTGTCGATGTGAGAGAGAATACCAACGAGCAATATGGATTAACGCAAGCCCAGCGCCGAATATGGTTCATGGAAATTATGAATCCGGGAACGTCCATCACGATGCTTTCCGCGACCTACCAGATTACGGGCGAGATCAACACACAGCTTCTGGAGCAAGCGGCGGCAGAGATCGTCAAAACCTATGACGTTTTCCGAATCCGCATTAGCGGGGATTTGCAAAATCCAACGCAGTGGTTCGAAGAGCCGGAGAATGTCCAAGCTAGGATAAGCCGCCTCGAAATAGGCACAACCGAACAATTCTATGCTTGGGTGAAAGAAGTAAGCGAAAAACCGGCCAGCGTGTTCGACGAACACCTCTACCAATTTACAATTATCCATTTTGCGAACGGCCAAGTATGGCTCAATTTGACGGTAAATCATATTATCGCCGACGGCTTGTCCGTCAATGCTTTGCTGCATGCGGTGATGGAAAAATACCTGGAACTGCGCAAAGGCATCTCCAGCAGTTACCAGGCCCCTACCTATCTGGATTATATTTCCGCGGAGCGTGAATATGAGCAATCGCAGCGTTATCAAAAAGGCAAGGAATACTGGCTGACGAAGTACAACACTTTGCCTGAAACGACCGGCATTAAATCGTATCCGCCATTCTCGATCGGCAGCGAATCCAATAAACTGGCCATCACTTTGGACGGTTCCCGGTATGAACGCATTCTGGCCTTCAGCGAACAATATCAGGTCAGCTTATATACGTTATTTCTGTCCGCCATGTACGCCTTATTGTACAAGCTGACCGACAGCACCGATGTTCCGGTCGGCACGGTTTTCGCCAATCGCACCAGCAAGAAGGAAAAAGAAACGATCGGCATGTTCGTCAGCACCGTGGCTACGCGGATTCGTCTGAATCCAGACGGGCACGTGCTTTCCTTGATCCAAACGGTTTCCAAGGAAAATACGGCGGATCTGCGGTATCAGAAATACCCTTATAACCAATTGATCCAGGATTTACGCGAACAACACGGCCGCAACGATCTTTCGGGGCTGTTCCGCACGTCTCTGGAATATCTGCCTTTGAAAATCGTGGAGTACGAAGAAATCAAGGTACGCCTGGAGGCTCACTTCGCTAGGCACGAGATGGACGATTTGCTGCTGCGCTTCGACCATATGCTGAATGAAGGCCATGTAATTCTCCATGCTTCCTATCGTACCGGCCTGTTCGAGACGGCCGAGATTGATCGGATTATGGAACAGTATGTAACCGTTCTGGACCAGTTCCTTCAGACTCCCAAACTGCCGATACGCGAGATTTCTCTGCTGAGCGATGAGGAGAGACACCGCATTCTCAACGTTTTTAACCCGCCGATGGCAGGGCTGAGCGAGGGAGAAGCGTTTCATCGGTATGTTGAAAAGTTTGCCCGGGAAATTCCGGATCATCCGGCAGTCGTCTACATGGACAAACAGCTGACCTACGGCGAATTGAACGAACGCGCCGAGCGGCTGGCTTCTCTCCTTCGCGAACAGGGCGTGGGAAGGGAGACGATTACGGGAATCTGGGCGGAGCGTTCAGTGGAACTGCTGGTCGGGGTGCTCGCCGTTTGGAAAGCCGGCGGAGCCTATGTACCGCTGGACCCCGATTATCCGGCGGAGCGGATTGAGTACATGCTCAGCGATAGCGATGCATCGGTGCTGCTTACGCAGCGTCATCTGTTGGAGCGGGCCAGAGGTTGGTTGGCCGATGACCGGCTGAAGCTTCAAGCTGTCTATGCCATGGACGATGAACAGATTTATAACGGGGATGCCTTAATCGTGGAATTTGAATCTGCCGACAGCGCCCCGCAAGACTTGGCTTATGTGATTTACACCTCGGGTACGACGGGACGCCCGAAAGGCGTCATGATCGAGCACGGTAGTCTCGTGAATACGGCGGATGCGTACCGTCGCGAGTACCGGTTGGATCAGTTCCCGGTGCGGCTGCTGCAGCTGGCCAGCTTCTCGTTTGACGTGTTCGTCGGAGACATCGCGCGGACGCTGTATAACGGAGGCACGATGGTGATTGTGCCGAAGGATGACCGGATTGATCCGAACCTCTTATACGGCTGGATTCGGGACCAAAACATTACGGTATTCGAATCGACGCCTGCGCTCATCCTGCCGTTCATGCAGCATATTTATGAAGAAGGGCTGGACGTTAGTTCCATGCAGTTGCTGATTACCAGCTCGGATGCTTGCAGTGTCACCGATTACCGATTGCTGCAGGAAAGATTCGGCGGACAATTCCGCATCATCAACAGCTATGGCGTTACCGAAGCGGCCATTGACAGCAGCTTTTACGGTGAGCCGCTGGATAAGCTGCCGCCGTCGGGTCATGTGCCGATCGGCAAAGCTTGGCTGAACGCCCGGTTTTACATTGTCGATACCGCGTTAAAGCCGGTTCCTGTAGGGGTTCCGGGCGAGCTTGTCATCGGCGGCGCCGGGGTGGCGCGCGGGTACTGGAACCGTCCGGACCTAACCGCCGAGAAGTTTGCGGACAGCCCGTTTGTGCCGGGCGAACGTCTGTACCGGACAGGCGATTTGGCCCGCTGGCTGGAAGACGGCAACGTCGACTTCATCGGCCGGATCGACTATCAAGTGAAAATTCGCGGGTTCCGGATCGAACTCGGCGAAATTGAAACGGCCCTGCTGCGTTTCCCGGGCGTCAAGCAGGCTGTGGTGACCGACCGTACGGATGAGCAGGGGCAAAAGTATTTGTGCGGCTACGTGGCGGCGGATGTTTCTTTGCAGCTGAGCGATCTGCTGTCCCAATTGAAGCAAGAGCTGCCGGCCCATATGGTCCCGGCCCGGCTGGTGTCTCTTGATAAGCTTCCGCTCACGCCGAACGGCAAAATTGACCGTAAAGCGCTGCCTGAACCGACCGGAGAGGTAGAAGCAGGCCGTGAGTATGTGGCTCCTCGCACAACGCTGGAAACAAGACTTGCTCTCATTTGGCAGCAGGTGCTGGGTATTGCGCGAGTTGGAGTCCAAGACGATTTCTTTGACTTGGGTGGTCATTCCTTGCGGGCCTCTACGCTTGTTTCCAAGATTAGGAAAGAGCTGCAAGTCGAGGTTTCGTTGCGGGAAGTTTTCCGTTACACCACGATCGAACAGCTAGCCCAAAGAATCGGCGGTTTAAGGCAGCAGGAGACGTATGAGATTACAAAGGCGGCTGAGGCCGAGTACTATCCGGTTTCATCCGAGCAAAAGCGTCTGTACGTCCTGCGCCAGCTTGACGGGGCCGAGCGCAGCTACAATATGTCGGCGGCGCTTCTTCTCGAAGGCAAGCTGGACCGCACGCGCGTCGAGCACGCGTTCCGGGCGCTGATTCAGCGCCATGAGACGCTGCGTACCGGGATCGAGCAGGTTCAAGGCGAGCTTGTCCAGCGCATCTATGACGAGGTGGAGTTTGCTGTAGATTATTTCCAAGCGAGCGAGCGGGAAGTGGAGCAAGTGGTGGAAGCTTACTATCACCCGTTTGATCTGACCAAGCCGCCACTTCTCCGCATCGGCCTGATCGAAGTCGCCGAGGATCGCCACATTCTACTGTTCGATATGCACCATATCGTCTCGGACGGCATTTCGACAGCGCTGCTCTTCGACGAGTTCAGCCGCCTGTATCGGGGCGAGGAGCTGGCCCCGCTGCGCATTCAATACAAAGATTATGCCGTTTGGCAGCATTCCGAAGCTTACGGGCAGATGCTCCAGCCGCAGAAGGAGTATTGGCTGGAACAGCTGTCGGGCGAGCTGCCGGTCTTGGAGCTACCGACGGACTTCCCGCGGCCTGCGGTGCAAAGCTTTGACGGCCGAACCGTGAAGTTTTATATCGAGAAAGATCGGACGGAGAAGCTGAAAGAGCTGGCGGCACGGACAGGGACGACCCTGTACATGGTGCTGCTGTCGGCTTACACCATCCTTATGCATAAATATTCGGGTCAGGAAGATCTGATCGTAGGCACGCCGATTGCCGGAAGAACGCAGGAAGAAGTGCAGCCGATCGTAGGGATGTTTATCAACACGCTGGCCATTCGCAGCCGTCCGGAGCGTTCCAAGCCGTACCTTACGTACCTGGAAGAAATCAAGGACATCACGCTCGGGGCTTTCGAACACCAAAATTATTTGTTCGAAGACTTGGTAGAAAGTCTTCACATTCCGCGCGCGACCGGCCGGAATCCACTCTTTGATACGTTCTTCGCCCTGCAAAATACGGAGAACGAGCAAATTGTCATCGAGGGGTTGGAGCAATCGTTTTATCCGCTGGAAAACCGAACATCCAAGTTCGAGCTGCTCCTGGATATTTCGGAGCTGGACGGTCAGCTCGAATGCCGGTTGGAGTACGCTACGGCTCTGTATAAACAAGAGACCGCGGAGCGGTTCGCCAGACATTATGACAAGCTGCTCGAAACCATCGCAGCAGCGCCGGACGAGGATATTGCCTCGCTGGAAATGCTCACGGAGGAGGAAATCTACGAGCTGGTGCACGGTTTCAACGATTCGGAGGCGGACTACCCGCGGCAGCAGACGATTCACGGCTTGTTTGAAGAGCAGGCGGAGCTTTACCCGGACAACGTGGCCGCCGTCATGAACGAGCGGCAGCTGACCTACCGCGAGCTGAACGAGCGATCCAACCGCCTTGCGCGGAAGCTGCGGGAGACGGGAGTAGAAGCGGACCAGCTGGTAGCGATTCTGGCCGAACGCTCGCTCGATATGGTTGTCGGCATTCTGGCGATTCTCAAAGCGGGCGGAGCATACGTGCCTGTCGATCCCGACTACCCGGAGGAGCGCATCCGCTTTATGATCGAGGATTCGGGCGCGCCGTTATTGCTGATTCAAAAGCATCTGCACGAGAAGACCGACTTTGTAGGAACGCGCCTTGAATTGGACGATTTCGTTTGGGGCGACAGAGGGGCGGACTCCGCCGATGCGCTGGACGCTTCGAACCTGGAGCCGATTTCCGGGCCGGGCAACCTGGCATATGTCATCTACACGTCGGGAACGACCGGCAGACCGAAAGGAACGCTGATCGAGCATAAGAACGTCGTGCGCCTCCTGTTCAACGACAAGAACCTGTTTGACTTCGGGCCATCCGACACGTGGACGCTGTTCCACTCGTTCTGCTTCGATTTCTCCGTCTGGGAAATGTACGGAGCGCTGCTGTATGGAGGCAAGCTGGTCATCGTACCGCCACTCACGGCGAAAAATCCGGCCGATTTCCTGGCGCTGCTGGGCCGCGAACAGGTCACGATTTTGAACCAGACGCCAACGTACTTCTACCAGCTGCTACGTGAGGTCTTGGCGGACCATCCGTACGATCTGCGGATTCGCAACGTCATCTTCGGGGGCGAAGCGCTCAGTCCGCTGCTGCTCAAGGGCTTCAAGACGAAGTACCCGGAGACGAAGCTGATTAATATGTACGGCATTACCGAGACGACGGTTCACGTTACGTATAAGGAAATTACGTGGGTCGAGATTGAGGCGGCGAAGAGCAATATCGGCAAGCCGATCCCGACGCTGAGCGTATACGTCCTTGATGAAAACCGCCGCCCTGTGCCGATCGGCGTAGCGGGCGAAATGTACGTGGCCGGGGAAGGCCTTGCGAGAGGATACCTGAACCGTCCGGATCTGACGGCGGAGAAGTTCGTCGATTCCCCGTTTGCGGAGGGGGAGAAACTGTACCGCTCGGGCGACTTGGCGGCTTGGCTGCCGGACGGCAACATCGAATACCTGGGCCGGATCGACCACCAGGTCAAAATCCGCGGCTACCGGATCGAGCTGGACGAAATCGAGACGCAGCTACTGAACGTCGAGGGCGTGGAAGAAGCGGTGGTGCTCGCCCGTCAGGACGGCGGGGGCGAGAAGGCGCTTGTCGCCTACTTTGTGGCGGACCGGACGCTGACGGTCAGCGAAATGAGAACCTCGCTGGCCCAGGAAATGCCGGGGTACATGATCCCGTCGTACTTCGTGCAGCTGGAGCGCATGCCGCTGACGTCCAACGGAAAAGTGGACCGCAAAGCGCTGCCGGAGCCGCAAGGCGGCTTGCAAACAGGCGTCGAATACGTAGCGCCGCGTAACCGGACGGAGTCCCAGCTTGTGAAGATCTGGGAGGAAGTGCTGGGCTACTCCGGTATTGGAGTCCTGGACAATTTCTTCGAGCTCGGAGGCCACTCCTTGCGGGCGACGAACCTTGTCAGCAAGATTCAGAAGGAAATGAACGTCGAACTTCCGCTGCGCGATGTGTTCCGCTATACGACGATAGAGTCGATGGCCGGGGCTATTGCCAGCTTGGAAGAAACGCGGCACAGCTCGATTCCGAAAGCGGAAGAGAAAGCGTACTATCCGGTTTCCTCCGCGCAAAAAAGGCTGTACGTCCTGCACCAGCTGGATGGCTCGGAGCTGAATTACAACCTCCCAAGTGCCTTGCAGTTGGAAGGGGCTTTGAACGAGGCCAAAGTGGAAAAGGCGCTGACAACTTTGGTGGCCCGGCATGATATGCTGCGCACCGGTTTTGAAATCGTGAATGGGGAGCCGGTTCAGCGTATTCATCCGCTCGTAGCTTTCAAGGTCGAGAAGCTTCAAGCAAGCGAAGATCAGGTTGCGGCCATTCTTGAAGGCTTCATTCAGCCTTTTGACCTGACCCAGCCGCCTTTGCTGCGCGCCCTGCTGATCGAACTGGAGAAAGAGAAATTCCTGCTCGCGCTGGATATTCATCATATTGGTTCCGACGGCCTTTCCATGGACGTGCTGCTGCGCGAATTCGTGCGGCTTTACAATGGGAAAGAATTGCCGGAGCTGCGGATTCAATATAAGGATTACGCCGTTTGGCAGCAATCCGAGGAGCAGCGCCAGCGCATCAAACGGCAGGAGGAATACTGGCGCGGGGTATTCAGCTCCGAGCTTCCGGTTCTTGAGCTCCCTCTCGACTTCTCCCGCCCGGCCGTCCAGCAGTTTGACGGTCAAACGCTCACGTTTACGCTGGATGCGGAGAAAAGCGAAGCTCTCAAACGGCTTGCCGGCGATTCGGGGGCGACGCTGTACATGCTTCTGCTGGCTGCGTACTCCGTATTGCTTCATAAATACGCGGGACAGGAAGATATAGTGGTCGGCACTCCGATTGCTGCCCGTTCTCACGCCGACCTGCAGCCGATTATCGGCATGTTCGTCAATACGCTGGCCCTTCGCTTGGGTCCGGCGGCGGAGCGGACGTTCCTGGATTACTTGCAGGAAGTGAAGGAAACGACGCTTGGAGCCTACGAGCACCAGGACTATCCGTTCGAGGAGCTGGTGGAAGCTCTTCAGGTGAGCCGGGATTTAAGCCGGAATCCTCTGTTTGACACCATGTTTTCTTTGCAAAAACACGAAAGCTTGGATTTAACCATGGAAGGCTTGCAATGGTCGTTGTTCGACATCGAGGAAAAGACGGCAAAGTTTGATCTTAGCCTTGATATCGTGGAAGCCGATAACGAGCTGGTTTGCAAGATCGAGTACGCTACCTCGTTGTTTAGACAGGAAACGATGGTACGGCTGGCGGGTCATTACGAGCAGCTATTGGCGTCGATCCTGGCTCAGCCGAGTGCGCGGATTTCGGATTTGGATATCTTGACGGACAGCGAAAAGCATGATTTGCTGGTCGGGTTTGACGTGTCGTCTTCTGCTCTTGCGAAGCAACCCGCCGCAGAGGGTACAGGTTTGGAAGCGGATGAGTCGTGGGGAGAGAGAACGTTCCACGAGCTGTTCGAGGAGCAGGCGGAGCGCACTCCGGGAGCGCTGGCGGTTGTCTACGAAGACAGCAAGCTGACGTATGCGGAGCTGAACGCCAAAGCGAATCGTCTGGCGTATGCACTGCGGGCGCGCGGGGTGAAGCCGGAGCAGGTGGTCGGCATTCTGGCCGGCCGTTCGGCGGAGCTGTTGATCGGGGTGCTCGCCGTATGGAAAGCGGGCGGCGCTTATGTGCCGCTCGACCCGGACTATCCGGCGGAGCGGATCGAGTATATGCTCGCGGACAGCGGGGCGTCGGTGCTGCTCACACAGACCCGCCTTCTGGAGCAGGCGGAAGCTTGGCGCAGCGACGGAGCTCTAGTGCTGCAAACGGTGCTTGCGCTTGACGACGCCGCGACGTACAGCCTCGGAGCGGCGGAAGCGGCTGTGGGCGTACAAGCTTTGGGCGAAGCAAAGGTGGAGGCTTTGGCGCAAGCGGAAACGGCGGCTGCCGAAACGTCCGCCACGGCAGAAGCCGAGAAGAACGTACTAGCGGCGGATCTCGCATCGAATCCGGCGAATGTGAACAAGCCGCGCGATTTGGCTTACGTCATCTACACCTCCGGTACGACGGGCAGGCCGAAGGGCGTGATGATCGAGCACCGCAGCCTGGTGAACACGGCGGCGGGCTACCGGCGGGAATACCGCCTGGATCAGTTCCCGATCCGGCTGCTGCAGCTCGCCAGCTTCTCGTTCGACGTGTTCGTCGGCGACATTGCGCGGACGCTGTACAACGGCGGCACCATGGTCATCGTGCCGAAGGACGACCGGATTGATCCAACCCGCCTCTACGGCTGGATTCGCGACTACGCCGTGACGGTGTTCGAATCGACGCCGGCGCTGATCGTGCCGTTCATGGAGCATGTGCATGCCGAGGGTCTGGACCTCAGCTCGATGCAGCTGCTGATCACAAGCTCGGATGCGTGCAGCGTAGCGGATTACCGCACCTTGCAGGAGCGCTTCGGCTCGCAGTTCCGTATTATTAACAGCTACGGCGTAACGGAAGCGGCGATTGACTCCAGCTTCTATGACGAGCCGCTGGAGAAGCTGCCGAAGACGGGCAGCGTGCCGATCGGGAAAGCGTGGCTGAACGCCAAGTTCTACATCGTGGATGCGAATCTGAAGCCGGTGCCGATCGGGGTGTTGGGCGAGCTGGTTATCAGCGGAGCGGGTGTGGCCCGCGGTTACTTGAACCGCCCGGCTTTGACGGCGGAGAAATTCGTAGACAGCCCGTTCGCCGCTGGGGAGCGGCTGTACCGGACAGGCGACCTGGCGCGCTGGATGCCGGACGGCAACGTGGACTTCATCGGCCGGATCGACAACCAGGTGAAAATTCGCGGCTATCGGATCGAGCTTGGTGAAATTGAAGCGAAGCTGCTGAGTGTAGGTGGCGTGAAGGAAGCGGTCGTCGTCGTCAGGGAAGATCAAGAAGGTCAGAAAGCTTTGTGCGCTTATTATACAGCGGAAGAAGGCTTGACGGCGGCAGACCTGAAGCGGGCGATTGCCAGCGAGCTGCCGGGTTACATGATCCCGTCGTACTTCGTGGAGCTGGAGCGCTTGCCTCTGACGCCGAACGGAAAGATCGACCGGAAGGCGCTGCCGGCACCGGAAGGGGGAGCAAGCGCAGGCCGCGAATACGTGGCGCCGCGCACCGAACTGGAGGCGAAGCTGGCCGCCATTTGGCAGGATGTGCTTGTTCGGGAGAAGGCGGTAGGCGTAACGGACAACTTCTTCGACCTCGGCGGACACTCCCTGCGGGCGACGACACTTGTCAGCAAAATGCATAAGGAGCTAGGCGTTGAATTCCCGCTTCGCGACGTATTCCGCTACTCGACGGTTGAGGAAATGGCCGCGGTTATGGAGCGGCTGGAGATCGGCTCGTTCACGGCTATTCCGGCTGCGGAACCTAGCGAGTATTATCCGCTCTCTTCCGCTCAGAAACGTCTCTATATCTTGAACCAGCTGGAAGGAGCCGAGCTGAGCTACAACATACCGGGAGCTATGCTGCTCGAAGGGGAGCTCGACCGGCAGCGGTTTGAAAAAGCGTTCCGCGGGCTCGTAGCTCGTCATGAAACGCTGCGTACCGGCTTTGAGATGGTAAAAGGCGAAGCGGTTCAGCGGATTTACGAAGAAGCCGCCTTCCAGGTGGAATATGTGCAGATCAGCGGGGAGCAGGCGGAAGAAACGGTGCGCCAATTCGTTCGTCCGTTTGATCTAGCGAAGCCGCCACTTCTGCGGGTAGGCCTTGCCGAACTGGCGCCGGACCAGCACATTCTAATGTTCGATACGCATCATATCGTATCTGACGGCGTTTCGATTGACGTACTGATCGAAGAGTTCGTCCGCTTGTACAGCGGGGAGCAGTTGGAGCCGCTCCGCATTCAGTACAAAGATTATGCGGTATGGCAGCAATCGGACGAGCAGAAAGCTCAGCTTGCCAAGCAGGGAGCCTACTGGCTCGACATGTTCCGCGGAGAGCTGCCGGTTTTGGAATTGCCGACGGACTATCCGCGCCCGGCTATGCAGAGCTACGAGGGCCGCACGCTGCAATTGTTTATGCATAGCGAGCAAAGCGAGGGTCTGAAACGGCTTGCAGCCGAGAACGGCGCAACACTTTACATGGTTCTGCTTGCTGGTTATACAATATTATTGCATAAATATACAGGGCAAGAAGACGTGGTGGTCGGTACGCCGATTGCGGGAAGAAATCACAGCGACGTTCAGCCGCTGATGGGGATGTTCGTCAATACCCTGGCCATCCGCAGTTATCCGGCTGCCGGTAAGACGTTCCTTGACTACTTGAAGGAAATCAAGGAGACGACGCTGGGCGCTTTTGAACATCAGAATTATCCGTTTGAGGAACTGGTGGATAAGGTGAACGTGGCTCGCGATTTAAGCCGCAATCCGCTATTCGATACGATGTTTGCTTTGCAGAATACAGAGAATTTGGAAATCCAGCTTCCCGGACTCCATTTGTCGACGTATGCCAGCGAAGAAATTGTTTCTAAATTCGATCTCAGCTTGGACGTCACGGAGATCGAGGAAGGCTTGGAATATCTGTTTGAATACGCCACTGCTCTTTATAAAACCGAAACGGTGGAGAAATTGGCCGCTCACTACTTGCAGCTGCTTGAATCCATTCTCCGCAACCCGTCGGCGACTATTGCCGAGCTGGGCATTTTGACACCGGCGGAAAAAGAGCAAATTCTCGGCGCGTTTAACCCGGCGCAGCGGGAAGCGGCTCCTGCGGCCGCGTTCCACCGGCTGTTTGAGGAACAGGCGGAGCGCACGCCGGAAGCGGCAGCTGTCGTGTACGAGAGTGACCGGCTGACATATGCGGAGCTGAACGAGCGGGCAAACCGCTTGGCGGCTACGCTGCGCGCAAGCGGCATCGGCCGGGAGTCGATCGTCGGTATTCTCGCCGAGCGTTCGGTGGACTTGCTGGTGGCCGTGCTGGCCGTCTGGAAAGCGGGCGGGGCGTATGTGCCGCTCGACCCGGATTATCCGGCGGACCGCGTGCGGTTCATGCTCGAAGACAGCGGAGCGAAGGTACTGCTGACGCAAACGGCGCTGCGAGAGCGTGCCGAAGCCTGGCTCGGCGAAGAGGAGCTGGCGCTGGCGGCGGTGCTGTACCTCGACGACGAAACTTCGTACAGCGAGGAGCGGACGAATGCCGACAGCTTCCATGAAGCCCGTCCGGAGGATCTGGCGTACGTGATCTATACGTCGGGAACGACGGGCAAGCCGAAGGGCGTGATGATCGAGCACCGCAGCCTGGTGAACACGGCGGCGGGCTACCGGCGGCAATACCGGTTGGATCAGTTCCCGGTGCGGCTGCTGCAGCTCGCAAGCTTCTCGTTTGACGTGTTCGTGGGAGATATCGCGCGGACGCTGTACAACGGAGGCACGATGGTGATTGTGCCGAAGGACGACCGGATCGATCCGTCTCGTCTGCACTACTGGATTGAGCGGGAGCGGGTCACCATCTTCGAATCGACGCCGGCGCTGATCGTGCCGTTCCTGGAGTACGTGCACGAGCAGCGGCTGGATATGAGCTGGATGGAGTTGTTGATCACGAGCTCGGACAGCTGCAGCGTGGCGGATTACCGGACCTTGCAGGAACGCTTCGGCTCGTTGTTCCGGATCATCAACGCATACGGCGTGACGGAAGCGGCGATCGACTCCAGCTTCTACGACGAGGAGCTGGCGAAGCTGCCGCAGACAGGCAATGTGCCGATCGGCAAAGCGTGGCTGAATGCGAAATTCTACATCGTGGACGCACATCTGAACCCGGTGCCGGTCGGGGTGCTGGGCGAGCTGGTCATCGGCGGAGTCGGAGTGGCGCGCGGGTACTTGAACCGTCCGGAGCTGACGGAAGAGAAGTTCGTAGACAGCCCGTTCGCCGCGGGCGAGCGGCTGTACCGCACGGGAGACTTGGCGCGGTGGATGGAGGACGGCAACGTGGACTTCATCGGCCGGATCGACAACCAGGTGAAAATCCGGGGGTACCGGATTGAGACGGGCGAAATCGAAGCGAAGCTGCTGAGTGTAGGTGGCGTGAAGGAAGCGGTCGTCGTCGTCAGGGAAGATCAAGAAGGTCAGAAAGCTTTGTGTGCTTATTATACAGCGGAAGAAGGCTTGACGGCGGCGGACCTGAAGCGGGCGATTGCCAGCGAGCTGCCGGGTTACATGATCCCGTCGTACTTCGTGGAGCTGGAGCGCTTGCCTCTGACGCCGAACGGGAAAATCGACCGGAAGGCGCTGCCGGCACCGGAAGGGGGAGCAAGCGGAGGCCGCGAATACGTGGCGCCGCGCACCGAACTGGAGGCGAAGCTGGCCGCCATTTGGCAGGATGTGCTTGTTCGGGAGAAGGCGGTAGGCGTAACGGACAACTTCTTCGACCTCGGCGGACACTCCCTGCGGGCGACGACGCTTGTCAGCAAAATGCATAAGGAGCTAGGCATTGAATTCCCGCTTCGCGACGTATTCCGCTACTCGACGGTTGAGGAAATGGCCGCGGCTATGGAGCGGCTGGAGATCGGCTCGTTCACGGCTATTCCGGCTGCGGAACCTAGCGAGTATTATCCGCTCTCTTCCGCTCAGAAACGTCTCTATATCTTGAACCAGCTGGAAGGAGCCGAGCTGAGCTACAACATACCGGGAGCTATGCTGCTCGAAGGGGAGCTCGACCGGCAGCGGTTTGAAGAAGCGTTCCGCGGGCTCGTAGCTCGTCATGAAACGCTGCGTACCGGCTTTGAGGTGGTAAAAGGCGAAGCGGTTCAGCGGATTTACGAAGAAGCCGCCTTCCAGGTGGAATATGTGCAGATCAGCGGGGAGCAGGCGGAAGAAACGGTGCGCCAATTCGTTCGTCCGTTTGATCTAGCGAAGCCGCCACTTCTGCGGGTAGGCCTTGCCGAACTGGCGCCGGACCGGCACATTCTAATGTTCGATACGCATCATATCGTATCTGACGGCGTTTCGATTGACGTACTGATCGAAGAGTTCGTCCGCTTGTACAGCGGGGAGCAGATGGAGCCGCTCCGCATTCAGTACAAAGATTATGCGGTATGGCAGCAATCGAACGAGCAGAAAGCTCAGCTTGCCAAGCAGGAAGCCTACTGGCTCGACATGTTCCGCGGAGAGCTGCCGGTTTTGGAATTGCCGACGGACTATCCGCGCCCGGCTATGCAGAGCTACGAGGGCCGCACGCTGCAATTGTTTATGCATAGGGAGAAAAGCGAGGGTCTGAAACGGCTTGCAGCCGAGAACGGCGCAACGCTTTACATGGTTCTGCTTGCTGGTTATACAATATTATTGAATAAATATACAGGGCAAGAAGACGTGGTGGTCGGTACGCCAATTGCGGGAAGAAATCACAGTGACGTTCAGCCGCTGATCGGGATGTTCGTCAATACCCTGGCCATCCGCAGTTATCCGGCTGCCGGTAAGACGTTCCTTGACTACTTGAAGGAAATCAAGGAGACGACGCTGGGCGCTTTTGAACATCAGAATTATCCGTTTGAGGAACTGGTGGATAAGGTGAACGTGGCTCGCGATTTAAGCCGCAATCCGCTGTTCGATACGATGTTTGCTTTGCAGAATACAGAGAATTTGGAAATCCAGCTTCCCGGACTCCATTTGTCGACGTATGCCAGCGAAGAAATTGTTTCTAAATTCGATCTCAGCTTGGACGTCACGGAGATCGAGGAAGGCTTGGAATATCTGTTTGAATACGCCACTGCTCTTTATAAAACCGAAACGGTGGAGAAATTGGCCGCTCACTACTTGCAGCTGCTTGAATCCATTCTCCGCAACCCGTCGGCGACTATTGCCGAGCTGGGCATTTTGACACCGGCGGAAAAAGAGCAAATTCTCGGCGCGTTTAACCCGGCGCAGCCGGAAGCGGCTCCTGCGGCCGCGTTCCACCGGCTGTTCGAGGAACAGGCGGAGCGCACGCCGGAAGAGGCGGCCGTCGTGTACGAGAACGACCGGCTGACGTATGCGGAGCTGAACGAGCGGGCGAACCGCTTGGCGGCCACGCTGCGTGCAAGCGGCATCGGCCGGGAGACGATCGTCGGCATTCTCGCCGAGCGTTCGGTGGACTTGCTGGTAGCCGTGCTGGCCGTCTGGAAAGCGGGCGGGGCGTATGTGCCGCTCGACCCGGATTATCCGGCGGACCGCGTGCGGTTCATGCTCGAAGACAGCGGAGCGAAGGTACTGCTGACGCAAACGGCGCTGCGAGAGCGTGCCGAAGCCTGGTTCGGCGAAGAGGAGCTGGCGCTGGCGGCGGTGCTGTACCTCGACGACGAAACTTCGTACAGCGAGGAGCGGACGAATGCCGACAGCTTCCATGAAGCCCGTCCAGAGGACCTGGCGTACGTGATCTACACGTCGGGAACGACGGGCAAGCCGAAGGGCGTGATGATCGAGCACCGCAGCCTGGTGAACACGGCGGCGGGCTACCGGCGGGAATACCAGTTGGATGAGTTCCCGGTGCGGCTGCTGCAGCTCGCAAGCTTCTCGTTCGACGTGTTCGTGGGAGATATCGCGCGGACGCTGTACAACGGAGGCACGATGGTGATTGTGCCGAAGGACGACCGGATCGATCCTTCTCGTCTGCACCACTGGATGGAGCGGGAGCGGGTCACCATCTTCGAATCGACGCCGGCGCTGATCGTGCCGTTCCTGGAGTACGTGCACGAGCAGCGGCTGGATATGAGCTGGATGGAGTTGTTGATCACGAGCTCGGACAGCTGCAGCGTGGCGGATTACCGGACCTTGCAGGAACGCTTCGGCTCGTTGTTCCGGATCATCAACGCATACGGCGTGACGGAAGCGGCGATCGACTCGAGCTTCTACGACGAGGAGCTGGCGAAGCTGCCGCAGACAGGCAATGTGCCGATCGGCAAAGCGTGGCTGAATGCGAAATTCTACATCGTGGACGCGCATCTGAACCCGGTGCCGGTCGGGGTGCTGGGCGAGCTGGTCATCGGCGGAGTCGGAGTGGCGCGCGGGTACTTGAACCGTCCGGAGCTGACGGAAGAGAAGTTCGTAGACAGCCCGTTCGCCGCGGACGAGCGGCTGTACCGCACGGGAGACTTGGCGCGGTGGATGGAGGACGGCAACGTGGACTTCATCGGCCGGATCGACAACCAGGCGAAAATCCGGGGCTACCGGATCGAGACGGGCGAGATCGAGTCGCAGCTGCTGCGGGTGGAAGGCGTGCGCGAAGCGGTGGTGCTGGTTCGAAGTGACGCGAACGGGCAGAAAGCGCTGTGCGCGTACTACACAACGGATGGCGAACTGACGGCGGCAGACCTGAAACGGGCGATCTCCAGGGAGCTGCCGGGTTACATGATCCCGTCGTACTTCGTCGAGCTGGAGCGCCTGCCTCTGACGCCGAACGGGAAAATCGACCGGAAGGCGCTGCCGGCGCCGGAAGGGGGAGCAAGCGCAGGCCGCGAATACGTGGCGCCGCGCACCGAACTGGAGGCGAAACTGGTCGCCATCTGGCAGGACGTGCTCGGACCGGTCACGATTGGCGTGACGGACAACTTCTTCGACCTCGGCGGGCATTCCCTGCGGGCGACGACGCTGGTCAGCAAGGTGCACAAGGAGCTGAGCGTGGACCTGCCGCTGCGCGATGTGTTCCGGCACTCGACCATCGAAGCGATGGCCGAAGCGATCAGCCAATTGGAGCGGCAGGAACACCTCTCCATTCCGGTTCTGGATAAGAGGGATTACTATCCGCTTTCCTCCGTGCAAAAACGGCTGTACATCCAGCAGCAAATGGAAGGCGCCGAGCTTAGCTACAACATGTCCGGCATGACGGTTCTCGTGGGGCGCTTGGAACGGAATCAATTCGAGGCGGCGCTCAAAGGATTGATAGCTCGTCACGAAATTTTGCGAACCGGCTTCGAAATGGTCGACGGCGAACCGGTACAACGAGTTTATCCGACCTTGAAGTTTGCCGTCGAGTATACGAAAGCGACGGAAAGTGAAACGAAGAGCATCGTAGACGGCTTTGTGCGCGTCTTTGATTTGGAGCGGCCGCCGCTGCTGCGTGTGGGCTTAGTCGAATGGGAAGCGGAACGGCATCTGCTCATGCTGGACATTCATCATATCGTCACGGATGGCATGTCGATGGGCATCTTCGTCGAAGAGCTGCTGCGCCTGTATAACGGCGAGACTCTGGAACCGCTTCGGATTCAATACAAGGAATTCGCCGCTTGGCAGCAGTCCGAACCTGTAAAAGAGCGGCTGAAACGTCAGGAAGCCTACTGGCTGGACGTGCTGGAAGGCGAACTGCCGACGCTTGAACTGCCTACGGACTTTGTCAGACCTGCCGCTCGCAGCTTTGAGGGAGATGTGCTGCCTTTCAGCATCGACAAGCAGATGACCGACAGCTTGCAGCGCATCGCCAATGAGAACGGTGCCACCCTTTATATGGTGTTATTGTCGGCCTATTCAATCCTGCTCAGCAAGTACTCAGGACAAGAAGACTTCATTGTAGGCATACCGGTTTCGGGCCGCACACATGCCGACCTGGAGCCGCTCATCGGAATGTTTGTTAACACTTTGGCGATTCGCCATTATCCGTCCGGGGAGAAGATGTTCCTCGCTTACTTGAACGAAGTCAAAGAAACGATGCTGGGGGCCTACGACCACCAGGATTATCCGTTCGAGGAGCTTGTGAAAAAGCTGCAGGCGCCGCGAGATCAAAGCCGCAATCCTGTATTCGATGTCATGTTTGTTCTGGAAACCAAGGAAGATAATGTTCAAAGCTTCGGGGATATCAAGATCGAATCTTATCCGGAAACTCATACGGTTTCCCAATTTGATCTTACCTTGGTCATTTCGTTGCTGGATGAGGGAATGAACGGGCAGTTTGAATATGCCACCAAGTTGTTTACGCGCAATCTGATCGACAATTTCGCTCAGGACCTGCTCGTGATCATCACCCAAATTTGCGAACAGCCTTCGGTGCTGTTGAAGGATATTTCCCTGAACGGGCAATCCGAACAGGAGCAAGATGTGCTAGAGGCCATTGATATTATTTTCTAATCCCTTACCCGGCTTGGGTGTATGCCGTATTTCTCTCGGTACGCATCCTGCCGGGTGTTTTTTTCCAAATGAAAGGGAAAAATCCACCACAGGAATCTGACGTCAAGTGCCGCTGAGTAACGATTTCAATTTATTGGAAATCGACAAAACACAACAGAAATCGTAGTTTACCTTTGGTATACTAAGAATCAAACCATTCCATAAGTTCACTATTTAAAGAATGAAGTAAAATCAAGCTATCATTCGAACAAAAAAAGAGAATTAATAAACTAGCTAGAGATATAATGGCTTCATTGAAAGAAGTGAATAATGAATTAGTAAGAGATTTGATAGAAGAATTTAATAAAATAAAAATGGAAAATAACCTAACTTTAGTTCAAAAAGAGCATCTGAAGACAACACTTCTTGAACTCTCACGAACTACAGGGTGGTTAGTTCAAATATATGGACAATGGACTAAAGATGGACAGATTATTAGAGATAATTCTTTGAAAAAGAAAATTGATCATTTAAGCACGTTATATGCGACATTCAGTATATTGAGGAAATGGTTATGAAAATTATATTATCGTAATAGTACAAGTTTCCAAATTTCTTTTTATGGTAATTTGTGGTGGTTTCACTTTTTATTTTTCGTGTTTATCACGTGCTCTGGCAACGCAGTAAAATCAACAAAATTGGTTCACGACTTTTTTATCACCTGACAAACTATTGTTTAGTTACATTAAAGTTGGTACCTTTGTACACCGGGCTTTTTTATTAAATTCAGAGGCTACAGCTTTGGCTCAATCAGTGCGTAGTATAGTTACATGAATCCTTTCCTGTATTGGTGTTTTAAAGTAATTGAAGCAGATGAATTCCAATCACCTACAAACGTATGGGGTAAACTGAGGAGTTATTAAATCCCTGATTATATTCAAGCTGCGCATCGATGATCGCCAGATTTGAATAGATTTCCGGTGGTTTTCTTCATGGCCGAACATGGCTGACTCAATGCATCATCAAAAAAAAACAGCCCCTACAGGGCTGCCAGAGTGTCGAGAAAGTCCAGAGGACTTTTCGACACTTCTATTTTTATATGGGGAGACGCATATTTTAAAACAAAAATCGATTTAAAACGATCTGAGGACCCTAGTTTTTAGACCACTAAGACAGTTTTAAACCCCCTGCAAAAAAACAGGGGGTTTCTCGACAGCCTGACAGCCCCTACAGGGCTGCTTTTGTACTACGGGCTAATTGCTCGTGTATTTTACCCAATCATATTCAGCGTATAGCGGATTCACTCCATTATACGAACCCAGCCAGTCGTCAACGCCAGTACCATTCCATAAATTCATCATAATCTTGCCTGGCGTGCTTGGTAAGTTTGTAGTTGCCGTATGCTTTAAAACCCCGTCAACATACCACTTAATGTACCCTGGCTGCCAATCGAAAGCATAGGTGTGGAAGCCTCTTGATGCATCAAAGCCCAGATCAACAATCTTCTCGTGACCACCGACCCCGTTTGTATAATAGTTGAATTGCACTTTTGTCGTGTCTTTGCCTAAAAATTCAATATCTATTTCATCCCATTGCGTGCCATCAGTAGGTCCCGTATACGTAAAGAAGGAAGATACGATCCCAGTATTTTTAGCAGGCTTCATGCTGACCTCGTATAAGCCGTATCTGTAAGTGTTCGTCGATCGATACTCTCCACAGTCAAATTTATTGTACGCAGAACTTGTTAAGCCAAGCTTCATTTTGCCATCGTTCGTAAAATTGACATTATTGGCACGCCAAGTGCAATTAAACATGTTCCCATTGGAATATCCATCCGCCTTTTGCCATGCACCAGAATTGAAACCATTAAGTGGTTCCCAAAAAACATTCCCTGCATAAACGCTTACCGAAAAAAACAGAGAGACAATACCCGTGACCATTAAAGTGAACCAAGATTTCTTCTTCATTTTACACCTCCATAAAAGATTGACCAAACATGAAAGAAACGGCTGGCAATGATACATTATTTCAAGTATTGGCCGGCTTATCGGAAAAATATAAAAGACTTCCATATTTGGTATCTTCATTGTAGCTTGAAATTGAGGCGTAGACTATAGCAAACTTAACTCTTGAAAAATAATCTCAAAAAAAACTAAATTTTATCAAGTTGTGGTTTGGAAATGTAAGTTATACAATTAGATGCAAGAAATACAAATAAACGTTATAATTTTCCATTAAGGGAGGTGATGATTTTGCAATAGGATAGACTCAGGAAGCGGTGCCACTACATGTTTATACCATTTTATTCTTTTGGCATAATAGTCAATTAATTTTTGAGGAGGAGGCCTTTCTTTGAAAAAATTAGGTATGGTATGTAAAATAGTTCTGATACTTGTATTCATATTGCCTTTAAAACCGGTGTTTGACCAACATATAGATGCATGGTCAGGTATGCCCATGGGAGAGCTCCATGTCAGGGGCAATCAATTGGTGAACAGCAGCGGAAAACCTGTTGTTTTGAGTGGCTGGCATCAGCCGTCGGGAGCATACTGGACCTATCAAAACAGTAATTATTATCTCAAATTGAATGGTAACAATCGTCATGCAGCAATTTTGGCTTATTTGAAGGATATCACCGACACCTTTACAGACACCAGACCGAAGTATGGAAGCAACCACGGTTGGTATATGAATCAGGTCCGATTGTTTATTGACCGCCAGGATATGGGAGATGTGGCCGCAGGGTCATACAACTTCGCCGGTTTACAGGCAGTTACACAAAATGTGATTATTCCATACATCAATTATGCGAAAACAAAGGGCGTTTATGTTACTCTTGGTCTTGATTTCACTTTGGCTAACGACCAGGGTACAACACAATCCAATTTGGACAAATTTAATCAAATCTGGGGGTATCTTGCCTCGCAGCCGGCTATTAATAGCGCGGATAACGTCATGTTTGAACTGATCAACGAGCCAATTAAGTCGTATGCGAATGGGCATTGGGGAGGCTATCCCGGCGAGAATGATTTTCTTGACCATTGGAATGATCTGAGAAGATTCCAGAACTCTATCATTTCCACGATTCGAAGTAAAGGAGCGGATAATGTCATCTGGGCTGTAGGACTTGGATACAACCAATTTTACAGCCCGGTGGCAAAACACCCGCTGACAGACCCCTTGAACAACTACGGCTATGCTGTCCACTGGTATCCAGGCTACGGAGCTTATGATAACAAGGACAAGCTGCAATCGCAATGGGATTCCAACATTAAGGCGGCAGCTCAAGCCTATCCAATAAATGTTACAGAATTTACCTGGTTCAAAACACAACCCGGCGATTCAGAGTACTGGAATTTGTTTAACGGCTCTAATGATGGATTTGGGAAAAACACGAAGTCCATTTTTACAGCAGCCGGTAATGTCAGCATGACCGCACACATGAATGGCTTTCTGCTGGAATCTGGAGCAAGGAGTTCATTTGCGGACCCAACAGCAGGGTTAAAGTGGGATGGCGATACCCGACGTCAGGCGATGGCCCGCTTCTTGTTTAACTGGTACTATGAGCGTGCACAGGCCTATCCGAGAGCACTACTCCAGAACAGTGAATCAGCAACGGATAATGTGCCTGCGGATGCACCGACTGATGTGCTTACAGATACATACATTAATGCACCGACTGACGCACAATCAGAATGATGTTAATACTTTCAGCTACCGACAGCCTATCCAATTGGATAGGCTGTTGTATTATTTTATAGAAATGAGAACTCAAAATCACTCAGCAGGCGGTGAACAAATGGAAGAAGAAAGCTCTTCGCGAATTATGTATGATGATCAGTTTATGAAGTTAGTAGAACTTGCTGTAACCTCTAATTTGGGATTCGCAAAGTTCAGTCACCTAACATTTACGTCCATTTTTAGGCTTCCGTTATGTAAGGTTGTTGAAATGATGAGGAGAGAGTATAGTTTGTATGTATTTATTTTGTGCGGGAAGAGGTTAATATGGCGACAATTCATGATGTAGCATTAAAAGCGGGCGTGTCGGTCACAACAGTATCCCGTGTAATGAACAACCGGGGATATATTAGCGAAACTACACGCAAAAAAGTGTTCGACGCAATGGAGGAACTTAATTATCAACCGAATGAAATAGCACGATCCCTATTGCGTAAGCAGTCTAATATTATTGGCCTGATTATTCCCGATGTCTCGCATCCTTTCTTCAGTGAGCTTGCCAATCAGGTTGAGTTCTATGCCTATCAGCAAAACTGCAAGGTCCTGCTGTGCAATTCCCATATGGATCCCGTGAAGGAAAAAGTGTATATCGATATGTTGAAGCGGAACCGGGTGGATGGCATCATTATGGGTAGCCATACATTAGAAGTAGAAGAGTACCGACATTTGAATTCACCGATTGTGACATTTGATAGACAGATTGACCCGTGTATTCCTTACATATCCTCGGATAATTATCGCGGAGGCGAGCTGGCTACGGAGCTGCTCATCAGCAAAGGCTGCCAGAAAATTGCGCATATATGCGGAAATCTGGAGCTGAACATGCTGTCCAATGAACGGACCAAAGCATTCCGAGATGTTGTGGACAAGCATAATGTCCAGCATGTGATCGTTCAAACAGACTTGAATGTGTTCGACCAGAAGGAGTACGAGCGAATCATTTCAAAACTCGTTCATGAACATCCCGATGTTGATGGAGTGTTCGCAACAAGTGATATTATTGCGGCTTTTGCGCTGAAAGAATATATTCGCGCTGGAAGGCATGTGCCAGAGAATGTACGCATTGTAGGCTTCGATGATGTAAGCGTTGCTTCCTGGCTGACGCCGGAACTTACATCGGTAAGACAGCCGATTGCAGACATCGGCAGACTGGCGGTCGAGCTGATCCGCAGGCAGGCGGAAGGGGAGCAGGTACAACCTGTCAATCTGCTGCCTGTTGAACTAATTGAGCGTGCAACGACCTGAATGAAAATCTGTTCCTCTAACAAGGGGAACAGATTTTTTTTAGTACATGTTAAAAATTTAACATGTCAAACGATTGACACAAGTTAAAACCTTGACATATAATCCGTTTGTAAGCGTTTTATTTAAGTATTCAGAGCCATTATATAAATAAGGGGATGACAACAATGAGGAAATTCAAAAGAGTTCAATGGATGGTAATGCTGCTTCTTTTGGTTATGGTGGTGTCTGCATGCAGTGGCTCCGGAGGAGAAGGTAATTCGGCTTCTGGAGGGGGATCAGGGGATTCGAAAAATGTGAAAATTACGCTTTTGAACTCCAAAGGCGAAATCCTTCCACAGCTGGAGGAAGCCGCGAAGGCGTTCCAGAAAGACAATCCGGGCATTACAGTTGAAATCCAGCCGGTTCCGACTGGTGGATCTCCTTTTGAGCGTGCCTCTGCCTTGTATGCATCAGGAAACCCGCCGACCATGATCATGCTAGATACAGGTGATGTTGAGAAATTTAAGGACCGTATCCTCGATCTAAGCGGGGAAAAGTGGAATGCGGACACTGTTGAAAGCGCTACCAATGCTACGACATTTGATGGTAAAAATTACGCGTTTCCACTGGCTGTTGAAGGCTACGGATTCATTTACAACAAAGCCGTTGTAGATAAAGCGGTAGGCGGAAGCTTTGATCCCACCACAATTAAAACCCGAAATGACCTTGAAAAACTGTTTCAGCAAATAGAGACATCCGGAAAGAAAGCACTGGTGATTTCATCAATGGACTGGTCCCTGGGCGCTCATTATTTGCCTCTTGCTTATGCAGGCCAGAACAAAGACATGGCTGAAGTGGACAAATTCATGGCGTCACTAAAAGCGGGCCAGGCGGACTTGGCTAATAATCCTGTATTTAACGGACTTATGGATACATTCGACGTCATGATGAAATACAATATCGATCAGGCTTCTCCGCTAGCAGGAACTTATGAACGCGGACCGGAACTGCTCGGCAAAGGTGAAGTTGGCATTTGGTTCATGGGCAACTGGGCATGGCCGCAAATCAACAGTTTTGATACCGCTAACAAAGAATATGGTTTTCTGCCTGTACCCATCAGCAACAATGCCGATGACTACGGCAATCAGGAGATTTCGTCTGCTGTATCCAAGCGCATTGTTATTGACAAGGAGAAGGCTACTCCAGAACAGCAAGAGGCGGCGAAGAAGTTCCTGAACTGGATCGTCTATGAAGAGAAAGGCCAGGATTTCCTCGTGAACCAAGCAAACATCATCCCGGCGTTCAAAAATATTACACTGTCTGCGGCCGACCCGCTTGGCAAGTCCATCCAGGATTATATCGCAAAAGGCAAGTCAGAGCAGTCGATGAGTATGCTGCCTGCCGACCACTGGTCTAAGACAGGATCTTCTATGCAAAAGTATCTGGCGAAACAGGGCGATCGTGCAACACTGGTTAAAGAAATCGAAAACTACTGGAAGACCGCAAAATAAGGTTGTTTTCAAATTACCCGGAATAGAGAGAGAAATCAGGGACAAAGAGAGGGGGGGCATCATGATTGCGGAAAAAGGAGTATGGAATCGGCTGCGTACGCGGCTGCTGTTTACCGGACCAACCTTGTTTGCCTTCATAACGGTAATGATCATTCCATTTTTGTACGGCATCTATCTGACGTTCACAAACTGGGATGGTATTTCCACCACACTATCGCTGGTTGGCGTCCAAAACTATCTGGCTGTTTTTAGAGATATTGAGTTTTGGAAATCGTTCAGCTTGACGCTCAAGTATGTGTTTTATACCGTTGTTCTTATCAATGTGATCGCTTTTATGCTGGCTTATGTGCTGACAAAAGGGTTAAAAGGACAGAGTATTTTCCGGGCGGGTTTTTTCCTGCCCAACCTTGTCGGCGGCATTGTACTCGGTTTTATATGGCAGTTTATATTCAACAACGTGCTTGTCTATTTGGGACAACATGCCAGCATACAGTCGCTCAGCACGACTTGGCTGGCTGATCCCGACAAAGCGTTCTGGGCACTCGTGATTGTAACCGTGTGGCAGAACGCGGGTTACATGATGGTCATTTACATCGCAGGGTTGACTGGTGTCCCGAATGATATTATGGAGGCCGCAAGCATTGATGGGGCAAACAGCTGGACCAGACTGCGGAAAATGGTGCTGCCCTTGATGGTTCCTTCTTTCATCGTATGTATATTCTTGTCCCTGCAGCGCGGATTTATGGTCTATGACGTGAACCTTGCGCTCACGAAAGGTGGGCCGTTCAGCAGTACTCAAATGGTGTCGATGCATGTGTATGAAAAGGCATTCCTTTCCCGTGATTATGGTGTGGGGCAGGCAGAAGCATTCGTGTTGTTCCTGATGGTTGCTCTCATCACTCTGCTTCAGGTTTATTTTAGCAAGAAGTTGGAGGTGGAGGCGTAATGACAAGAAAAAGAATTGCTTCCTCCGTGATCAAATTCATTGTGCTGACAGTCATACTCATATTGTTCATCGTACCTTTCGTCTTTTTGCTGATCAATTCGTTCAAGGAAAACATGGCCATCACCTCAAATCCGTTATCGCTTCCAGAGAGCTTCAGTATGGTCAATTATATGAACGCATTCGATAAAATGAATTACATCGCTGCCTTCACCAACTCATTGGTCATAACGGTGTTAAGTGTTCTGTTTATTTCACTGTTCGCGGCGATGACGGCCCATTATTTTGTCAGAAACAACACCAAGTTCAACCAATATACATTTATGCTGATGGTTGCATCCATGATCATTCCATTCCAGGCTATCATGATTCCATTGGTGAAAATCTACGGATCACTTGATCTACTGAACAGCAAGTGGTCGCTGATTTACATGTATATCGGTTTTGGCAGCTCGCTGGCCGTCTTCATTTATCATGGTTTTGTAAAGAGTATTCCAAAGGAACTGGAGGAAGCGGCGCTAATTGACGGCTGCACGCGGTTTCAGACATTCTTCCGGATTGTGTTTCCGGTACTGATGCCCACGACTGCCACCATTTCCATTCTCAATGTACTGTGGATCTGGAATGATTTTCTGTTGCCGTCCCTTATTCTGGTCGATCCGGAGCAAAGGACACTTCCGTTGTCCACGTACAACTTTTATGGAACCTATACAGTGGATTATGGTCCATTGATGGCAAGTTTGGTACTGACGATATTTCCGATCATTATCATCTATCTGTTCGCCCAGAAGTATATTATTCAGGGTGTTATGCAAGGCTCGATTAAATAACTGCAGGGGGAGGATGCTTTATCAAACAGACTAGAACGTATACGAGAGAGCGTGCAGATCAATTTATTTCCCAATCGAAGCATATGCTTCGGCCAGATTATCGGCTGCACTACCATTTAATGGCTGAATTGGGTTGGATGAATGATCCGAACGGCTTCATTCAATATAACGGGCAATATCACTTGTTCTATCAACATTACCCGTATAAATCAGTATGGGGACCGATGCACTGGGGACATGCAGTCAGCCGCGATCTTATGAAGTGGGATTATCTACCGATCGCTTTGGCACCGGACGGTGAGTTCGACCAGGATGGTTGCTTCTCTGGCAGTGCGATTGAGCAGGACGGAAAGCTTGTCCTGATGTATACCGGACATGTTGTAACCGGGCCTGACAAAGATCAGGATTACAAGCAGTCGCAGGGAATTGCAGTATCAGAAGACGGAATAACGTTCGAAAAGTGGGAGGGCAACCCAGTTATCGGTTATGACGCTATACCGGACACGATCAGCCGTAAAGACTTCCGTGACCCTAAGGTGTTCAGGCACGAAGATCAATATTACGCCGTTCTCGGTTCTAATGATGCCAAAGGGAACGGACTTGTACTGCTTTACCGTTCTGAAGACCTGAAAAGCTGGACGTATGTCAATGTACTAGCCGTGAGTGACGGACGCTTTGGCGATAATTGGGAGTGTCCAGATCTGTTCCCGCTCGGTGGTCGGCACGTATTTATGCTATCCCCGCAGCGCATGCCTGCACAGGGAGAGGCTTACCGCAATCTGCATTCAACCATGTACGGTATAGGTGATTTCAATTCCGCTGCCGGAACATTTACGGCAGAGCGGTATGCTCAGGTGGATCACGGATTCGATTTCTATGCCCCACAGTCAACCTTGGATGATAAAGGGCGGCGTATCGTTATCGGATGGATGGATATGTGGGAGTCGGAGATGCCGACTCAGGAGGGGCACCATTGGGCTGGTGCGATGAGTCTTCCGCGGGAAGCGGTGATCGACGGCGCCAGGCTGCTGTTCCGTCCACTTGAAGAGGTAAAGAATTACCGATGCAATCTGTTCGAGCAGCGAGATATCTTACTGACAGGTGAGCAGATTATGGACACGCGCGGAGATAGCTACGAACTGAAGGTCGTATTTGAGTTTGAGTCCAGTAACACCGATGAATTCGGTTTGAAACTGCGGGTGGGTAGCGAAGAGGAGACTGTACTGTCGTACCGTCCCGATGACGGTCTGTTCCGTTTCAACCGAGAACGTGCCGGTATAGGCCCGGGCGGAGAGAGAAGAGTGCCCTTGGAATTACAAGAGGGGCGCCTGGAGCTTCGGATTTTCGTCGATAAAAGCTCTGTGGAGATATTCATCGGCGACGGCGAATACGTTCTCACAGGAAGAGTGTATCCCGGAATGGAATCAACAGGTATTCGTGCATTTGCGAACGGAAACTGTACGATTGCCTCGTTCCAGAAGTGGGATATCCTCGCATAGAATCGCATACAAACAGGAACCTGACCGTGGATGGTCAGATTCCTGTTTTTTTGTGGCCATTTTGCTCGTGTGATTTTAGGCGCGCTTATGTTGCAGATAAGCATCAAGATAAGCATCAATTTTTGCGAGAGCTTCTTTTGTACCGCCGGATTGCTGGAAGCTGTCATTTATTTTTTGTACGCCCTCTTTATACGCTGCGTTTGACACTACCTCATGTACGGCATCTCTTAACGTTTGTGTATTGATTTGATCCTTAGTTATTCGATAGCCCGCTTGAAGTTCCGTTAACCGCTGCGCGACCATGGGCTGATCCTTGTCCTGAGGCAGCACGACCAAGGGTACATTAAAGTGAATTCCTTCATTCACACTGTTCATTCCACCATGAGTAATAAATACATCTGAATGACGTAATACCTCCAATTGAGGAACATAAGACGAGATGATAAAGTGCTCAGGGGCCGGGTTAATTTTGGTAAAGTCAGCTTTCTCGCCAGCTGCAATCACGACGATGCCTTCAAAATCGGAAAAAGCCTCAATGCAGGTGTTAAAAAAGTCTTCAGTGTGGTCCAGCACAGTTCCCATCGAAATATATAAAACCTTTTTACCCTGTAGTCTGTCCAGCGGGAATGAATTTTCTCCTTTGCGCTCCGGGAAGCTGGGGCCAATAAAAAGATGCTCGTCCCCAAATTGTTCACCATTCGGTTGAAAATATCTGCTCGTATATACAACATTCAAAGCTCCTGAATTGTTCATAAATTGAACCAGATCTTTGGGAGCAACACCGAACCTTTCTTTCATGAGATGCAGTGAAGACGTGACTTGTTCATCAGGCTGAAACGGTACTTTAGCGTCGGAGCGGAAGAGATTGGCAGCCATCAGATGATTTGAAATGAGAAAAGATGGGGATGAAGAAATGCCTGGAATATTCAAATAATCTCTTACTAATTCACCAGCTCCGAATCGATCATAGAACACCAAGTCAAATTGAATACGCTCGGACAGCTCCTGAGTGATGGCTAAGATGTCCATCGAAGTCTGGATATGAATATTCATAAATGCGTTCAGTCCTGCCGGAGTGTTGGTATCAATGGAAGCAGTCCTGACCAGATCAGGATGCAGGTGAACCTTCGCTCCAACTGCTTCGAGTCTATTCTTGTATTTCTCAGTTGTAATGTAATGAACCTGGTCCCCTCGTGCTGCAAAGGCTTGCGTGATCCCAAGCGTGGGGTTTACATGTCCTTCTGCCGGAAAGTTAACCATTAATACGTTTAACATCCATCATTACTCCTTTTCTCTACAATTAAGATCGCAGTTTTCACTGAATCTCTTAATCCATAATAACAATAATATTTATTTTTTCAAATGATATCCTTTCATGATCGTGAAACACATGTTGGCATGAAATGTGTATAACAAATATTTAACTCGTGCATAGTAAAGGCGAACTCTACTTAGCAAGGGAGGTTTTTTCTAAGTGAATATTCAAAGAGCGCAAGAAATAGCGTCCTCTTCCATCATGGCGAATGTGTTGTGCGATGGGCTACCCATTTATATTCAGCATGTGAATGAACAGCGTGAGACGGCACGCATTTATGCGCTGAGCAATCCAGAAGAGGAACGGGAAGTACCTTTATACACGTTAACAGAACGAGATCAGGCACTGGAATAAGAAAGGAGCGCTATGAAAAATGAAACCAAATCAACAGAAGGAAATCGAGGCAGACCGTTTGAATTTTCGTGACCAGACGGATGATGTGGTTAGAGAAGTACCGGCCACGACGGATGCCAGCGAAGCCGTTGCAGCAATAACTTCACATATCAATAAATACGATGTACCGGATGAGTTGGAGGAGAAATAGAGAATGACCAAGCGCGCACAGGATAACCTGTTGCGTGCTTTTTATATGACACATATTTGGCTGGAGTCGAACAAATAGTATTTAATGCCCAAACGTACAAATGATATTGCCCATGTGTACGTTTTTTTCTGTTTGTTTTTTTGTAAAATAATAATAAATGATTTCTGTCCAAACTAAATTGACCAGGTCGTCATAGCGGCGTTGTCTCTAATAAGTTGAAAAGCCGAATTCAGAATTGTAGGAGGGAATTATGATTGATGTATTCAATGAACAGATTCAAAATCTAGATCCGGAAATAAGTGAAGGTGAATTTGAGAAGAAAGATATTTCAAAAGTATTAACTATAATATGGATTTTTATAATTTATAGTGAGTCTGTAATTCTTCAACATTTGTCTAGTGGTCTAAATCTGCTGCAAAGTGTCTTATTCACTGTAATCATCATATTGCACATCCTCTTGTACTTGCATGCTCATAGAGTTGCAAAATATTTTTCATGGGCTTATTTTGTTGTGCAAGGGGGATTGATCTTTTCAAGTGCATTTCTTCTACCTGACAGTTTTTCGATTGTACTGGTTGGGTTAATGCCAATTTTGGTGGGTCAGAGTATAGGTATTTATTACAAGCCGCTTAAGGTCATTCTTGTATTTTTGATCTCCTATGTACTTTTTTGTGTAGCTGTGGTCTGGCATAATGATGGCAGGCAGTTTGTGTTGTTCATCCCGCTATTTTTTCTAATTGCAGTTGTTATAGTAGCTTATGCCGTTCTTTTTCTCAAACAAGTCAAAGCACGAATCCGAACGCAAAACGTTCTTAAAGAACTTGAAATCGCACATCAAAAGGTCGAAGAACTTACAATTGCTAACGAACGACAACGTATGGCCCGTGATCTTCATGATACGCTGGCTCAAGGGCTTGCTGGGCTAATCATGCAACTTGAAGCCATTGATGCCCATCTGACAAAAGGGAGTACGCAAAGAGCTCAGGAGATCGTCCAACAATCGATGTCACAAGTGCGAAGAACATTGTCTGATTCAAGGCGAGCTATAGATAATCTGCGTTCGAAAACCATCTCGGAAGTTGATTTTGCAGAAGCAGTGGAGGAAGAAATACAGCGATTTACAATGGCTACGAGCATCCGTGTAATACGCAACATCAAAATTAAAGCTTCCGTCCCCAGACTGTTGTTCGAACATGGATTGTTTATTATAAGCGAGTGTTTAACCAACGTAGCGAAACATTCACATGCTAATACCGTATGGATTCATATTTTAGATAAAGAAGGCATGATTGAAATTGAGATTCGCGATGATGGAAAAGGATTTGATACGGATATTATTGCCAAGCAAACAGGGCATTACGGAATAATAGGCATACATGAACGTGTACGGATGCTGGGTGGAAAAATCAATATCAGCAGTATATTTCAAGAAGGTACAGCTATAAAAATAGAGGCGCCTCTTACTAAAGGAGACCTATCATGAAATACAAGATTTTAATCGTCGACGATCATTGGGTAGTTAGAGAAGGATTAAAGCTGGTGCTGGAGACCAATGACAGTTATGAAGTGATTGGTGAAGCTGGAGAAGGTGTAACGGCTCTTAAATTGATCGAAGAACTTCAGCCGCATGTCATATTGTTGGATTTATATATGCCACAAATGAGTGGTTTGGAAACCATGAAAGCCCTCAGAGAAAAACAAAATGAAACACCAGTCATTATCCTGACGACCTATAACGAAGATGATTTAATGATTAAGGGACTCTCATTGGGGGCAAAAGGATATTTACTAAAAGATACCAGTCGAGAAAACTTATTTCGCACTATTGAGTCTGCGCTAAGGGGTGAAACGCTGCTTCAGCCAGAAATAACAGCAAGGGTATTTGCTGCTACGAATAAGAGAGAAGCTGAGATAGAATCACACGAAAGAAGCTTAGTTCTGACTGATAAGGAAAGACACATATTAAAGTCTGTTGCACATGGTTTTAAAAGTAAGGAAATTGCGTTTGATATGGGAATTTCCGAGCGTACCGTAAAGGCACATTTAACGAATATTTATAACAAGCTTGGTGTTGATTCCAGATCCGAAGCCGTTGCCGTTTCGTTGGAACGTGGTATTTTACAGCTTTAGAAATAATAACTGAAAATATGTTATTTATTTGCCCAGTCGTACATAAGGTGCTTGCCCCTTTGTACGATTTTTTTGTTTGTTCATTGTTATAACATGAAAAAAGGATGAAAAAGTTTACTTGACCCACGGGTTGCTGATAGCACCTTTAGAAGAGAGAATCAGAGAGGATGACATTAGTTGAAGAGAAAAGAAATCAGGATAATGATTGCAGGGGTTGCATTAGCTTTAGTAGCTTCCGGTTGCTCCAGTGCATCGGAGAACTCTGTAACAGAAGCCAGTCACCCGGTGAAAATTGAGAAACTTGCAATGAAACCTTTGGCCAATGATTTTAATTTGGCGGGAACATTGCAGGCAAGTAATGAGGCTAATGTTTCCTTTGAAGCGGATGGACGTATATTGAACACTATGGTCGAAGTTGGGGATTCAGTAGAAAAAGGGAGTGTCCTTGCGAAGCTAGATACATCTGCTTACCAGTTACAGCTAGATCGGGCAAAGGCAACCATGGAAAAGGCAAAGGCTGGTGTAAGCCAAGCGGAGGCTTCTGTTCAATCGGCCCAGGCGGGCATTCATAGTTCACAATCCCAGGTCAACGCGGCCCAATCCAAATTGCAGGAATTGAACAATGGCGCCAAAAAGCAGGAGATTGCACAGTCTCAAAATGCGGTTACTGTAGCAACTAATAATTATAACAAGAAGAAAGCGGATGACGCACGGTCCCAAAGTCTATTCCAGGCAGGTGCAGTATCATTAACGGAAAATGAGAATGCGCAGCTGGAATTAGCAAACGCACAAAAAAGCTTAAGTGATGCGCAAGAGAAATTGTCTCTTTTGCTTGCAGGGGCATCCCAGGAAGAGCGTGCCCAAGCTTCGGCCGGCGTAGATCAGGCCAGGGCAGGGCTGGAATCGGCTAGGGCTACTATACAACAAGGGCTAGCCAGTAAAGCTCAGGCGCAGGCTACCTATGAAGATGCATTGGCTGCTTATGAACAGTCATCCTTATCACTGAAAAAAGCTACTTTAACTTCCCCGATCACGGGTGTTGTGATTGAAAAAAAGATATCTGATGGCCAACTGGGCTCCAGCGGGAGTGAGGCATTTGTTGTCGGAAATATCAAGACTTTAAAAGTACTCCTCCCCGTACCGGACAGTGAAATCTTATCGTGGGAGAAAAACCAAAAAGTAAATATATCTCTCTACGATGAAATTAGAACAGGGACCGTTACTCAGATCTATCCATCGACTAATTCCAAAACGGGAAGCATCAATGTGGAAGTTAGCATTCCCAATCCCGAACTGAATTGGAAACCTGGTCAAGTCATAAGCGCATCTAAAAGCATGAATCAAAACGAAGCGCTTTTAGTGCCCGTAGAGGCCGTAATTAGTACGGGAAATGACCCTTATGTCTTTAAAGCAGTAAACGGAAAAGCCGTCAAAACACCGATTAAACTGGGGAAAGTGACTAATAATCAGCTCGAAGTGGTCTCTGGATTACAGGCAGGCGATCAAATCGTTACACAAGGAGCAGGAACCTTATTTAATGGTGATTTAATTGGGAATGACGTACTTGAGAAATCGGAGGAGTCGTCCGAATGATTAAATATATCGTTAAAAAACAAAAAATTACACTCATTTTCTTTGGCATGTGCATTGTGCTAGGGCTCTACAATTTTACATCGTTACCTAAACAAGAGCAGCCCGATGTTATTCCCTTGTCAGCCAGTGTTACAACCATCTATCCGGGCGCCTCACCCGAAAGAATCGAGCAAACCATTACTAAGGTCATGGAACAGAAAATTAAAGCCGTACAAGGTGTCAAAACGATTTCTTCCACTTCATCTAAAGGCCAATCCAGTATAACTGTAGAAGCTTTTGAAGATGCAGACCCGACAAAGGTATGGGCTGATCTTCGTACAAAGGTACAGGATGCACAGTCCGAGCTTCCAGTTGATGCGATGCAGCCGGTTATCAATGATAGCATGACAAGCTCTTTCATTGGTTCATATGCGATTACTTCTGATAAAATTGAGAATTTATACTCGTTGAATGAATTGATGAACAAATGGAAAGATCAATTAAAAACGGTCTCAGGTGTTTCGCAAGTTAATATTCAAGGAATACCAGATCAAGAAGTACGAATCAGTTTAGACACACAAAAGATGCAACAATATAACATCTCCTGGGAGCAGGTTGTTCAAGCAATCAAAAATGAGAATGAAAGAGTTCCTACAGGTAGTATGGATTTCAATGAGCGTACTTATCAGCTGACGGTAAATGCCTCTACCGATCCATCCATTCTAAATAACGTCCAGATTTCAAGTAATGACGATGGATTCCCGATATCTCTGAAAGATGTAGGGACAGCCTCACTTGTTTTTAAAAAAGCAGCTAGTTATACGTATGTGAATAACAAGCCTGCTATTTCGATCAGTGTGAGTGGAGATACAGGCACAGACGTGCCAACGGTATCTAAAGCGACTACAGCCAAAATCAATGAACTTGTGAGCAGTTTGCCGAAGAATGTACATTTTGAGCTGCTTTTTGCGCAAAATGATCGAGTAGATGAAATGTTTGGAAACCTGACCAAAGAGATGATCATCGCTATTATATCGGTCATTGTTATATGTACATTAGGTTTAAATTTGCTGACTTCTGCATTTGTGGCCTTGGCCATTCCTGTTTCCATCGCCATCGGCTTTATTTTCTTGCCTACAACAGGAATCACGCTGAATCAAATTTCAGTCATCGGATTAATCATCGTGCTAGGGATATTGGTTGATGATGCCGTCGTGGTCAATGACAATATTGAACGCCGACGCACTGAATTTGGGGAAGATGCTACGGAGGCAGCCATTAAAGGGACGAAAGAGGTATCCTTATCAATCATTACAGCTACACTAGCTACGGTTGCAGCATTTGCCCCGCTTTTATTCCTGCCGGGCACCATTGGTGACTTTATTAAACCGATACCTACCGTTATTTCGTTAACGATGCTGGCTTCCATGATTATGTCATTAACGATCATTCCTATTTTCCGTCAATGGTATGATCAACGTCGTAAAGGAAAAGAGAATAATAGGACAGTTAAGCCACCTGGACTTCTGGGGAATCAAATCCAGTCTCTATCCAATGTGTACTCTAAAAACTGGATGCCAAGAATACTGCGACGTCCACTTTTAACAGCGCTTATTGGTCTTATGATGGGTACAGCAGCTTATGGACTACTTGCTGTTGTTCCTATTGAATTATTTCCGGATTCCGATCAAGCGGATGCCACGATCAGTGTAACGATGCCAGAAGGAACATCGTTGCAGGCAACCAATCAGGTTATTAACGAGATTGGCATGTGGGTCAAAAAACAGCCAGAAACAGAGCGGCTGGCGGCAACGGCAGGTGGAGGAGCGCCTCAGCTGTACAGCGATGTTGCAGGTGGTCACGGCTCTGGGGGAGCGGTAAATGGCCAAATTGCTGTCGTTGGAAAAGAGGGGCTATTTGATCTCAAAAAAACAGTGGATAACTGGACCCATACGCTACAAGCTAAATATCCATCTGCATTAATCAGCATTCGTGTTCCCCAATTAGGTATTCCGGTCGGCAGTGCGGTGTCTATCCGTATAAAAGGAGAAGACATTGATAAGCTGCAAAACATGACAACTAAAGTCAAAGAAGTTGTTGCGGGAACCCCCGGAGCTGTAGATGTGACCGATAATATGGGTATGCAAAGCTATAATCTGAATTTCCAAATTAATCAGCAAGCCTTGGATAAATATCAGGTTAGCTATTCCGATTTAACGCGTACTTTGCTATTAATGGGTGACGGTGTGAACGTAACGGATTTTGATACGGGTAAGGAATTGCTTGATGTCAATATATACATGAACAAACCAAACCATGATCCTGAGGTATTATTCCAACAATTAAGTGTGAACAATGCGGCAAGGGAGCAAATCCCCTTATCCCAATTAGCCACGATGAAACCGGACTTTTCCATCCAACAAATCCATCGCTATGATCTGGAACGGACGGTAACGATCTCAGCCAATGGAAATGGGCGTACAGCTACAGAACTCACTAATGATATCCGTAGCAAACTTACAAATACCCAGTTTGAACCAGACTACACCTGGGAGATGGGAGGGGAAACATCCGCGCAGTCTGATATGTTTAAGGATTTGGGCAAATTAGCTGTGATTGTTATTTTTCTTATTCTCCTCTTAATCACCATGCAGTTTTACTCGGTTTCCACACCGCTCATTATTATGACCACTGTTTATCTGGCAGCGGCAGGGGGAATCCTTGGAAGTTTTATTTCAGGGATGCCAATTGGATTCATGAGTATTATGGGTATCATTTCACTTGCTGGTATCGTCGTGCGTAACGGTATCGTGCTGATAGAGTTTATTGAAGATGCGCGGCGTGAAGGCGCTGATTTAACAGACGCCATTCTAATGGCATGCTCTGCCCGTTTCCGTCCGATCTTGCTTACTTCGCTAACTGCGATTGTGGGTATGATCCCTATTGCCACAATAGGCGAGATCTTGTTCAAACCGTTAGCAACGACCATTATTTTCGGACTGATTTTTTCAACTATTTTAACATTGTTTGTAGTTCCGACGCTGTATATGGTCGTAGCTCATCTGAAGCTGAAACGGAAGCATAAGAAGGAAAAGGCTATAAATAGCGATAGCTCATTGACCTTGTAGGTAAATATATGAAATCGTACATTAGACAAGTGTCTTAATGTACGATTTTTTCTTTTGTCGATATTGATTATTATTTCATTGACAGAGTCCACAAAAATCATTACTATAATTGTTGCAAAAGTCCACTAAATAGGGGGAGTTATGATCAATATAGATGCTAATATCATAGCGGATATGAGGCGTTTTAATCGATTCTATACGAATATACTGGGTGTTTTAGATAGACATGTGCTGGATAGCGGATATTCCTTTACTGAGGCCCGTGTCATTATAGAGATCGGGTTGATCGAGCCATGTATTGCGAATACTCTAGTCGAATCTCTTAAAATTGATCGCAGCTATATGAGTAGGATCATTGCTAAATTTTGCAAAGAGGGCTTTCTTGTTAAGGAAAATTCAACGTTGGATAATAGAACAAATCTGATTCGTTTGACTCCTAAAGGAAAGGAGTTCTATAACCAACTGAATGAAAGGTCTGATGAACAAATTCTAAAATTAGTTCAAGGACTTTCAGAAGAAGAGATTAAGGAATTACATGCTTCTATGTTGTTAATTCAGAAGAAATTGGATAATTTGGAGAGGATACAGAATGATACGATTTGAATGCGACTATACCGAAGGTGCTCATGAGCGCATATTAAAGCGACTACTGGAGACTAATGATGAACAAACTCCAGGTTATGGTGTCGACGATCATTGTGAAAAAGCCAGAGCATATATTAAAGAAGCATGTGACTCCCCAAATGCGGATGTACACTTTTTGGTTGGAGGTACACAGACCAATACCACCGTCATTTCTTCTATTCTGCGTCCGCATCAAGGCGTCGTTGCTGCAGTTTCTGGACATATTGCCGTACATGAGACCGGAGCGATTGAAGCTATTGGGCATAAAGTACTTACTTTGCCAAGTGATGATGGGAAAATTCGGGCCGAGCAGGTAAAGGAGCTATATGACGCTCACTGGAATGATGCCGCTCCTGAGCATAGTGTACAGCCCGGGATGGTTTATATTTCCCAACCTACTGAAAATGGAACGATTTATAGCAAATCAGAGCTGGAAGCACTAAGTAGAGTCTGTCAAGAGTGTGGTTTACCACTGTTTATAGATGGAGCCCGATTAGGCTATGGCTTGGTGGCCGAAGATAGCGACGTATCTTTAGCAGATATAGCAAAGCTATGCGATGTATTTTATATTGGCGGGACCAAAATTGGAGCCTTGATGGGAGAAGCAGTAGTCATTCTAAATGATACATTGAAAAAAGATTTTCGATATATGATCAAGCAAAAAGGAGGACTGCTGGCTAAGGGAAGAATGTTGGGCATTCAATTCGAAACTTTGTTTGAAGACGGTTTATACGTTGAAATTTCCAAACACGCTATAGATATGGCAATGCTGCTTCAAAACGGATTATCTGAGCAAGGTTTTTCTTTTCAATACCGTTCTACAACCAATCAGCAGTTTCCGATTTTGCCAGATCGTATACTAAAGACATTGAGTGAAAAATATACTTACTCCTTTTGGGAAAAGGTTGATGACGCACATAGTGCTGTTCGATTCTGTACCAGTTGGGCTACAAAGAAAGAAAATGTTGCAATGCTGATTCAGGATATTAAAGCATTGCGATAAAGGTCATAGAAAGAGTAATTTATATAATTTTAAAGATGTAAAATGACTATGGAATAGCCATACTTCGTTGCATGCATTGCAGCGAAGTATGGTTTTTTTTGTGCATTTTACTTATTCCAAAGCGGCTTGTCTTTAGTTCCATGAAAGAGCAAGTGGATATAAAAATGGAAAAACAAGACAAGAGCGGAGGTATAAAATCGGCGTCTAATTCTTTACACTGTATATCTACCGAACCTGCTTGCGGTACTGAAGAGGGGAGAGCCCAGTTATTTTTTTGAAGATTTTATTAAAGTGGGAAGCATGACCGAACCCGACATCCTCTGCAATATGCTGGATTTTGTCTTTGGTGGTTCGAAGTCTTGTTTGGGCCGCCCTGACCCTCACTACGCGGATGTATTCGCTGAAATGAAAACCAGTCAACTTTAGAAAGATACGGCTTAGGTAAGCTGGACTAATGAAGAAGCATGCGGCCACTTGTTCGAGAGTTAACGGTTCATTGTAATGATCCTGAATAAAAGAAGAAATCTCCGTGATTTTCTGATGCATGGGATGAGAGGAAACAGGTTCACTACGCTCGATTGTCTCCGATCGGTGTACCAGGATAAGCATTTCCAGCAGTAAATGCTGTACGCAACGGTCATGCAGAGGCTGCTTATTCCTGCATTCGGTATTCATCTGTAGGAATAAACGTTCAACCTCCACTTGCTCTCTCGCAGGTAAGCGAAGCAACGCGGATTGCTGATACGGCGGCAGGTCAAGAATGTCATGATCCTGCTGTGGGAGAAATGTCGGAGAAAAATGAATCAAAATGCGCTCCGTTTCCTGCAATTGTGTGCTGGCGGTAGAGTGCAAGTCATGAGGAAGGATGAATATCAGATCCCCCTTGCGAGCGGTGTATACCTTGCCATTCATAAAATAGATGCGTTCGCCTCGCAGTAAGAGGTACAGCTCATAGTTCTCGTGGACATGAGGCCGGGGCATAACCGTGAAACCGGTACGATAGATGTGATGAATGGAGAATTGTTGTTCTCCAATGACATATTTATCTTCTATCATTTCATTCATGTGCTTCTTCCTTTGCAAATTAAGATAAGTAAGCGCATTCATATACCACCAGTATATATGACAACCTGCCAATGATAAAAGCAGAAAAGATTGATGAAAGGAGGTGAAGGCGCTTCTGAACGTTTCGGATCGTGTTTTTATAAAAATATGCGCTGATGTGGAAGAAAATCTTAGGGAGGAAACAGAATATGAGCAAGCAGCGTACATGGAAAAAGGTGCTATGTAATGTGGTTGTGGGTTCATTGTTGTTGACCTTGTGCCCACCACTAATCCAAGCGGAGACTGCGGTAGGAACAGAGAACGCAAAGGTGTCAAAAGTGGCGACGGATATTCCGGCGTTTCCGGGGGCTGAGGGTGGCGGTAAATATGTTACCGGTGGACGCGGAGGTGAAGTGTATGAGGTTACCACGCTGGCAGACTACGGCAAAGGGGAACAGATAATACCCGGATCTCTTCGTGCAGCGGTCAGCTCCGATAATCAGACGGTCGTATTCCGGGTGGGTGGAACGATTCATCTCAAGGAGCCACTTAAAATCTTGGGAAACAACCTGACGGTTGCGGGTCAGACAGCTCCTGGCGATGGTATAACTGTAAGCGATTACACAACAGGGATTGATGCAGATAACGTCATTCTCCGTTACCTGCGTTTCCGATTGACCGACCGATACCCCAGTGAGGATGACGCGTTAGGAGCCAGATACCATAAAAACATAATGATTGATCACTGTTCCTTTAGCTGGTCGGTGGATGAGGTACTGAGCCTGTATGACAACGTCAATACAACGGTACAATGGTCCATTGCGTCCGAAAGTATGCTAATGACCACGCATCAGAAAGGTCGCCACGGCTATGGCGGCATATGGGGCGGACGAAATTCCACCTATCATCATAATTTGTTGGCTCACAATGCAAGTCGTAATCCGCGTTTTCCAACCGATAAAAAACAAATCGACGCTGTAGAAATGGCCAATAATGTCATTTATAACTGGGGATTTTTCTCTTCATACGGTGGGGGTGAAGGATCGTATAATGTGCTGAATAACTATTATAAGTATGGCCCCAACACATATGAGGACGTTCGCGGTCAAATTTTTGTAGACGTGGGTAGTAAAAAATATAAAACACGCATCTTTATTGGTGGTAACTACATGTACGGCAATGACTCGGTTACGAAAGACAACTGGCAGCTTGGCACATCCATTGGGTCAATTATTGATCCTTCCACCCGTTTGGCGAAGCCGATTGAAGTCAGAGGGGAATACGACAACGGAATTTCACCGGATGCGTATGGTCCATATCAAGCGACAGATGCACAAACCGCATATACGGAGGTGCTTGCCGGCTCAGGAGCCACGCTGCCAAGAAGAGATGCGGTGGACGCCCGAATTATGAATGATGTGAAGAATGGAACGGGTGCGTTTATTAACTCTCCGCGTGAAGCAGGGTGGATTTACGACGATTCTAACGTAACGACGACGGAGCTTTCTGACAGTGACCATGA
The DNA here is from genome assembly GCF_024213565.1 of Paenibacillus sp. Lou8.1. Taxonomy (NCBI): domain Bacteria; kingdom Bacillati; phylum Bacillota; class Bacilli; order Caryophanales; family Paenibacillaceae; genus Paenibacillus; species Paenibacillus sp. Lou8.1. The sequence goes on from NZ_JANAVN010000008.1 coordinate 117,904, forward strand.
TGGAATGCCGGATGAATGGGAACGTGCCCATGGACTGGACCCCAATAATGCAGATGACCGTAACGGTCAGGGGCTTGCCGGCACAGGGACGTATACTCATTTTGTCAAGGGATATACCAATTTGGAGGTCTATTTAAATGATCTTATTGAGAAGCTGTCGAATGGAAATGAGGTGGATAATCCAGAGGCCGTCGTTCAGGTGTCGGATACAAACGGACGTTCACTAAAGCATAACGATATTTTGGAAGCAGGCCGTGATGCGACCATAACAGCAACAGCCAAGGACAAAGATGGTATTGCTCATGTTGAATTTATCATTGATGGCAAACTTGTTGGTAAAGTAGAGACCGCGCCTTATCATCTCGATTGGAATCATGTAACAGACGGTACCCATAATATTATTGTACGGGTGACCGACCGCATGGGGACTGCTGCATTTTCCAATCCTGTTACCATTCACGTCAATACGACTGCGCCATCGGGAAGTTGGCTCAGCGAAGAGATTGGCTCTGAGGGCAACGATGGTTATATAAAAGGGCATACTCAGGTCTTAAAAGAAGATGCAAGCGGCAGCAGTATACGACTGAAGTCAGCGGGAGACGTTGACGGTAAGGCAGATATTTTCCATTATGCTTATCAAAAATGGGAAGGTGACACTGAAATTACAGCCCGTGTGGAACAAATTACTCCGGTGGATGATAATGCCGAAGCGGGTGTAATGATTCGTGAATCGCTGAAGTCTGGATCAAAAATGGCTTTTATGTCTTTAGCATTTGTTAAATATGGCAAACAGGGTATTCTTATCAGTCGTGATCAAACGGATGGTAAGACGAAACGTGCGTCAATGGAGACGTTTATTGCAACGCCATATTCGGTTCGTCTGGTACGACAAGGACAAAAGGTTACCGGCTGGGTATCCGCAGATGGTGTGACGAACTGGGAGAAGGTTGGTGAAACTGTTATAGATGTGCCGGATAATCAGCCGCTATTGTTCGGGTTGGCCACCGATGCATCCAAACAACAAAACGATGTATGGAATTACAATACGTCGGAATTCAGCAATGTCACTATCCGCAACCTGACAGACTCAGGAGGAACTCATCCCACTAGTGTGGTGGTAGCGACCTATGGCCCTGCTGACTTTACATCTCTCCAGGCAGCGATTGACGCAGTCCCTGACGACAGCAACACAAGGACAGTTATCCATCTCAAAAACGGTACGTATCGTGAAAAAATAAAGGTGAATTCCTCCAAAAAAAATCTGAGTATTATCGGAGAAGATCGCGACAAAACGATCATTGCTTTTGATGATACGGCCAAAACGGTGGTGGACGGAAAAGAATTAGGAACAAGCAACAGCTATACAATGCGTGTGCAAAGTCCCGATTTTGTGTTGGAGAATGTCACGGTTGCCAATACAGAAGGAACCGGGCAGGTGCAGGCTGTAGCGTTATATGCCGAAGGTGATCGTGGTAAGTACCACAATGTCAAAATTACCGGCCTACAGGATACGTTGCTTGTGAACCGTGGCAGACAGTATTTTAAGGACAGCTACATCAGTGGTAGTGTAGATTTTATATTTGGCAATGCACCTGCCGTGTTTGATAATTCGATCATACACAGCCTGCGTGCTGGATATGTGACAGCAGCTTCAACAGAAGAGAACAAGCCGGGCTTTGTATTTATTCAATGTCGTCTTACAGCAGAAAATGGCTTGACAGGCAAGGTAGATCTTGGACGGCCATGGCGCCCTTACGCTCATGTTACTTTTTTGAAGACCTATATGGATGACCATATCAAGCCGGGCGGCTGGAACAATTGGGGCAAGGAATCCAATGAGCAGACCGCAAGATTTGGAGAGTTTGACAACTTTGGACCAGGTGCAGGAAGTAGCGGGCGTGTATCTTGGGCCAAACAGCTTACCGCTGATGAAGCAAGTCAGTACACCGTTGAAGCTGTTCTGAGCGGGATAGATCATTGGGATTGGCGTCTTTAAATTTGATGTTCAGTGGTTAAGCGGGGCAAGCGCTTCTAGCGTTCAGCCTCGCTTATTTCTATAGTTTGAGTAGAGGATACATACTTGATTTTCGATATTGAAAAAACTTGTTTATATGGTAAAAGTTTGCTATGTTAAAAGTGCATTTATCTCAAATTGAAATTTATTATTGATTTGGAGGTGTAAGGTATGGCACGTGTGTTAGTAGTGATCACGCCAGCTGAAGGCCATGTTAATCCGACATTAGGATTAGTGAAAAGGTTGGTAGACAGTGGGGAGGATGTTGACTATGTGTGTACGGAAGAATATCGTACGAGAATTCAACAGACAGGAGCACAGATGATCACCTACCCTTTTGTTGATGATGCTTTTTCTAAAGACTCTGATTTAAAGCCAGCAGAATACAAACATCATTATCAATTTGTGTACATGATGGTAAAAGGTATGATTCTTCCGATTATTCCAGAGGTTTTGAGAGTTATTGAAAACAGAACCTATGATTATTTAATCTATGATTCTTTGATGGGCTGGGGAGGCACGATTATTGCTGAGAAGCTAGGAATCCCTGCTGTGTGCTCTATCGCTTCTTTTGCTTTCGTAGAGCCATTGGGATCGGGGCAAGGCATGAATGACAATGATCCGGAGGTAAAGAAGTTATACACGGCTACGATGCAAATAACGCATCAACTAGCTAATGAGCTTCAGGTTGAGGCTCCAGCTATAGAAAAGATTGCTCCTCATGGCGGGCGCTTAAGAATCGTTTATACAAGCCGCTATTTTCAACCGCAAGCTGAAAAACTGGATCACAGTTTTATTTTTACAGGTCCTTCTATTGTACCGCGTAAAGATGCTCCATCTTTCCCGTTCGAACAACTTCGTGTTCTGCATCCACAGGCGGTTTACATTTCGATGGGTACTATTTTGAATAAAGACTTGGAATTTTATAAGCTTTGTTTTGCAGCATTTCGTGATTTGCCTGTGCAGTTTGTGCTGTCTTCAGGCAATTATACAGACATGGAGCCATTGGCCCCATGTATCCCTGACAATTTTATAATCAAGCCTTATATTCCGCAATTGGAAATGCTTCAGCATGTGGACGCTTTTGTTACACATGCGGGGATGAACAGTACAAGTGAAGCCTTATATTACAATGTACCGCAGGTCATGATTCCTTTAACATCGGATCAGCCGATCGTAGCTAGTCGGGTGCAGGAACTGGGAGCGGGTGTTGTTGTGGATAAAAATAAGCTTACACCCGCTAGTTTGAGAGCTGCCTTATTAGAGGTATTGAGTCATCCAACCTATAAAGAACAGGCTCATGTGATCGGCGAATCATTACGCCAGGCTGGTGGGTACAGACATGCGGCAGATACAATTATGAGTCATTTCTCCACCATAGAAAAATAAGCGCAGTCTATATACTGTGATTCCTTTCTTTTAAAGCAGCAGATTTTTCAAACTCTAATTTCTTCGAAATTGCCAGGAGACCCAGGGAGCAGATGATTAGGGCCAAACATACCCAATAGGTGTTTCGGTAACCCATCCATTGAGCGGTTAATCCGCCCATCAAGCTCCCCACCAGTCTTCCGATAGTTGTCGCATTGGAATATAGCGTCGAAGCGTACCCTGGAAGAGAGGGCAACAAATCCTGCATGTAACTAATGCCAATGGCAGAAATCACTGCAACAAAGAAGGCTAGAAGAAGTTGCCCCACGAATAGCTGCCACATCTCCGTAGACATAAGGACAAGGATATAATAGACAACTCCTGTTAATGCCCCTAAAAATACAAGCAAACGGTTGGAGTATTTAGCTGCTAGTACGCCTAGCATAAGCATCAAAGGTATTTCTAAAATGGCGCAAATACTGGATACTAGGGCAACATCACTTGTGTCACCTTTTAAATTGTAAATGATGAACAAGGAAATATTTAAACTATTCATCCAGTGAGACGTATAGAGCAAAGTAAGAACCGAGAAAGGGATCAGAATCTCAATATTTTTATGTAATGTAATGTTATGAAGTGAAAGTTGATTCTTATGTTTAAGCTGAGCGGGAGGCTGCTGGATAAAAAAGAATAAAAGAACAGCAATAAGAACAAAAATAGAGGTCGTCCCCATAAAGATACCTTTAAAGCCCGTATGTGCAATCAAAAAGGAACCAAAAAGCGGCCCGGTAATAAATCCGAGAGAAAACATAGACCGAAGTGTTGAATTAGCAAAGGCGTGATCCGCAGATTTACTGCGATCTACTGCTTCACGTGCACTGGCAAATAACTGCGGCATCCCAGGAGCACCAATGGCCGTAAAGATCGTCATATAAACAAAAAGTACATAAAAATTTTGGATTACAAGATATCCTGCAAAGGCTATGGCATTAAATAACGTACAAATCACCAAAATTTGTTTGCGATCTAATCCGGTATCAGAACGTTTGGCAATCAGAGAGCTTATCCATATGCCACAAATCAAAGTTACCGCTGTAAACACACCAAAGGTTCCCACAGATATGCCAAGTGTACTTGTAAAATATACAGCTAAAAAAGGTGCGCTGATGGATATAGCCATGCCTTGCAATAACATGCAGATCATGAACAATGGGTAGTTAGGGATAACAAAAAGATTCTGAATACGCTTTAGCATTTCATTTTTACACTCCTTCCGAATACATACCTATCCCAACCAAACTATATATGACTTTAGCATAATTTGTATATTTACATGGTGTAAAATATTATATATTATTTTTCACTTTGATGAGCATGACAAGCGGCACAAATCATCTGGACCGTGCTCCTTATACTTCTTGACCCATTGGTACACCTGATGATAGGAAACCTGATACTGTTCCGCTGTCTTCCGGTAGTCATGATCGTGGGCAAGACAGTAAAGAACATGTCTATTCGTTCCTGATGATTGGTAGACCGCCCCTTGCTCATAGCTTTCGCTTCCCCATTCCGTACAACTCATAGCGATGTCGCCATTTCACTAAGGTGGTAACTCTGATGTTATGTTTTTTGGCTACTTCCACACGGCTGCTCTGTCCTGCTTTTAACTCCTGTATGATGGCTAGTTTCTCAATCGCATTGTATTCGTTCTTCTTAGACAAAGGAAAACTCCCCTTCAAGTAGCGGTTTATTTATTAAATCTGCCTACCTGAAGGGGAGCATATCAAAATCGGTAGCCTGTTCCGTAATTTATAATAGCGAGGTTACGAACTTCACCTCCGGAAAGCGGCTATCCGGTCCTTTCATTAAGATTCCGCCTTGATTTTTCAGATACCTATCGAAGAAATCCAGCATATAGGCATTGATAACGGAGTTCGCTCTTTCGGGCGCAATCTTTCCTGTAATGCCCAGCATTTCGAAAATCGGAGAAATGAACTGTACGTCGGCAAAATTCAAGTGCTCCGTATTTTCGATATAGAGGACTTGTCCCCCTTCGTTGACCGCTTCGCGCATCCGTTCAAGCTCCAACTTTTTATCTTCCGTTACTTGATCCTCCCACTCTCTTGTTGAGCCCATACGGTTAAGCTCTGCATCCGTGTAGACCCGGTTATCCATCACCATTTTTAATTTTTCAAAATAGCTTTCCGAGTTGATGAACAAAAACGGCTTTCGCAGACCCTCTCTGTCACGCAGTCGATAAAGCCCTCCATCAAGGTCTATTCCAACCGCGATTCGCGGATCGTAAGAAGCGTCATAGGCCGTCGCTCCGCCGATGGAATGACCGAACACCCCGACATGACCGAGATCAATCCTCCCTTTTAGATGACTTGGAATCTGCCCCGATTGGATGAGCTCGAATTGGTCCAGCGCAAACGCCACATCGTCGGTTAAAACTTGTCCCAACTTGTCGCGATTTCCTCTACTCGTCTGGTAGTCATGGGCGGGTGAGAATAAGTCGTTGGTTGCGCTGGTCGTGATTCGCCCGTCCGGAAACTCGGTTGCAAATGTATTGTAGGTGTGGTCGATCACTGCCACGATATATCCATGACTCGCGAGATTTTCGGCTTGCGACGTGTGGAGGAACCTGGAAGAGCCGTTGCCGGGATTCGCAAGGATCAGCGGGTATGAAGTCTGTGCCGAAGAGACTTCGGCCCCCGAATAAGCATGACTGGATACGTACTTCAGGTGTTGAAAAGTAAACCCGGGAAGGCCATAGTCCGCGGCCATATAACGTAAAATCTGGGTATCGGGAATAAAGGGAGCGTACTTGTCGGTGCCAGCTTGAGCCGGATACCATACCTGAACCATCAATTCCCTTTTGCCTGTCGCAGTTTTGCCAAATGTCTCCTCCCGGCTTGGATCGATGAAATGAAAGACTTGCGTGCCAACCTTCAACTCGCCGGTTGGCGCCGGAAAGTCGAATACGGGAAACACATAGAGGAAGCACGCCGTTGCGATTAGCCCAATCACGATAAAAAGGCGGCCCAGCACCCTACGGATTCGCGAGGCAGTCCGAACGACTTTCAGCGTTATGAAAACGTCTATAAGCGAGAGCATAAGCATCAGGATCGTAAATCCGTATAAAAATAAAAGCTGAACCCTGTATCCTTCGACAAGCAAATGTATCACTAAAAAAATAGAGCCTGCTCCGCTTGTCAGGAGCAAAGCTGGTCTTCGGATACGTTGATTGATAATGAACAGGAGTGCCAACAAACAAGCACTTGAAAAGAATAGCAGCATTTCAAAAAACCTCACGCCAACTCCCCCTTTTAAAAATAATCCTATCAATGGATTAGTATAGAGGAGCAGCTAGGTTGATACCATTGATCTAGATGACAATTGCCTAACACTCTTGTAAGGTTGCGCGACGATGGCGCAGAAAACGGCATGTAATGTGCTGATTTCTGCCTTTCGGCCGGGGTCCGTGAAGGAATGCCCATCCGCCGCATGTCATGGCCAGCGGATGTTGAACAGGTGGGGGGCTATTGACGCTTAACGTAACAGGAGTGGGATGTAGCTATGTATGTGGAATTATCCTGTAGGATTTGCCTTAAAGGCTGAACCGATCTACGAACTGCTTGATCAGTTCATTCAATAATCCGGCGGCCTTCGTAGGAAGGCGATGATCAGCTTTCTTAAGGAAAACCAGCTCACTATTTGGTAATTGTTGATGCAATATTTTGGCATAGGGATGGAAGTGCTTATCTTTTTCACCATAAACGAGCAGGACAGGAAGCTGGATTTCCCCGAGCCGTGAGGTGCAGTTGTACTTCAAGCTGTATCGATAATATTGTTCGACATTCCTGGGATTTCCCTGCTTCGCATCGTTGAATAACTTACGGAATAAAGATAGCTGTTTCGTTTGTGACCAAGCATTAGAAAGGGCAATCGTACCGATTGTGCCGATTTTGGAAAGAGCAATGCCCAAAGAAATTTTATTTCTTAGTCGCCATTCGTTTACTTCCGACATTCCACTGATCACAATGCCTCCCCATGCCCGATCTGGATAAGTCAAGAGGAATTCAAGTACTATCGAGCCCCCGGTAGAATATCCACACAGAAATACTTTATCAAGGCTCATCCGGTCCATCAAATGTTTAATATCCAGGGCGATGAGAGGGTAAGTAACCGTTTGCTGGGAAGGCTGACTTTTACCGTGTCCTCTAATATCAAAAGCTATAGTTCGAAAATGGGGCGAGAGTCCTTGGATTTGGTATGTGAAATTTAAGCTTGTGAGTACTGGAGGGTGAATGAATAGGATGGCGAACCCTTTTCCGGAATCAATATAATGCATCGAGTATCCGTTTATGCTTGTGGTAGTCATCGTTATATTCCTCTCCCTTTGAAGAATTTGGTTTTACTGAAAAAAATAACTCGTGATATAAAAAACATTTTCGGAATCGTTTTATGACTCTACAATCATAATTCTGATCTCTAAACAATCGAATATATTCTTTTTCATTACGAATATACTCCCCGTTGTCGTACCATTTCATAAACCAGTTACATAGCGGTTTTTTCTTGGATAAACATGGTTCCATAACGATAATGGTTCCGTTAGGCTTTAGAATTCTTTGAAATTCCTTCATGTAACTTGATATTTCATCCGAAGAAATGTGGTGTAATACAGCGATAATAAGTATGTAGTCGAACGACTCATTATTAAATGGGAGCTTCTTACTATTTAAAACTTGAAATGCATGGCGGCTATATAATCGCTTTGCATAACCAATTCGTTGGGTGTCAGGATCAATCCCAACATAATACAATGGGTGAAACATGGAGCAATTTGCTCCAGTGCCGCAGCCAAAATCCAGTACAGTTTGTCCATCAAAAGAAAAATGGGAATGTACATAATCATGGATATATTTTTTAGTAAACCATTTCGGACGGACAAACCAATGATAAAGTCTAGGTGAGAACGGAATGTTAATGGGAATTCACCATCTTTCTAATTATTCGAGTCACTAGAGATAATTTGGCCTATTAGATCAAAAAAATTCATTTCGGAATAATTTTTTTTAGTGTAAGCAAAAATAAAAAAATCAAAGGAAAGTGTTTTTCAAAGAAGGGGATACACAAATGGGAATAAAGTGTAAAATTGCGATTGTACTAGTGCTAAGTTTAAGTTTACTACTCGTCGGTTGCAGGGCGGACTCCAGTCAACAGCTCAATCAACAAAGCATCAAGTCCCATATCCCAGTGAATAATAAGGCCAAACCGGTCATATTCATCATGATTGATTCTTTAATGGATAAGCCTTTGCAAGATGCGATTCAAGCAGGCCGCGCACCGGCAATGCAATATCTTCTCAAACAAGGGCAATATTTCCCGCAGGTAGTGAGTTCATTTCCCACGATGTCTGTGACAATCGACAGTACATTATTAACGGGAACGTATGCAGACCAACATCATGTGCCTGGACTCGTTTGGTACAGCGACCAAAAGAAACGCATGATTCTCTACGGCAATGGTGCCAAAGAAGCCTTGAAGATAGATCAAATGCAAGTATTTATGGATGCTATTTATCAGTTAAATCAAGTTCATTTGAACAAAAAAACAAAAACAATTCACGAAGAGCTGGCCGACAAAGGAAAAGAATCGGCATCAATCAACGCTATTGTTTTTAGAGGAAGAACGGAACATGACTTAAAAGTACCTCGCTTTATAACGAACAGCAATCGTGTGCCAGAACAATTGAGAATAACAGGACCTAAATGGTTTTCTTATGCAACTTTTGCACAACTGGATCCAAAGAATAGCTGGAATACTCCTCCGTGGAAAAAATTCGGGATGAACGACGAGTTTTCCGCAAAAGATACCGCTTTTCTAATCAATCAAAAAAAACTTCCAAGCGTAACTGTCACATATTTTCCAGAAAATGATAGTTCGGTGCATAAAAAAGGCCCGGCTCAGTTGGAAGGAATTGAAAAAGCGGATAAAGCCCTGCAAACCGTGTTGAACGCATACGGTTCGTGGGAACAGGCTGTAAAAAATGCGATATGGATTGTCATGGGTGATAGTGCGCAAAGCGCGGTTTATGATGATCGACAGGTAGCGACTGTTGAGATAAAGCCGCTGTTAAACCATTACCGCATAGCAAAATTAAATCAATCAGTAAAAAAAGAAGATCAAATTGTCATTTCCACGAATGAACGAATGGCTTATGTTTATGCGATTAATGATAACGTCGAGTTATCTGATGTAGTGAAGCGCTTACAAAAAGAGGAAAAGCTCGATATCATCGCTATGAAAGATGGTAAAAACAATATTCATGTTACAAAGGGGAAAAAGGGTACCCTGTTTTCTTATCATCCTGGTGGAAAATACACCGATGAATATGGACAATCGTGGACATTGTCGGGCGAAGAAGACCTTGTGGATATTACGATAAATAACAACCGGATCAAATATGGAAAATATCCAGACGTTTTGGCGAGGCTACACGGGGCAATGTATTCACATGAAGGAAGATATATTGTCGTCACGGTACAACCCGGATATGAACTCGTCGGTGAAAGTTCTCCCACCCACATCGGAGGGGGAGCTCATGGATCGCTGCATGAAAAAGATTCCCTTGTCCCATTAATTATTTCCGGAACGAATACACGCCCCAAAACACTGCGAATCGTTGATATAAAAGACTGGATTATGCAATTGGTGAATGGATAAGTATTATTGTTCTTGATATTAAAAACATACTCCATTAGTATATAAGCATACAGTTATATAAATGAAAGGAGGTTACACTTTGGAGCAACTTGGTTATATAGCCGATCATTTAAAGCTATTGGGCGATAAAACTCGGCTGGCCATGCTTTCCCTGCTAAGAGAGAGAGAATGGTGTGTTTGCGAATTTGTAGATATCTTTGATATGTCGCAGCCAGCAATTAGCCAACATTTGAGAAAATTAAAGTCGCAAGGAATTGTAAAAGAAGAACGACGAAGTCAGTGGGTATACTATTCCTTAAATGTAGACGACAAGCCGCATATTCAAGCCGTTCTTGAGCGTATGCCAGACTCCAAGCAGATTTTAAAATGGCTGAATAAAGAGGAGCCGATAGCATCTTGTGCACCGGATTCATCGGCTTGCTGCTCATCCTAAAGGCTGTTCCGTTTATCTCCTCGGGGGATAGACGGTGTTTTTAACATAATTATATGTTTATAAGGTAATGTGATGGAGGTTTAAAACATTGATTTTGTTGGCATGCATTATATTTTTAGCCACTTTAGTGCTGGTGATCTGGCAGCCTAGAAATCTGTCTATCGGCTGGTCTGCCTGCGGCGGTGCCATACTAGCCTTGCTGGTGGGTGTCGTCGATTTGCATGATGTTTGGGAAGTTACTCATATTGTCTGGAATGCGACACTGGCTTTTGTAGCCATTATTCTGATTTCGTTGGTGCTTGATAAAATCGGCTTCTTCGAATGGGCGGCGCTTCACATGGCACGAGCTGCGCGAGGAAGCGGAACCCGGATGTTTGTTTATGTGACCATTCTTGGCGCCGTTGTTGCTGCTTTTTTTGCGAATGACGGTGCCGCCTTAATACTGACACCGATTGTACTAGCGATGGTTCGGGCACTGAAATTGGATGAGAAAATGATTTTTCCTTTTATCATAGCGAGCGGTTTTATTTCAGACACGACGTCGCTTCCGCTTGTGGTCAGCAACTTGGTCAACATTGTGTCAGCCGATTTCTTTGGGATCACCTTTATGGAATATGCGAGTCGCATGATTGTACCTAATTTATTTTCTTTAGCAGCCAGTATAGGAGTACTGTATCTTTTTTTCCGCAAAAGAATTCCGAAAACGTTTGATACGGCACAATTAATCACGCCTGCGGAAGCGATTAAAGATCCAAAAATGTTCCGTATGTCTTGGATCGTTCTCGCGGTTTTGTTCGTGGGCTACTTTGCATGCGAATTTTTTAACATTCCCGTTTCGGTGGTGGCCGGTATTATTGCTATCTTTTTCTTATTGATGGCGCGTAGAAGCCCTGCAGTGCCGATGAAAGAAGTCATCAAGGGCGCTCCATGGGCCATCGTATTTTTTTCCATCGGAATGTATGTTGTGGTGTATGGTCTACGTAATGCCGGTTTGACGGATCTGCTGGCCCATGTGATTCAAGCGGCTGCCGATCAAGGTATGTTTGTGGCCACCATGGGCATGGGTTTTATTGCGGCGATTATCTCGTCGGTCATGAATAACATGCCTACGGTCATGATTAATGCGCTTGCCATTGATGCCACCCATACAACCGGTATGGTCAAAGAGGCGTTGATTTATGCTAACGTCATTGGTTCTGATCTGGGGCCGAAAATAACTCCGATCGGTTCATTAGCCACGTTGTTGTGGCTGCATGTGCTTCGATCGAAAAACGTGAAAATTTCTTGGGGAACTTATTTTAAGACAGGCATTGTCTTAACCATTCCTACACTTTTTATAACCCTACTGGGCTTATATCTATGGTTAATCATTTCATAATTGAACATTGAAGGAGACGGTAATGATGGAAAAGAAGACAATTTACTTTTTATGCACTGGTAATTCTTGTCGCAGTCAAATGGCAGAAGGCTGGGCCAAAAAATACTTGGGAGACCGTTGGAATGTATACAGTGCGGGCATTGAGGCACACGGCCTTAACCCTAAAGCGGTGCAAGCGATGAATGAAATAGGGATCGATATCTCCGGACAAACTTCAGATATTATAGATCCTGCTTTGCTGAACAGCGCGGATTTGGTTGTGACCTTGTGCGGAGATGCTGCAGATAAATGTCCTATCACACCTCCGCACGTTCGTCGTGAACATTGGGGATTTGATGATCCGGCTAAAGCACAAGGAACAGAAGAAGAGAAATGGAGCGTGTTCCAGCGTGTACGGGATGAAGTCGGGGCTCGTATTCGGAAATTTGCGGAGACTGGTGAATAAACAAGGTGCACAGCTATAGTATTTCAAACAAGCACGCCTCCTTAAAGAGGTGGTGCTTGTTTGGCGTTTTTTTCCTTCACAGAATACTCTTCCAGCACCTTTGTTTTATCTCCATAGATCCTATCCAAATGATCTTCTCCCCATAAACAAAAACGATCAAGCAGATCTTTAAAATCCCATCCATATTCACTAAGCTCGTACTCCACTTTGGGTGGAACCTGGTTATAAATGATGCGGTGGATGATTCCATCCTTTTCAAGCTCTCTAAGCTGTTGGGTAAGCACTTTTTGGGTGATTTTCGGAATGAGTTGACGAAGTTCGTATGTACGTTTTCTGCCGCTGGTTAAATGATGCAGGATGATGCCCTTCCACTTTCCACTGATGACCTCCAAAGTTGCCTCGATCCCGAGCATATAGGTTTTGGCTTTGTCTTCCATAGACTTTCCCCCTCTCCGATCTGTAGTACAAAAGGCACTAAGGAACCTTAAAGTACCTACAGTACATTGAAGTGCGTACTTCACACTCTAATGTATAACATCCATAATAGCATCTGTAGACAGGGTTCAACAATTATGAGGAGAAAGAAGGTTACGGATAACATGAAAGTTCTATTGGTCGTTACGCATCCTAGAGAGGATTCACTTACCCTTGCAGTCATGAATCGTTTTGTAGAGGGATTGAAGGAGAATAAGCACGAGGTAGATATTTTGGACTTGGATCGGGATGGGTTTAATCCGGTATATAGCGCGGCAGATGAGCTGGATTGGAATACGCATCATAAACAATATGCTCCTGAAACACGGAGAGAGATGGACAGAATTGCTGCTGCGGATGCTCTGGTCTTTGTGTTTCCTCTATGGTGGTACAGTGTGCCTTCCATGCTAAAAGGGTACCTGGATAAAGTGTGGAACATAGGTTTACTTCAGGAATTTACGACGAAGCAGGTGTTGTGGATGTGCTTGGCGGGAGGGACGAAAGAACATCTGATCAAGTATGAATATCACGATTTGGTTACTAATTATTTGAATAAAGCCATTGCTGGTTACGCAAGAGTAAGAGAGTCCAAGGTGGAGTTCTTCTATGATACTTTGTCCGAGTCGAAAGAATACATTGAAGGTTTACTGGAGCACGCTTATCAATTAGGTCGGGCATATAAGTGAATTTTATTCTGATAACAATGGGAAGTTAATATTATTAAAAAAGGGTTAAGGCTCGTTAGACGGCACTTAACCCTTTTTTATTTTACAGACGAGACTCTATCCTTTTATAGGCTCGTGCATAGGTGCTGACGGTGCCCCTTGCATAGATAACCCGCCGCCAGTTGTGTTTGCTGGAACAACGGGATGTGGCGAGCCCTTTTCAGAAGCAGAACCCGCAGTTTGCTTGGCCAGCTTCTGTTTTTCCCACAGGGCCCTGGCGATCACTAGCATGGAGAGTACACCCACATATAGTAACAGAGAACCGAGTTCGGGAAGCATCTCCTGCAAAGGTGCACCACGCAGACCCATGGTGCGCAGGAATTTATACATCCATACAAAGGGGAAGAAATCACCGATTTGAATCGCTAAAGGTGGAAACAGTGATCTGGAAAGAACAGCCCCCGATAGAACAAAAGCAGGCATGAGTATCATCACCATTCTGCCAATGGCTATTCCCGGATGTGCAGCGCCCCATGCAACCAGGACATTGATACAAACGGTACCGAATACATACAGGACAACTGGAATTATAAAGAGAATTGGATTGGCCTCGAAACGGCCTCCTCCAAACACTTTAAGCATCCCGAGAGAGAAGATCAAGCCAGCCGTCGAGAACAGCGTATAAGGAAGCATACGCAGCAGGATGTTGAATGGATTTTGCAGCTCAGCAGCCAGCCTCTTGGAAACCCGGAGTCTGGCGACCAGAGGTAAGCTATTTATATTCAGTATCATAAAAGAGAACATACAAGTGAATGCAAGTATCGTCGTATTCTGATAGTCATTAGTTGGATTAAACAGGGAACGCACTTCCAAGGCGATACCATTGAGGGCCCCTTGAGCCTGTTCTGCGTTCATCCCGGTTTTCAACATAGCTGGAACAGACAATTCCATATTCTCGAAAACGCTAATTTCCTGCATAGCTGTACGAATCGAAGTAATAGATTGAACATTGGTATTATCGAGAATGAGACCCACGCGGCTGGAAAGGGAGCGATTGTGATTATCCTCTAAACCATGCGGCAAGGAAATAACAGCCAAATATTGCTCGTGATAAAAATACTGTTCAGGGTTGTCCGTATACGAAACAATCTCAGCTACGTTCATATACGGGGAAGCATCTATTTTCTGAATGAACTCACGGCTGTAAGCTGTGTTATCTTGATCCACTACTACCACGTTAGCGTCGTTAATTTGGCTGCTTGGGAGCAACAGTGAATACCCCAGTACGGCAATCAACGGGAAGATAATAGCTATGATCGGATACTTGGAGTGAACCAGATACGACCATTCATCACGAAGAGATTTCATTTGTATTCACCTCAACTGTCATGCCTGGTAGCAAAGCTGCTTCTCTTGTTACATATACACGTACCTGGAATGTAGCGGTATCTGCTTCTCCTTTTTCACGGGACATCTTCACATTAGCGAATTGTGGTGCAGCAGTTACATAGCGTACCGTACCTTTCAGGTCCTTATTGAGACCAGAGATATGAGTTTTAATTTCTTGATTGGCCTTGAATTTCCCCGCTTGTTCTTCATTCACATAGAGATCGTAATATAAATCATTGGTTTCCAGGGTAATCACAGGAGCCCCTTGCGCCACATTTTCGCCGACTTTGGTACTAATCGAAGTAACCTTGCCATCCTGTGGTGCTTTTAACACCAGGCGTTCTTTTTTGAGCAGCAACGTTTTAAGCTGAACTTCCTGTGTGTCTTTTTGTTGCTTTAAGAGGTCAATAGCCAGCTTCTGATCTGCCAACTGTTGACGACTCTGCTGAATGGTTTCTAGCTGGGTCTTGGAACGATCGACGGACAATTGGGCACCGCGAATTTCTTCCTCGGCTTGTTTTACCGAAACGGCTGCTTGTGTCGTCTGTTCACTGGCCTGCATACGTTCTTCGGAAGTGGCACCATGAAGTAGTTTTTGAAGAGACTCTTTTTGCTGGCTCAACTGATTTGTCGCTAAAGTCAAAGAGGATTCGGCATCATCCAACGCTGCTTTGGATGCACTTCCTGCATCATAGAGTGCTTTATTACGCTTATAGTTGGTTTGCGCCGTCTGAACGTTTTTGGTAGCGGAGGCTACGGCAATTCGTTGCTGCTGAACATCTTCAGCCCGAGCCCCGTTATTGACCTGTTGTTCCGCAGCAGTGGCTTGACGCTCAGCCGCTTGTGCCCGCTGCAATGCCGCCTGACTTTTACGCTCAGTCACTTGAGCTTGCGCGATATCTAGCTGTGCCTGTTTTTCCTGAGTTGCTGCTCGTGTATACCCTAAATCGATGGATTGTTGTTGTTGGCTGATTTGCGTATTGAACTGGGCGATTTGTGTCCGCAGCTGCTCAATTTGCAGATCCACATCTGTGGAATCCAAAGTCATAAGGACAGTTCCTTTTTTGACCTTCGTTTCTTCTGTTACCGGGATGTTCAGGATTTTGCCTCCTACTTGTTCAAACGATACATGAATGCTATCCGCATTTAGTGTTGTGCCTTTAACGGATCGAGAAGCATTGACTTGATCTTGTCCGTTGGTCTGGAGTAGGAACCCCCCGCCGATAAGACAGGCGATAGAAATGAGAGGGATGATGAGGCTGGTGACTTGTGTGCGATTCATGAGTAATACGCTCCTTAAATTCATAAAATGAGTTAAACAGAGACTCGAATAAATAAATATCCTGGTATGTACATTTTATTTATTCTTTTATTTAATAATTTAAAAGTTAGTCGACTAACTAAAACGCAAAATTAAAACTTATTCTGGTTTTGCTGCTTTATATATCTCTTTTGCTTGAGGGATGCCGCTTTCTATTTTTTGCAGTAACGTCAGGAGCAGCTCTTTTTCATCGGTGGACAGGTGGCTCATCAGTGTGGAAGTGCTTGTAAAATGTATAGGCAGCAGTCTTTCCATCATTTCTGTTCCTTGATCGGTCAGTTTAACAATGCTCATGCGGCGGTCGGAAGGATGAACAGATCGAATAATAAGCCCATCGCGTTCCAGGCGGTCAAGCAGACCGGTAACGGTAGGCTTGCTAACCCCTACTTTCTCCGCAAGCTCTGTAGCCAGCAATCCTGTATGGATGTTGCGGTACAGAAGAATTAATATCGAAAATTTACCATGAGATATACCGAACTTCTCAAAGCCCTCAAAGCTGACTTTAAAAACACTGGAAGATACTCGCATAAAAAATAACATAGCTTCCGTCGCTCTTACATCAATCTCAGGGATACGCACAGAAAATTCTTGTAGCGCCTCACGAGTGGGCAAATCCCGTAAATCAAAATCCATAAGGTTCTCCTTTCTTCTTACAGTATGTTCCAATCGACAAATTAGTTAGCCGACTAATCTTAATCTATTCAAAAATGAATTTCAAGCTAAATTTTGTTAATCGTCATGCGATTTTTCACCATATGGAGGTTGTTCGTGCAATGGTTCAAGCTTTTCCCTACATTGATATTTACAATGAAGTGTTTGATAATAAGTGGATATCGTACGAGACCAAAAACTCAAAAGTGAGGAACCTGGAATGACGACAAAATTATACTACACTGCTCCAAATCTTACGGAGTGGGACACTCATATTACACAGAGCATGGAAAGAGACGGAAAATATTTGGTTATGCTGGAGGAAACGGCATTTTATCCGCAAGGTGGAGGTCAGCCTTGTGATACAGGAACAATTCAGGGCATCCGTGTATTAGATGTTGTTCTTGAGGATGGGGATATTTGGCATCAGGTAGAGCGTTTGCCGGAGGATAGGAAAGTAGCCTGCCGATTGGATTGGGAGCGCAGATTTGATCATATGCAGCAGCATAGCGGGCAGCACTTGCTGTCAGCGGTTTGTCTAGAGTTGTTGGGTGCGCGTACTGAAAGCTTTCATCTGGGACAAGAATATGCCACGATTGATGTGAACTGTTCGGATGTAACGCCTGCGCAGCTATCGGCAATCGAGCAGGAAGTAAATCAGCAAATCTATAGTAATCGCAGCATAAAAAGTTTTTTTGTAACCAGTGAGCAATTGAAGGATATTCCGCTGGTGAAAACGCCCAAAGTGACAGAAAATATTCGGATTGTCGAGATCGAGGGCATTGAATATAATGCTTGCGGCGGCACACATGTAGCTCAGACCGGGGAAATTGGGATCATTAAATGCTTAAAATGGGAGAAGCAGAAGGGGATGGCAAGAATCCATTTCAAATGTGGCGTTCGCGCACTCCAGGATTTTAACGATAGTGTTCAGATATTGGACGTGTTATCTACGAAGTTCAATACCGGGAGAAAAGATATTTTGACCCGATTCGAAAAATGGGAGCAGGAGCATAAGCAGCTTAAGGCGCAAGTGGAGCTCCTACAAGAGGAAAATGCTTCGTACCAGGCGAAAGAGTTGCTATCTGCTGTGCAGGGGCATGTTCTTGCTCATGTATTCGAACAAAAATCCCTTCAGGACATGCAGCAATTGGCTACTAAGCTGACAGCTGAGCATGATCTGCTTGTTTTATTTGCCACAACAGCAGAAAACAAAATCATTCTGGCACATAACGGCACCCAGTCTGTTGCCTGCGGAGCATTTTTGAAAGAAAATCTGGGCGCGTTTCACGGTAAGGGGGGCGGTAGCAACCAATCTGCTCAGGCAGCATTCTCGTCCCGCGAAGACCTTTTGAATTTCTTTGAAACGGCCCAGCGGCAGTTCATTCAGGGCTGATGTAATGGAGGATTAGTGGCGTAGGGGAAGCTTCCACTTTTCCTTTTCTGTAAATAAAATAAAAGAAAAAATAAGTACAACAACAGCGCCCCAAACGGCTTTATCCCCAATTGTCAAAGTTAGAAATCCCCCCAGCAAGGCTCCTACCAAGAAGGCTGCCAGGATAACACCATAACGCATCGCTCGAATGGCAGCGTTCGTGTCCTTGGTCGTTATAGCGACATACACAGCCTCGATAGCTGATCGGAGGTTACCGGTGCTGACCGTGGAGGTGTACGGCACATCAATGAGCTTGCGGAAGGAAGTCATTTGCACGGAAGCGACGAACGAGACGATCACCACCACTACCGTATTGGGGACTTCTTGCGGAATCAGTCCCACGATGAAAAAAATTGCAATTTCCAATAAAATAATTGCGCGGGTCCAGTCCGGAGTTAGACGGTGGGTTGATTTTCGTTTAATCCCTTCAGCAACAAAAACGCCCAGTGAAAAAGCGATCAGGGGTGGGATATAGGATAACGCCTGAATCCAGTGCCCCTGAATGACTTTGACAGCCAGCAGCACGATATTGCCTGTCTGTGCGTTGGCGAAAACACCGCCTCTTCCAACAAAGGTATATGTGTCCAAAAAGCCCCCTACTAATGATAGTAAGGCGCCCAGTCGTAACGATTCGGACGTTACCTGATGTAAATGGATTTTGCCTTTCATAATCACGGCATATAAGCCTCCTATGCTAAACGTCGATTCTTTAAAGCTAACACGAAAATCCAGGACCATACAATTAAATTAGTCACTTTAGCATGAAAATGACACAAAGAAGCCACATCAGGTCCCATACAATAGAAAGGACGTGATGCGGCTTCTTTGGGGATGCTCGTTTTTAGTCCCCACACGGGACTTTAAAGGGTGCTTATCGCAGGGCTTGAACGAGCGCCTCGCCAAATGCCTGTGCGCCATCTGGACCGTCGGCCGTAATAATGTCGCTATGCGCAACGACATGCTGCGCCACATATTCGGCTTGATGCGATTGGAGCTGATCTTTTTGTACATCCACTGGATAGCATGTAGCCGTTCTACCAGAGAGTAGTCCGGTTTGAGCCACAGCTACAGAGCCTGCGCAGATGCCAGCCAATAAAGTCTTTTGCTCATGAGTTTGTTTTAGCAGAGCTTGGAGATCCGCGTTATTCCACAGATGGTCATTCGTACCTGATCCGCCGATCACAGATACTACATCATAATCAGCCAGCACAGCGTCTGTAAAAACAAGATCAGCTGTCGCTTTACCGTTGTAGTCACCCGTGATTTCGCCTGTTTTTGTACTAGCTAGCGTCACAGTAACACCTGCTTGCTCCAGTGCTTCCTTGGGTTTAAACAATTCATCCTCATTAAAGCGCTCTGGGGGTATAATAAAAAGAGCTTTTTTACTCATACTTTATTCCTCCTTGAATGTGTAACGTTACCTACTATTGTAGGGTGGCTTCGTCAGGCTGTGAAGAATGCACTTTCAAGTACGGAGGTTACCTGCAGGTTACTATTAGAGTGCAAGACCATGATGGTTTAGAAGGAGTTAGTTGATATATGACTGATACGCTGAGAGAAGAAATACGGGAAAAGATCGTTAACGGAGACTATAACTGCGAAAAGGAACTAACCTTGTCAGTGTTAAGCGGAAAATGGAAGGTCGTCATTTTATGGCATCTGGGTGTGGAAGGAGCGCACCGTTTCAGTGACCTGCAAAGGCTGTTTCCGAAGCTGTCGCATAAAGTGCTGACCAATCAGTTGCGGGAGTTGATGGAGGACGGTATTGTGCACCGGGAAGTGTATCCCGAGGTACCTCCAAAGGTGGAGTATTCGATGACCGAGCTGGGAATGACGATTTTACCCATTGTGGAGATGATGTATGACTGGGGGAAAAAACGGGTGCAATCCATTCGTGAGGAAATGCAACGCAGCGGTGAGGGGAACGTTTAAAGTTCCTTCATATGAAAAATAGAACGCCTTGCACTATGAGTACAAATTGCACTTAGAGCAAAGGCGTTCTTTGGCATGTTAGCAGTCTGTGTGTGTTTATCATGTTAGTTTAGGAAAAATAGCTGTAGCCGATATGGATCATTGCTGTTCAATTGCTGGTAGAACCTCAATCCAGCGTGTAGCCCAGGTACCGATATGGTCAAATAAAGGAGCTAAATCGCGTCCCTTATCCGTAAGTGAGTATTCAATCCGCACGGGCTTCTCAGGGTAAACCGTACGTTGTATGATTCCTTCTTCCTCCAGCTCTTTCAAACGGTCCGAAAGGACCTTTCCACTTAAATTAGGAATTGAATTCTCAATAGCGACGAAACGTTGCGGTCCATTCGTTAGTTGAAATACGATCAACACCGTCCAACGTTTGCTTAGTAGCTCCATAGCTTTTTCAAACCGTGGGCACATCTGCGGAATGTTCATGTGATCACCTCATGCTCTTATTATTAACGATTCACTGTTAAAAGTAAATGATTTTACTTTACATAAATTTATTACTTGACGAAACTGAATGATATAAATATACTTTGTTACATAAAGTAACTTATTGGATTTGATACGGAGCCTTATATGTGAATACTTAAAAATTGAACTTGTTTTGATATGATTAATGATAAAATGAACAGGTACGAACGAATCGTTGTGGTTATGGTTTGGGCGCAGGGGGAAGTCGGATGAAGCTGGAATGTGAAGTGTGTGTAGTTGGGGGAGGACCCGCAGGGACTTTGTTATCCTGTCTACTGGCGGAGCAGGGTGTTTCCACGATATTGGTTGAGCGGCAGAGCTTGCCCGGAAAGGCTTTCCGCGGTGAAATTTTAAATGATGAGGGTCAGGAAGTGATCCAAAAGCATAAGCTGCTCGAACAAATTCATGAGGACTACGTTCTTGCCTCTACAAGAATCGAATATTGGGAGCACCAGCAGCAGGTAAAAACGGTCAAGCCGGGTTCAGTAAATGGTAATGTAGGGGTTCATATTCCACAGCCTCGATTTTTGAAGGCTCTGCTCAAGCAGGCGTCAACCTACGAGTCCTTCCGTTACCTGGCGGGTACAACGGTGACTGCGTTGGAAGGTAACAGCGAAAAGGGCTACACGGGCTTGAGCGCCCGAGATAAGAACGGTCATGAGATCACGATTGACAGTTCGTTGATTGTAGGGGCAGACGGTCGCTATTCAACTGTGCGCAAGCTGGCTCAGATGCCTGTGACGAACATTCGACACGGCTATGACCTGCTATGGGCGAAAATCACAGCACCTGCTGGGTGGGAGCCCGTCACTCGTCTGGCACGAGTCAACGGAGGGCAGTTGGCTTTATTCTCGCAGGCTGAGGGCTATATTCAAATTGGCTGGAATGTGGAGGAAGGTAGCTTTTCAACCCTGTTTAAGCAATCCTTTGAACCATTTATACAACTGTTTACCGAGGCTTTTCCAGATTTGAAGCATAGTGTGCATGATCACATTCGTTCATGGAAGGACTTCGTACCGTTGGATATTTTCAGCAGCCGCAGTGACACCTGGACGCAGAACGGACTGGTCCTTATTGGAGATGCGGCGCATACCATGACACCTACCGGAGCTTTTGGCTTGAATGCAGCTTTGAAGGATGCCGATGTGCTAGCCAGTGAGCTTCTTCGTTTACGACAGAAGAGCTATACCGCAGGAGACCTAAAGGCGTTCCAAGACGGACGACGACAGGCTGTCACCGAGCTTCAGGAACGGCAGCTGACGATGGAATCCACGTTTCATGAACATTTCTTACACATAGTTCAATGATTTATACCCTGACAATAACGATTAGCCTTTGAAGAATAGGCATTTTCTATATAGAGTTCATATAAAGGATGGTGCAGATAGATGAACCAAAAAGATGTAGCTACGCTACTTAACGATAAAATTCAAACCGTTCGTGGAGAGCAATCTTCGACGATTTTGGTAGGACCGATCAAGCTGCCAGTTAATTTGGAAGGAGAAACGGTTGTTTTTCAGTGGTACTGCTGGTTGCCCGTACGGGATGAGGAAGATCGTCAGGACTTACTTAATGCCACTGCTGAGACGATTGTGAAGCGATTGTCCACACTGGATTTGGCAGAGGGACAACAGTCAAGCGTTTTGGTGTATGGCGATCTTGAACAGTCGGAAAATGCATTAGTTCGCATGCATAGTATTTGCCATACTGGAGATATTTTTGGTAGCAAGCGTTGTGATTGCGGATTTCAACTCCACCAGTCCATGAAAATGATTGTGGAACATGGAACGGGTGCGTTGTTCTATCTGGCTAACCATGAAGGCCGCGGAATCGGTTTGTTTAGTAAAGCAATGGCTTATATTCTGCAGGAAGAAGGCATGGATACTGTCGAAGCCAATCATCAATTGGGTTTTGAAGATGATACACGCAACTATGCGGATGCCATTAGTGTGCTCCGTCACCTGAGACAAAAACCGGTAACTTTGATTACAAATAATCCTAAAAAAATGGATGCTTTGAAGAAGTCGGGTATGAATGTGGCCGGTCGCATGCCGCTCTGGGGCGATGTGTCGCAATATAATGAACGGTATTTGAATACAAAAGTGGAACGATCCGGCCATTTGCGGGATTCCGATCTCAGGGAGGTTCTATGACCACTCACGAAAAATATATGCGCCTGGCACTGGAAAATGCCAGAAGTGCTAAAGGGCAAACAGAACCGAATCCGCTCGTCGGATCAGTCATTGTCAACAACGGTCGTATCGTTGGGATCGGCGCTCATCTGAAGCCCGGCGAGCCACATGCCGAGATTCATGCGTTGCGTATGGCGGGTGAACACGCTCAGGGAGCGACGATTTACGTAACGCTGGAGCCGTGTTCCCATCACGGCCGGACAGGCCCGTGCGCGGAAGCGATTGTGAAGGCTGGCATTCGTCGAGTGGTGATTGCAGCGCTGGACCCGAACCCGCTGGTTTCCGGCAGAGGGGTACAGATTTTGAAAGATGCGGGCATTGAGGTCATTGTCGGAGTATGTGAGCAGGAATCCATCCGCATGAATGAAGTGTTCAATCAATATATCGTGAGCAAGCGTCCTTTTATTACGATCAAATCGGCAGTAACGCTGGACGGTAAAATTGCGACCCGGACCTCGGAAAGCAAGTGGATTACATCTGAGGCTGCACGGGAGGATGTGCATCGTCTTCGTAACGAGCATGTGGGAATCCTGGTCGGTGTACAGACGGTGATTCACGATAATCCTCAGCTTACGACTCGTCTACCAGAAGGACGGAATCCGATTCGTATCATTTTGGATAGCAAGCTTCGAATTCCATTGGATGCCCGTGTCATTACAGATGGGGAGGCACCTACCTGGATATTCACAGGACGCGTTTATGATGAAGGCAAGCGTAGCCAGTTGGAACAGCTTGGTGTGAGGATATATCCGACTCAGGATGAAAACAGCGATCGGGTGAACCTGCCGCAAATGCTGGATATTCTGGGTGCAGCGGAGGTGTCATCGGTGTTCGTGGAAGGCGGAGCCGAGGTGAACGCTTCGTTCGTGCAGCAAGGGCTGGCAGACAAGCTGGTGCTGTACATTGCACCAAAGCTAGTTGGAGGGCGCGCAGCCCCGGGATTTCTCGGGGGAGAGGGCGTGTCTGCGATGAGCGATGCGGTGGCATTGCAGGATTTGAGCGTAACGCAGGTGGGCGTAGACTGGAAAATAGAAGGGTATTTTGAGCGGGAAAAATGAGTGTTGTTTGCGGGTGAAGAAGGCGCTCCGCGAAGGGGCTGATCTTCCGATCGCTGTTGCAGTGGGATTCTTCGGATTGTATAAGATATTTAAAGGTAAGAATCCCACGGCAAAGGCGAACGCTTACGCTTCTCCAGATTCAACTCCTTCGCTCCGCCACTGCCCGCCGCAAAGTCACTCTTTTTCCGAAATGGCGTGGAGCATGGGAAAGGCAAAAGCTCAAAAGCTCATATACTTAAAAGAACAGAGAATCTGAAGGGCTAAAAGGCCTGGAGGATTCTTTTTTTTATATGCTAAACGTTTATTAGGGTGAATGGTTAATGGGATGAATAACTCATAGGGTGAATGTCTAATGGGGTGAATTCGAGATAACATAATTACGCATGCTTGGGTTTTTCGTCCTGGTTTCTTATGTATTCTTAGAGACTTTCGCCTCGTTTAGTTAGAATATAGAAATAAAAGGATTGACCTGGAAATTGAGATCGAGCACAATGAAGTTGAATTCAACTTGGAAGAGAGAAGGGAAAAGCCTTGCAGTGAAAGGGATTAGAGAAATCAAAGGAGGATGTAGGTTGTGAAAAAAACGATATTATGCTTGTTAAGTGCCAGTCTGATATTTTTAGCTGCACCAGTTTCTACTAAAGCCTTTTCGGGTGAGGTCACACAAGGCGCTGGCTCATATTCAACCACACTACCTACCGGAGCAGCAACACCGCAAAACGAGATTTACAAAACAGCGAATGTAACCAGCCCAATGCCTACCAATGACTGGTGGAGCAGTCTGGCGTGGGTACCGTACTCGGAGGCTCAATATCCGCATCCCCTTGCCTTGAAAAATCAGCAAAACGGTTTACGCATCTTTAACCCGAGTGGGAAAATTACGGTAAATCCGGGATACATCGCAGGCTGGATGGATGATGTGAACGATTTTACCGTCGGTCATTCTGTAAGCGCTTCATTTCCTGATGCCAAGGTGGACGGTTTCAGCGACTGGTTTGTCAAATCATTATTTCAAAGCGGCAGCAATAAAATGAGTGCTACCTATGGACACGGCTCCCCCTATGTTTTTTTTGAGTTTGGCGGTGGCAATCCCAAGCTTTCATTTAATGGGGTGCCAGAGGTTTGGTCTGGGTCAGCTAGTTCCCCTGTGCTTGGAATTACGGTTAATGGCTCACACTATGGTCTGTTTGCTCCTTCAGGCAGCACTTGGTCTGGCCTCGGAACGAGTACTCTGATCAATCAATTGAACGGGAAAAACTATTTTACAGTGGCGGCTTTGCCTGACAAAACAAAAGCGACATTGGACAAGTTTCAGCAATACGCTTATTCTTTCGTTACAAACTCCAAAGCACAGTACAGCTATAACGAAGCCTCTTCCGAGGTAACGACCACCTTTAACGTTGCAACCACAGCGAAAGAAGGCACACAAAGCGGCACTATTTTTGCCTTATACCCGCATCAGTGGAAAAATTCATCACAACCCCTGCTAGGCTATACGTACAATTCTGTACGTGGTCTGATGAAAACAGCAGAGGGTGCTTCTTTTCAAACGAAAATGAAATTTACAGGGGTACTGCCTTCCCTGCCCGACTTGGGGTCCTACGATAAAAATACGCTCAACAATTATATAAACGAAGCGAAAGCAGAAGTCTACTCCGGCGATAGAGATACGTACTGGACTGGAAAACGTCTGGGCAAGCTGGCAGCACTGGCGCCGATTGCCGACCAGGCTGGCAATACCTCAGCAGCGACCCAGTTCCGCAATGAGATCAAAAGCCGGCTGCAGGACTGGTTTAAGGCTAGTGACAACTCGGGGAATCTGAAAAGCTCCAGTCTATTTGTGTATAACAACCATTGGGGGACATTGATCGGTTATCCTGACAGCTTTGGTAGTGCGGTAGAATTAAATGACCATCACTTCCATTATGGCTACTTTATTAAGGCTGCGGCCGAAATTGCACGTGTGGACAAGAACTGGGCATCCGATTCCCAATGGGGACAAATGGTGCAGCTGCTCATTCGCGACATTGCCAATACCGACAGGTCTGATTCAAAATTTCCGTATTTGCGTAATTTTGATCCCTATGCCGGGCACACCTGGGCTTCCGGCCATGCCAAATTTGGCGACGGCAACAACAATGAATCCTCCTCGGAGGCGATGAATGCTTGGGCCGGTCTTATTTTATGGGGCGAGGCGACGGGAAATACTCAAACTCGTGATCTCGGCATCTATCTATACACAACGGAAATGAATGCCATTAACGAATACTGGTTTGATGTGCATGGCACAAACACTCCTGCAGGGATGCAAAGCGCGACGGCAAGCATGATCTGGGGCGGTAAAACGGTAGGGAATGCAACATGGTGGACCGATAATGCCGCAGAGGTGCATGGTATCAACTGGCTCCCGATTACCTCGGCCTCCTTGTATCTGACGCAATATTCGGAGTATGCGGCTAAGAACTATAACGATCTGCTGCGAAAAAGCAGTGGGAACTTCAGTCCATGGGAAGATATTGTGTATATGTACAGAGCAATCTCGAACCCGTCCGATGCCAAGGCGAAATTCAGTGCACGCGTAGCAGCCATGACACCGGAAGCAGGGAATTCCAAGGCGAATGCCTACCACTTGATCTACAATTTGGATGCTTTAGGCAACATCGACCGCAGCATCACCGCTAATTCACCTATTTATGCCGTATTTGATAAAAATGGTGTGAAAACTTATGTGGCCTACAACTTTACAAACCAGGTCAAAACGGTAACCTTCTCAGATGGGCATAGTATTACTGTGCAGCCGAATAGCTTTAATACCGGAAATGGAAGCGGCGGTGGCAATCCGCAGCCTGATACGGAGGCTCCATCCATCCCGGCGAATGTTCGAGCTACGACCAAAACGGCTTCGGTAGTCACTCTGGAGTGGGATGCAGCTACAGACAATGTTGGCGTTACGGGTTATATCCTTTATAAGGACGGGGCTCAGGCAGCAGAGGTAAGTGGTACTTCCGCTTCAATTACAGGGCTGAGTGCAGCTTCCACTTACAGCTTTACCGTTAAGGCTCGCGATGCAGCGGGCAACCTATCTGCAGCAAGCAATTCCGTAGAGGTAACGACAGAGCCAGCATCTGGTGGTAATGAGGGTGGCGGAGAAACGGAAGATTATAAAGTAGGAGCTCGCTTTGTTAGCGATCGTGAAGCATTGCTTCAATTTACACCCAAAACAGCCTCAGCCTATGTTGACGTGCATTATACTTTAACGGGTGGACAACAGCTCAATTACCGGATGACAAACAACGGCGGTGTCTGGGAGCAGCGGGTTACAGACCTCGATATCGGGAAGGCTGTCAGCTATTGGTTTACCTATGAAAAGGCGGGATTGCAATACGAGACCCCTTCATTCAGCTATACACACCAGCAGACTGCTTCTACAACGACAGACGTTCCACAACTTCCACTACCGAGCGTTGATCCCGTTTTCGAAAAAACATCCTAGTGGATCAGGCCTAAGATACGAACGCGACAGTTAATTATAGAAAGAAAGACACAAGGGAAGCACATACGCTTCTCCTGTGTCTTTTTTTTTATAGGGTCGTAATACTTTCGCCATGTTCGTGAGTTCCAGGTTGCGCGATAATGATAAAGGCTGATACAGGAAGATATTACCGAGGCGTGGATTTCCAAAGGTCCCGCAGTGCCTACCCTGATGGGGTCAGGTATCCTGTAAATCTGATGTATCTATCAACAATTAGGGTTCAATTCCCAATCGCCTTCCACGCGACTTCTGAGAGTATTCGAATGATCGAATAAAAACAATGAAAAGACCCGGATGAGAGCATCCCATGTCTGGTCTCGATGACAGATACCGGGACGATGGCTATGCGTCCAGCGGATACCGGAGAGAGCAAGCGCCGACAGGCTCCGAAGCTTCGAGAGATGCGAGTTCACAGTCGAAGTCGGACTGCTGGACACCATCTTAGGAACACGGGAACAGGCGGTATCTTCCTTTTTCCTCAAGCTTGGCCCCGCCGTCCACACCGGAGGGATGCTCTGCAAGGGTCACTAACCCTACTACAACAAATAAAAATAAAAAATCCTCTTTTTAAAAGTGTGTTGATTTTAAGGCGGGCAGCAGCGGAGCGGACCATTTGAATCTGAAGAAGCGAAGCGTTCGCCTTTGCCACTGAATTTTAACCCTTTAACGGGTTCATCCATTCTAAAAATTCAGTGGCAACAGCGATCGGAAGATCAAATGGACCGCGGAGCCGCCACACATAGAAAGAAGCATACTTTTAAGTGGAGGATTTTAATACTAGGAGTGATACGATGTTTAAGAAGATAACGATTAAATCTGATGAGCGCGGGCTGCTGTTCAAAAAAGGAAGCTACCACAAGTTGTTGCACCCAGGAACTTACCTATTGAAGACATTTCAGCAGGAAGCAGTTGAAATTTTGAATGTAGCCGAACCATTTTTTGTACCGGATCATGATATTCGTTTGTTTTTGACAGATCCCCTATTGCTTGAACAATTGAATGTCATCGATGTAGAGGACCATGAATATGTATTGCATTATGAGGATAATCGGTTTGTGGAGCTTCTGACGGCTGGGAAATATGCTTTTTGGAACATGCTCAAGGAGCATCGTTTTGTTCGTGCAGATACTCGGCAGCCTGCAATTGATAAAGCATTGGGGCAAGCATTCTTGTCCAAGACACCGGGCTTTTGGAAGGCACTTCAGGTGGCCAGCTATGAAATGGGCTTTTTGTATTACGATAATGTGTTGCAGGGTGAGCTGAAACCGGGCAAATATTATTTCTGGATGTCCACGGTGAATACAGAGATCAAAACGATAGATATGCGACAGCAGCAGTTGGACCTGATGGGACAGGAAATCATGACAGAGGACAAAATCACGCTGCGCCTCAACTTTGTCTGTCAGTACCGTATTATCGACCCGTTGCGGGCGTTGGAATTCCGAGCATACGAGGAACAAATGTACATTATGCTTCAACTGCTGCTGCGCGAGTACGTTGGCACGATGAAGCTGGATGATTTGCTGAAAATGAAGCAGGAGATTGCGGAATATGTTTTGACTCGACTAAATGAGCAGAGCGGCGAATATGGAGTGACTTTTACGTCAGCAGGGGTGAAGGATATTATTTTGCCAGGGGATATCAAGGATATTCTCAATACCGTGCTGTTGGCAGAGAAGAAGGCACAGGCCAACCTTATCACACGACGTGAAGAGACGGCATCCACTCGTAGTTTGCTCAATACGGCCAAGCTGATGGACGAGAATGCCACCCTCTATCGTCTTAAAGAACTAGAATTCATGGAAAAAATCTGCGAGAAGATTGGCACGATTTCGCTGACTGGCGGGAATACGTTGCTGGAGCAGCTGAACACGCTGGTTCACATGAAAGAGGCGCAGGGACTCCAATAACGGAAAATACTCCCGAACGATGAGTGCAAGCCGGCTCAAGGTTCGGGAGTATTTTGCGTTTTAGTTCGTCTTGGTGGATGCAAGAAAAGCGTCCATATCGATCACCGGAATGAGGGTACCCTGATGCTCCATCACAGTAGGGAACAACTCGCGCTGCCATTCTTCCTCATTGCTTTGTAGCTGACTGTCCTCGGCAGAAGCCGTGTCCTCCACCTGATCGACAAGCAGAGCAATCTTCGCACGGCTGAGCAAAATCATTTTGTCTTCGGAGGAATCGCTTGATGCAGGAAGAAGCAGTTTTTTGCGTAAATTAAGGATTGTAAAGACACCACCGCGAATAGTTACCATTCCTTCATGCCACGCTTCGGAAAAGGGAAGTGGAGTCCCTTTTTTGGCATTCATGACTTCTTCTACTTCCAGAAAGTTTAAAGCGAACTTTTTGTCCGCCAGACTGCACACAATAAATTCAGACATAGCAATTCTCCTTACATATTCAGATAAGCCATCACAGGTTGTGAATGAGCGGTAAAATGGATTAGCTATTGCGTTTTGACAGATGGAACGATAAAGTTGAGGATGCGTTAAAGTAGTTGTAGTTAATCACAGAATATCACAAACGAGCAGTTAAATCTTCCAAAATAACAACCATACGGCCAAGGCGTGGCTTCAAGTTTCCCTTCATATATAATGATTGGGACTAAAGCTGTGTCCGCTGGCACTACATTTTAAGATAAGCGGGTTGAGGTAGAATGGATCATGAAAAGCAGCGATTAAGTATCGAGGCAGCCAGATTATACTATCTAAACGACTACAGTCAGCAAGATATCGCGGTCAGACTCGGGGTTTCGCGTCCTACGGTATCGCGGTTACTTCAGGCTGCCAAGGAACAGGGATACGTGCGGATCAGTATTGTGGACCCGATGGAGGATATGGACGCGCTCGGAGAGCAGGTGAAGAAGAAGTACGGACTGGATACTGTGTTAGTCTGTTATTCGCCGTTAAATGAATATCAGGAGATTAAGAAGCATATTAGCAAAAAAGCAGCCGATTATTTGCATGAAACGGTACAGGATGCTGATATTATTGGAGTGACATGGGGAACAACAATGCATGCCGTGGCGCTTCATCTCCAACAAAAGCAGGTCAAGGGTGTTGAGGTGGTTCAGCTCAAAGGAGGCGTGAGCCATTCGCATGTCAACACATATGCCGTGGAAACCGTGAATTTGTTCGCAGAAGCCTTTCATACCATAGCAAGGTATTTGCCGCTGCCTGTGATTTTTGACAGTCACGCAGTTAAGAAAATGGTCGAGGAGGATCGGCATATCCAGCGCATCATCGAACTTGGGAAGCAGGCGAACATCGCTGTGTTTACGGTGGGGACGGTCAAGGAGGATGCGTTGCTGTTCCGATTGGGCTATTTTAACGGGGAAGAGCAGAAGCTACTGCAAAGAATTGGCAAGGGCGATATTTGCTCGCGCTTTTTTGACGCTGAGGGCAATATATGCAGTCAGGAAATCAATAGCCGTACCGTCGGGATTGATTTGCCTGATTTGCGAAAGAAGGAGAAGTCCATTCTCGTCGCTGGAGGCCAGCGTAAAGTGGAGGCCATTCGAGCATCGCTGCGTGGCAAGTATGCGAATATTTTGGTGACGGATCAGTTTACGGCTCAAGCACTTTTACAATAGAGCAAGTCGTCTCAACCCAGCAAAATGTACGGTTATGGCGCGTACCTACAGGGTAATATGAATTGTAGGTGACGCCTTGTGCATAAGCTTGAACATAATTTCAAAATGTGTTTTACATATGTTCAAAGCCGTGCTATGATGGTCTCATCACAGAGAAATAAAGAACTTTTGTCTTCACACTATTTATCTAATGAAGGAGCTTTTAGATATGAACATTGCAGCATTAATCGACCATACATTGTTGCGTGCAGATGCGACGAAGGATGAAATTACGAAATTGACTGCCGAGGCCAAAAAATACCAGTTTGCTTCTGTATGTGTGAACCCGGCGTGGGTAGCTTATGCAGCAGAACAGCTCGCAGGCACAGGTGTAGCCATCTGTACAGTTATCGGTTTCCCGCTGGGAGCGAGCACGTCGGCAACGAAAGCATTTGAAACGAAAGATGCTATTGCTAACGGCGCGACTGAAATTGATATGGTTATTAACATAGGCGCTTTGAAGGCACGTGATGTACAGCTCGTCGAGCAGGACATCCGTGCGGTCGTGGAGGCAGCTGCCGGTACACTGGTAAAAGTGATTATCGAAACTTGCTTGCTGACAGACGAAGAGAAGGTACTGGCATGTGAACTGTCCGTCAAAGCGGGAGCGAATTTTGTGAAAACCTCGACAGGCTTCTCAACAGGTGGAGCTACTGCGGAAGATGTGGCTTTGATGCGCAAAACGGTAGGACCTGAGATTGGTGTTAAGGCTTCAGGCGGTGTACGCAGTCTGGAAGACGTGCAAAAATTAGTAGAAGCTGGCGCAAGTCGGATCGGTGCAAGTTCCGGTGTGAAGATCATCGAGGGCGAGCAGTCTACATCTTCCTACTAAGTTTATTTTAAAGTCATGGAGGGATTCGCGATGAAGGATCAATTGATTCAGAAAGCGCTTGAGGCGCGTAAACAGGCATATGTTCCGTATTCGAATTTTCAGGTGGGTGCTGCGGTTCTCGGAAGCGATGGCACGATTTATCACGGATGTAATGTGGAAAATGCCTCCTACGGCTTATGCAATTGTGCAGAGCGGACAGCGATTTTCAAAATGGTATCCGAAGGCTGCCGTCAAATTGATTCGATTGCGATAGTAGCTGATACGGAAGGGCCTGTGTCTCCATGTGGGGCTTGTCGTCAGGTTATTTCCGAATTTGCTCATCAAGATACCAAAATTTATCTGACAAACCTTCATGGCAACACGGAAGAGTGGAAGGTAGATCAATTACTGCCGGGTGCTTTTCGACCTGCGGATCTGGGCAAATAAAAAAAAGAATGCCTCTTTGGAGCGCATTCTTTTTATAGGGAATGTAAGCGCTTAATGTAATGAGGGGGAAATTAAATGAAATATGTAATCGCTCTGGTGGGACTGCTCGTTGTATTTGCACTTACTTACGTTGCCAGCAGTGACAAACGTAAAATCAGGTATCGTCCGCTGATAGTTATGGTTGTTTTGCAAGCAGCGCTTGCTTTCGTATTGTTGCATACAGGAATTGGCGAATTTTTGGTCAAAGGCTTTGCAGAAGGTTTTAATAGTCTTTTGGCATATGCAACTGAAGGGATTAACTTCGTTTTTGGCGGAATTGCGAATGAAGGAGCAGCACCGTTCTTTATCGGTGTACTGCTGCCAATCGTGTTCATATCCGCGCTGATTGGTATCTTGCAATATGTAAAAGTGTTACCTTTTATTATTAAATATATCGGGCTTGTCTTGAGCAAAGTAAACGGAATGGGTAAACTGGAATCCTACAACGCTGTAGCTTCGGCTATCTTGGGTCAATCCGAGGTGTTTATTTCCGTTAAGAAGCAAATTGGTCTGCTGCCAAAACATCGGTTGTATACGCTGTGTGCGTCTGCGATGTCTACAGTGTCCATGTCGATTGTGGGAGCTTACATGCAAATGTTAAATCCCAAATATGTGGTCACAGCTTTGGTATTGAACCTGTTCGGCGGCTTTATTATCGCTTCCATTATTAATCCGTACAAGATTGAGAAGGAAGACGATTTACTGGAGGTTCAGGAGGAAGAGAAGCAGTCCTTCTTCGAAATGCTCGGGGAATATATTATGGACGGTTTCAAGGTTGCTATTACGGTAGCTGCAATGCTGATCGGTTTTGTGGCGCTGATTGCCATGGTTAACGGAATTTTCTCCTGGTTGTTTGGAATCAGCTTTCAGGCGTTGCTTGGATATGTGTTTGCGCCTTTCGCTTTTGTCATGGGTATTCCGTGGAACGAAGCCGTTCAGGCGGGCAGCATTATGGCTACCAAACTCGTATCCAACGAATTCGTGGCCATGCTGGATCTGACCAAGCAAACAGGCTTGTCGGAGCGCACGGTCGGGATCGTATCGGTATTCCTCGTATCCTTTGCTAACTTCTCATCCATCGGTATCATTTCCGGGGCGGTGAAGGGGTTGCATGAAAAACAGGGAAATGTGGTGGCCCGCTTTGGTCTGAAGCTGTTGTACGGGGCAACGCTGGTTAGCGTGCTGTCGGCAACGATTGCAGGGTTGTTTTTGTAAA
This sequence comes from Paenibacillus sp. Lou8.1, assembly GCF_024213565.1. Lineage (NCBI taxonomy): Bacteria > Bacillati > Bacillota > Bacilli > Caryophanales > Paenibacillaceae > Paenibacillus > Paenibacillus sp. Lou8.1. The sequence goes on from NZ_JANAVN010000008.1 coordinate 151,586, forward strand.
AAAAACAGCGAGTCAGGAAAGGATTTTTATGATGTCTAAATTCAAACGGATTCACTTGGTGGTTATGGACTCGGTTGGTATCGGCGAAGCGCCGGATGCTGCCCAGTTTGATGATTACGATGTAGATACGCTCGGTCATATTGCCCGCGAACGCGGTGGCCTGAAGATGCCGAATATGGGTAAGCTGGGTCTGTCCAATATTCGTTCCATAGAAGGAGTGGCAGCGGCCGACAAGCCGCTCGCGTATTACACTAAGATGCAGGAAGCGTCCAATGGTAAGGATACGATGACGGGCCATTGGGAAATCATGGGCTTGAACATTGCGGTTCCTTTCCGTGTATTTCCTGATGGGTTCCCGGATGAGCTGATTCAACGCATTGAGGAGCACACAGGTCGCAAAGTTATTGGCAATAAGCCTGCTAGCGGAACGGAAATCATTGATGAACTGGGCGAAGAACACGTGAAAACTGGAGCGCTCATCATCTATACCTCGGCGGACTCTGTGCTGCAAATTGCGGCGCATGAGGAAGTTGTACCTTTGAAGGAGCTCTATGAGATTTGCGAGTTCTGCCGTAAAATCACGCTGGAAGATCCGTACATGCTGGGTCGCATTATTGCACGTCCGTTCGTAGGCGAGGCAGGGAACTTCTCCCGTACCTCCAATCGACATGATTATGCGCTCAAGCCGTTTGGTCGCACCACCATGAACGAGCTGAAGGATGCAGGTCTGGATGTGATCGCCTTGGGTAAAATCTCTGACATTTATGACGGTGAGGGTGTGACGAAGGCTGTGCGTACGGTGTCCAATATGGACGGCATGGATAAGCTGGTGGCTACGCTCGATGAGAATTTCACCGGATTAAGCTTTCTGAATTTGGTGGACTTTGACGCTGTATACGGTCACCGTCGTGATCCGCAGGGATATGGTCAAGCTTTGGACGATTACGATGCGCGTTTGCCAGAAGTTTTTGCCAAAATGACCGATGACGATCTGCTGATCATTACTGCAGATCATGGGAATGACCCGACGTATCGTGGAACGGATCACACCCGCGAATATGTACCTTTGCTGGCATATTCGCCACGTTTTACAGCTGGGGGCAAGGAGCTTGCGGTTCGTAAAACCTTTGCTGATATTGGAGCGACCGTAGCGGATAACTTTGGTGTAAAACTGCCTGAACACGGAACGAGCTTTTTGGCAGAGCTTCAGTAATCAAGGACCAGCAAGAGCAAGCAAGATTACTAGTAACCATATAAATAACGATACAAGCATGGACAAATGGGACGGAGGAATAAAAAACATGAGTGTACACATTGGAGCCAAACCCGGAGAAATTGCAGAAACGATTTTGCTGCCAGGAGACCCGTTACGGGCAAAATTTATTGCTGATACGTATCTGGAGGACGTGATCTGTTACAACGAGGTTCGCGGAATGCTCGGATTCACGGGTACGTACCAAGGGAAACGCCTATCTGTGCAGGGAACCGGGATGGGGCTACCTTCCATCAGTATTTATGTCAACGAACTGATTAGCGAATACGGTGTGAAAAACCTGTTCCGCGTAGGTACATGCGGCGGAATGAAGGAGCATGTGCACGTTCGTGACGTCATTTTGGCACAAGCATCCTGTACGGATTCCGGTATGAACCGCCATATCTTTGGCGGCTACGACTACTCGCCGATTGCCAGCTTCGATCTATTGAAGGGCGCTTATGATCGCGGTGTTGCCAAAGGCTTGAACATGCATGTCGGCAATGTATTTAGCTCAGACAGCTTCTACCGTGATGACAAATCAGTGGTACAAAAGCTGATGGAATACGGCGTGCTGGGTGTAGAGATGGAAACTTCGGCTTTATATACGTTGGCAGCCAAGTTTGGCGTAAACGCACTGACGATTCTGACGGTAAGCGATCATTTGCTGACGGGGGAAGAAACGACCGCAGAAGAACGGCAAACAACCTTTAAAGAAATGATGGAAGTTGCACTGGATACAGCAGTATCTCTGTAAACGATCATACGCACAGTGAGGAGAAATGACATATGAGAATGGTAGACTTGATTGAGAAAAAACGTGACGGAAAAGAACTGAGTACGGAGGAAATTAATTTTATTATCCAAGGCTACACTCAGGGTGAAATTCCCGATTATCAAGTCAGTGCATTGGCGATGTCCATTTTCTTCAAAGATATGACTGAACGCGAACGCGCTGATCTGACGATGGCGATGGTTCATTCGGGTGATACCATTGATCTGTCCGCGATTGAAGGTGTAAAGGTCGATAAGCATTCCACTGGCGGTGTGGGTGATACAACAACGCTGGTACTGGCTCCGCTCGTAGCGGCCTTGGACATTCCGGTAGCCAAAATGTCAGGCCGCGGCCTCGGACATACCGGAGGAACAATCGACAAGTTGGAGGCTATTGCAGGCTTCCACGTCGAAATCAGCAAGGACGAATTTGTGGATTTGGTGAATCGCAGCAAAATTGCGGTCATCGGACAAAGCGGTAACCTGACACCTGCGGACAAAAAGCTGTATGCCTTGCGTGACGTTACGGCGACGGTCAACTCGATTCCGCTGATTGCCAGCTCGATTATGAGTAAGAAAATCGCTGCCGGCTCCGATGCCATTGTGCTTGATGTAAAAACAGGTGCAGGCGCATTTATGAAAACCGTAGATGATGCCAAAGCACTGGCACATGCCATGGTAAGCATCGGTAACAATGTGGGTCGCAAAACGATGGCAGTCATTTCCGATATGAGTCAACCGCTGGGTCTGGCCATCGGTAACTCGCTGGAAGTGAAAGAAGCGATTGATACGCTGCGTGGCGAAGGACCGAAAGATCTGGAAGAGCTGTGTATGGCTTTGGGCAGTCAGATGGTATTTTTAGCAGGGAAAGCAGAATCCCTTGAAAACGCCGAAGAGAAGCTCAGAGAAGTCATTCGCAATGGCAAAGCACTGGAGAAATTCAAAGAGTTTATTGCGAATCAGGGCGGTGACGCTTCTGTGGTGGATCATCCTGAACGCTTGCCACAAGCACAGTATCTTATTGAGGTGCCTGCGAAGCAGGATGGTGTGGTAGCTGAAATCGTGGCTGACGAAATCGGTACCGCAGCGATGTTGCTTGGAGCAGGACGTGCGACCAAAGAATCCGAGATTGATCTGGCTGTCGGCTTGATGCTGAACAAAAAGGTCGGGGATGCTGTTCAAAAAGGCGATTCGCTAGTTACTATCCATGCGAACCGTGAAGATGTAGCCCAAGTGCTGGAGAAAATCTACGCGAACATCCGTATTGCGGATCATGCGGAAGCACCAGTGCTGATCTATGGAACAGTGACAGAGTAAGCGGTAAGCCCTATTCAAAAAGTCGTATGGGGTGTCTTTGATCAAGTTTGAAAAATATGACAGCTGGACTCATAATAGATATGAGTTCGGCTTTTTTTATTGTAAGGCCGAGGGCACAGAGGGGGAGAGACAAGTTCAGATTATACAGCGATGTTCGGGGAGCAGCCTATGAGAGACTGATTGATTATGCTATGGAACGGGCAGACACGTTTATGCTAGGCATACATAAATGGGCGACAGAGGATGAGAATGGAGTGATCGACCAGGATACTCTGTTCAAGGAATTACTACAGCAATTGAAACCTTTTTTACTGTCCACACACTCATATGAGGAAATTAGGGGCATGCATTCCATTGCCTACACACAAGGAACATTTTACCGATACCAATGTGCGCCTGAGGCAGGGGGACTATTAAAGCAAGCGGCGTCCAGTCTGTTTTCCTGGGTACATCCCCAATTGCCTGAAGATTTGTGCTTCCAGAATGCGGATGGAGAGGATTGGATCATTAACATAGCTCACGAACGAATAGGTAGACTAAACATGGCTACAGAAGAAGCGGATGAATTGGAGAAGCTTATCCCCGGTGTGTTTATTCACAAACCTGAATATCATCAGAATATAGATGTTTTTCTGAACGATGCTATTCGGCATCAACCGGATCGAGTAGAGCTTATGTCGTTTGGCTTGAGGGAGATACCGGAACGGATTAGAGAACTGCATTCTCTGAAGCATCTGACCATTTTCGAGCAGGATATACGAACACTACCGCATGCTTTGTTCGAATTGGAATCGTTGGAGTCACTGACGATACAAGTAGCGGATTTGGAAGAGCTACCGGCTGATATTGCCAAGCTGACCCGGCTCAAAAGCCTGAGGATCAGCTGTGGATGCTATGATCGCCCGGCACCAGATGTCAAAGTAATACCCAAAGAGGAGCTGGCATTCCGGCATTTGCCTCCTGAAATTGGAGAGCTGCAACAACTGGAGTATCTGGATATCCAGTATAGCGGAATCCGTACGTTGCCTCCTGAAATACAAAACTTGAACAATCTACGCTCTTTGGACATTGTGAACGGATTCATCGAATCGGCACCCGACTTTATATATAAAATGACTTGGCTTGATCGCTTCCTTATAGAAGATAAGCCGTTCCATCTGTGCAATCACGGTGACGACTGAAGATAGATAAGAAGAGGAGGAAATCAAATGGTGGAGAAATGGGTTTGGATGGGGGTTGCAGGGGCAATTGTGGGTTATGCCACTTTTGCTAATATGAGCGTTCCTACATCAACTATTACAGAAGTAAATCAGAGTCATTCGACTGTTCCGCTTAGTATGCAGAGTAAGCAAGGAAGTGCAGCGAAACGCGTTGTACATGACCAGGAGATGCAATTTGGAGGACAAGGACAAACGAGCTTTAGATTTGAAGAGGGGCACAAGTTGTACATCAGTATCAAGAATACAGGAAAGCAACCCGTACAATACAAGCTCAATAGTGCAAATGGATTAGACTTGCAAGGGTCAACGAGCGGGTTTTCCAGCCAAACGTTGCAGCCGGGAGAACGCCACGATCTGCTGTTTGTAAAGCCAGAGGGGCAGGATGAAGCTGTAAGTGACTCCTTGAAAGAGATGATTTTGAAAGTAAGTACGGACGATGGATCGCAAGGAAGCGTTAAAACCTTCGCATATATTACACTGTAAGCCCCTTCCAGAAAGGGTGCGACATGCGGTCATTAGTCTACTTATGTTACAATAGAACGGTTGAAGACTTAATGAACAGAATAGGTCAGAGCAGAAAGCAGAAAGGATGACCCGTTGTGCCCAGAAACCATGAATTCGGTAATCAAAAGATGTCACGGAGGCTGTCACTCACAGCCATTTTACTTACACTTACTTTTGTAGCACTTACTGGCTGTGGTCAGGATAAGAATGCTGAAACCATTGATACTGGAAGCAGTACAAGCGTGATCGAGAACGGAGCCGGTGGTAATCGTAGCGGTTCAGCCCAAAGTGACAAAGCAGCGAAAGAGAGCGAGAGTGCAGAAAACAGCGGTACGGATGCACAAAAGTCAGCTCCTTCGGCTCCAGCTGCTTCATCGGATACATCTTCTTCTCCGGCAGTCTCCAATCCATCGCAAAATCCATTTGAGGTAGCAGGTATTCAAGATCCTAAAGCGTTTTTGAACACGTTCAAAGCGCTGCAGAAGGCAGTTGCCGACAATGACAAGGAGAAAGTGGCCGATTATATTTTGTACCCTCTGCGTGTTAATGATAGTGAAAAGTCGCTAACGATTCCGAATAAGAAAGATTTTATGGCCAAGTATGATCAGATTTTTACGGACGCAATTCGTGAGGCGCTGGTGAATCAAAAGACAGATGATTTGTTTGTTAATTATCAGGGAGTCATGGTGGGTTCCGGTGAACTGTGGTTGAGAAGAGCTACGGACAATCCGAAGCTTTTTGGAGTCTTTTCGATTAATCTTGAAACGGTTGCCAACTAAGTCGTACTCCGTGTGTAAATGACCTCTAAACGGTCGGAAACATATATCATGTTTCTGACTGCCCCCCTTTAAAGAAAGAAAAGTACAGATGATACATACCAAAAAAAGGTTTGACATCACTCCTAAACTCTCGTATTATATCCATATAACTCATTAAACAGGTAGGAATTAAAGAATTAAAGTATGATCTCGCCATTTTGGCGGAGAACCTCTAGGAACAGCAGGCAGACACTGTCCACGCGACAGGTTTGACCTATCAGAGCTGCATCAGGGAATTCTCCGCTCTTTTTTTGATTATGTCTGTAAATAACAGGCGTAAATGAATACAAATTACATAGAATTCGGGGTGTCTTGATGAAAAGGCAATGGAAAAGTGGACTTATTCTCGGGCTATCTTTGGTTTTAACGATTATGCTGAGCGCTTGCGGGGCAAGCAAAGGAGGGACGCAGGCGGATGGTAGTTCTGCTGCCGGTTCCAAGGAAGTGGAGTTGCTCAATGTTTCTTATGATCCGACCCGTGAGCTGTATGAGGCATATAATAAAGCGTTTGCCGCCCATTGGGAGAAGGAGAAAGGACAGAAGGTTACGATCAAGCAATCTCATGGAGGATCTGGCAAGCAAAGTCGTTCTGTGCAGGACGGGTTGGATGCGGACGTGGTAACTCTGGCCCTGGGCTACGATATTGATGCGCTACAGGAAAAAGGACTTGTTAAAGAGGGGTGGCAAAGTAAATATGAGCATAACAGCGCCCCGTACACTTCAACCATCGTGTTACTGGTGCGCAAAGGGAACCCGAAAGGGATCAAGGACTGGGACGATTTAATCCGTGGCGATGTGCAAGTTATTACACCGAATCCTAAAACTTCGGGCGGAGCACGTTGGAACTATCTTGCAGCCTGGGCCTATGCACTCAAGAAGAACAATAACGATGAAGCTAAAGCCCAGCAGTTTGTACAGGACCTGTATAAGCATGTGCCGGTACTGGATAGCGGAGCACGTGGAGCGACAACGACTTTCGTAGAGCGTGAAATTGGCGATGTGCTGATTGCATGGGAAAATGAAGCATTGCTCTCCGTGAAGGAGCTGGGTGCGGATAAATTCGATATCGTATATCCATCGATCAGTATATTGGCTGAACCTCCGGTAGCAGTAGTCGATAAGGTGGTAGATAAAAAAGGTACACGCGAGGTAGCGGACGCGTACCTGAAATATTTGTACAGTGAAGAAGGGCAGACCATTGCTGCCGAAAATTATTATCGCCCAACACTGGAGAGTGTGACGGCAAAGTTCAAGGATCAATTTCCTAACTTGGAGCTCGTAACCTTGAAGGATGTATTCGGGACATGGAAGGAGACGCAGCAGAAGCATTTCAGCGACAAAGGCATTTTTGACCAGATTTATGTACCCGGCAGTTCATAAAATAGGTGGGCTGTGTAGGCGATTGATCGGTAGCCGCGAGTGTCATAGTGAATGGATTCAGAGAGGGATGAACAGAACATGAGTCAAGTGCAAGCCACCCGAAAACGCGTACTTCCCGGGTTCGGGTTAACAATGGGTTATAGTGTGCTGTATCTCAGTCTGGTGGTGCTGGTGCCTTTATCGGCATTGCTTCTGAATTCAACTGGACTGACGTGGGAAAAATTTTGGGACGTGGCGACTGATGTCAGGGTGCTGGCTTCCTACAAGGTAAGCTTTTTGTGTGCCGCGGCTGCGGCGCTGATCGACCTGTTTCTCGGTTTATTGATAGCCTGGGTGCTGGTGCGTTATGAGTTTCCGGGGAAACGAATTTTTGATGCGGTGATTGATCTACCCTTTGCTTTGCCTACTGCCGTAGCGGGGGTTGCTTTGACTGCTCTGTATGCGCAGAACGGCTGGATCGGTTCATTGTTTGAACCGCTTGGATGGAGGCTGGCATACTCACAGACGGGAATTACGCTAGCATTGATGTTTATTGGCATTCCGTTCGTCGTACGGACAGTGCAGCCGGTTTTGGAGGAGCTGGATAAGGATGAGGAGGAGGTCGCTGCTACGCTGGGAGCTGGCAGATGGCGTATCTTCTGCAGCGTTATTGTGCCGGAGCTGATGCCACCGCTGCTGACGGGTTTTGCGCTCGCCTTTGCCCGTGGTATTGGCGAGTACGGTTCTGTCGTCTTCATCTCTGGCAATATGCCGATGAAAACGGAAATTGCTCCACTGCTCATCATGTCCAAGCTGGAGCAAAATGACTATGCAGGAGCTACGGCGGTAGCGTTGATGCTGTTGGTGATTTCATTCGTGCTGCTACTCGTGATTAACAGCATTCAGCGCTGGTCACGGCGCCGTGCAGTTTAACGTAACTGCCTGAACGCAACTGTCTAATGTAATTATCTAACGTTAACATGCAGGGCTGCGCATGATACCCGCATTCTAAGGAGGGATACACCATGTCACAAGCAATAACTGGGCAGGAGCTTGCTTCTGCACCAGTGCCTTCATCCGCACCGCCCAACAGGGTCACGACCGAGGCCACTTGGGTGAAGTGGACGCTGATTGGTGCTGCTTTTTTAGCTTTGCTCTGGGTGCTGGTATTGCCGCTAATCGTCGTGCTTACCGAAGCGCTCAAGCAAGGATGGAGCGTCTACGTCGAAGCGTTACGGGACCCAGATGCCATGTCTGCATTGCGGTTGACGCTGCTGGTGGCAGCGATAACGGTACCGCTGAATACGGTATTTGGTGTAGCTGCCGCTTGGCTGATCACGAAATTTCAATTTCGCGGCAAAGGCTTGCTGGTCACCTTGATTGATTTACCCTTTGCCATCTCTCCTGTCGTCGGAGGGCTGATGTATGTATTAGTGTTCGGCGCACAGGGCTGGCTTGGACCGTGGTTGGACGAGCATGATATTAAAATTATATTTGCTCTGCCTGGTATTATTTTAGCGACGCTGTTCATCACCTTTCCATTTGTGGCGCGAGAACTCATTCCAATGATGGAAGATCAGGGACAGCAGGAGGAAGAAGCGGCGGTCACATTGGGCGCGCGCGGCTGGCGCATTTTCTGGAAAGTGACGCTGCCGAATATCAAGTGGGGTCTGCTGTATGGCATCATTTTGTGTAATGCGCGAGCCATGGGTGAGTTCGGTGCAGTGTCCGTCGTCTCTGGACATATCCGGGGAGAGACGAATACACTGCCGTTGCATGTAGAAATTTTGTATAACGAATATCAATTCTCGGCATCTTTTGCGGTGGCCTCGTTGTTATTGTTACTAGCTCTGGCTACTTTGGTGCTTAAAAGCTGGTTTGGACGCAAACGCGTGCATTAATTTATGATTTTGTATATGATTCCTCAGGGCCTCTCTTTGCGTCTATCGTCTGTTAACGGCGAGAAGATGGGAAGAGAGGCCCTTGTTCTAAGGTGGCTTATATGGATAATAAAATGATTATATCAAGGCACGTTGGTGTGCCCAGGAGGAGCGAAGGGAAAAATGAAACATCCGTTTCAGTCCTACCGTCAGCTGTTTCCAGTGCTGTCCTCACATATCCATGTAGGGAGTTGTTCCCAGGGGGCCGTATCAAGGCCGGTTTCCGCTGCCATTGAGGAATATCATCGAAGTTTGCTGCAACACGGTCATAACGGCGATCTGTCTATGGCACGTTTGGAGGAGGCTAGAGGGCATTTTGCCAAGCTCATTGGGGCGGAGCCTGACGAAATTGCGGTCCTGTCCTCAGCCTCTGAGGCGATTGCCGGGGTGGCCACAGCCCTTCCTTATGTACCGGGAAAAGAAGGCATTGTGTATGCGGACACCGACTTTCCGACGGTGGGACACATCTGGCAGGCACAGGAGATGTTCCGGGATCACATCTGCTGTATCCCCTCCATCGAGGGAGAAGTGACGATAGAGCAGTATGAGGAGCATGTTACGGAGAAAACTGCACTCGTTATGGTGTCACAAGTGAACTATACCAACGGATTTCAGCAGGATTTAAAATCCATTGCAGACATAGCTCACCGAAATCAGGCGTTGCTGTTTGTGGATGCTTATCAGTCTGCAGGGATCGTTCCAGTGGATGTAAAGGCAATGGGCGTAGATATTTTGGTCGCGGGAGCACGTAAATATATGCTTGGAATTCCAGGCGTGGCTTTTCTTTATGTAAGCAAGGACCGAATAGACCGCTTCAAGCCCCGTCTTACAGGCTGGCTTGGGCAGGAGCCCGCTTCCCGGTTTGATATTGCTCACCCGGTTCCGGCGGCGGGAGCCCGACGCTTTGAGACGGGATTGCCTTCTTTCATTAGCATTTTTGCCGCCAATGCGGCCTTAAAGCTGCTGCTGGAGATTGGAGTCACGAGTATTCAGGCCTATATGAGTGAGTTGTTGGATTTTTCCGTTGAATATGGACGGCGCAAAGGGTTACACATACGTGTACCTTACAGGGGAGGTACATTACCAAGCCTGCTCGCTGTTGAAGTAGCCGACGTGTCGGCTGTGGAAAGGAATTTGAGAAGCCAAAATATGATCGTTTCAGCACGAAAGGATGTTATCCGTGTGGCTCCGCATTTTTACAATACGGCTGAGGAAGTCCGACGGGTCATAGATGAATTGGCAGGGCGATGTTGAACGAACGGCAAAAGCCTCTTCCGAGTGAATGGGAGTATAACATCCCTTTTTACACAGGAGAGGCTTTTTGGACGTTTAGAATTCTAATTATACGATCCGTTTGCGCAGCCAGCCGGAAATCAGATCCGTCAAAATGATCAGGACCACAATGCCGAGCAAGATAACGCCTACACGGTTCCAGTTGCGCATTTGGAGTGCAAACAGTAGCGGAGTACCGATACCACCTGCACCGACCAGACCGAGCGTGGTAGCAGAACGGATATTAATTTCAAAACGGTAAAGCGAATACGAAAGAAACTGTGGAATCACCTGCGGTAGCACGGCGAAGAAAATCACCTGCCAACGGTTGGCACCGCACGCGATCAAAGCCTCTTGAGGCCCGTGATCGACACTTTCGATCGTTTCCGAGAAAAGCTTCGCCAGCATGCCGATGGAGTGAATGCCGAGGGCAAGCACACCCGCAAACGAGCCGGGGCCAACGGCTTTGATAAATAGGATGGCGACGATCATTTCGGGAAAAACCCGGATGACACTAAGCACAAATTTCCCGCTACCCGATAAGGGACGTAGACGGGTCATATTGCTGGACGCCCAAAAGGCGAACGGAAGGCAGACAAATGCGGACACGAAGGTTCCGAGTACTGAAATGACCAGCGTATCCAGCAACCCGCGCAGTAAATCCTCTCCCTCAGGGATGTAGACGAACGACCAGTCGGGATGAAGGAAGCCGTCCAATATAGCGACAGAGACACTTTTGGCCGTTCCCTGTAATCCTTCAAACTGCATCCCGCGAAAAGCCCAAATATAAATGATGATTAGCAGAGTAGCTATCGCCCATAGGCGTAGGCGGGAGCCAATAGGTCTGCGAAGCGTAGGATCATTCATAATAATTTCCTCCGTAGCAGGTTACTGCCGTAATCAATCGCAAGGACGATGACGAGGGTCAGTAGAATAATGATGCTTGCCCGATCATATCGGAACAGCCCCAGAGAACGGTCAAGCAACAGACCGATACCACCAGCCCCGACCAGGCCCAGAACGGAAGCCGCGCGCACATTAACCTCAAAGGTATACAGCAAGTACGACACAAAATAAGGAAGAGCCTGCGGAACCACACCAAAGGCGATGACTTGAATGCGACTCGCGCCAACAGCGGTCATGGCTTCCAGCGGCCCGGGATCAATGGCTTCAATCGCCTCAAAGGTCAGCTTGGCTATGATGCCAAAGGAGAAGAAGAGCAGGGCGAGCATCCCTGCAAACGGCCCGATGCCGAACACCGCCACAAAGATTGAGGCAAACAGCAAATCAGGAATTGTCCGTACTAGGTTCAGGATCGTGCGCATTGGCAGCGAAATCAGTTTGCGCGGCATCACATTATAGGCACACAGCAACGCGACAGGGATCGCCAATATGGCTCCCAGTGTCGTGCCGACAATGGCGATCTGGATCGTTTCCAGCATGGGTTTCCAGATGGTAGGCAGGTAGCTCCAGTCGGGTGGAAACATTTCACCCAACAATTTGCCCATCTCCGGCAAGCCGACGATCAACTGATATGGTGTGGCATCCGTATGAATGGAGCAGGCTACCAGAACCACGATAAAAATCATCCAGGTGGCATAACGCTTGTAACGTCCTGGCAAAGGTGGCCCTGCGGGCGGCTTGCTTGGCTGTGGCGGTCCAGCATGCGGTGACGGTTGCGTCGTAGAGAGCGGCTGGGCAGTAGAGCCGGGCTTCATGATCCCACTCCCAGCAGCTCATCATGCTTGATGGCCCGGCCGTAGATCTCCGCAAAGGCCTCATCCGTAGCTTCCTCCGGTGTGCCGTCAAAGACCACTTCCCCGGCGCGCAATCCGATGATCCGCGTTGCATATTCGCGCGCGAGATCAATGAAATGCAGATTGACGATGGTCGTAATCTGCATTTCACGGTTGATGCGCTGGAGGTCATCCATGACCTGACGGGTGGTCAGCGGGTCCAGCGATGCGACAGGCTCGTCCGCCAGAATGATTTTAGCCTCCTGCGCCAGGGCGCGGGCGATGGATACGCGTTGCTGTTGGCCACCGGACAGTTCATCTGCCCGGCTGTAAGCTTTTTCGCGGATGTTCACGCGCTCCAGCGCTGTTAGTGCCAGTTCGATATCCTCCTTCGGGAAGAGACCGAGAATGGTCCGCAGCGTCGAATGATAGCCGACGCGGCCGGAAAGTACATTGCGGAGCACTGTCGAACGCTTAACCAGATTGAAGCTTTGAAAGATCATGCCGATATCACGGCGAATGCGCCGCAACTCGCTGCTTCCAGCAGACGTGACGGACCTGCCACCCACGACAATGTCGCCGGACGTAATGTCATGCAGTCGGTTAATGGAACGCAGCAGGGTAGACTTACCTGCACCGGATAAGCCGACGATGACGACCATTTCTCCCTCCTGAATCGTCAAATTAATATGGTTCAACCCTTTGGTGCCGTTCGGGTATGTTTTCGATACGTTACGGAATTCGATCATATGCTCCCAACTTTCTCCCCCGATGGGGTGGAATGAAAACAACACCGCCATGAATACATGGACGGTGCTGCCCTGTCATTCGTAAAGCCTGTTTCGTAGCTGTTACTTCATTACAGTATCTAGTTTGCTCCGATTACTTAACCGCTTGGCCAACGGCTTCGGCGTATTCACGCACGGAGTCGAAGTTTTTATCGTCGCCCTTTTCATAACCTACATGGGTGTAAATTTCTTTAATGATCTCGCCGCCTGCAGGGTCTTTGGAAATGTCAATAAAGGCTTGGCTGATCTTGTCTCTCCACGCTTGATCCATATCAGAACGTACGCTGACGGTGTCATTTGGAATTTTAGCTGTGTAATGAATGACGCGAGTTTTTTCAAATACATCCGGGATTTCCTTCTTCACCGTGTTACGTGCATCCTGGAAAACAGCTACCGCATCAACTTGACCGTTCAGCAACGCCAGAATAGCAGCATCGTGGCCTTTGATCGTCACACCCTGCACATCCGTGTCCGGGTCCACGCCAGCTTTTTTCAGCTCTGCTGCAGGGTACACGTAGCCTGCGGAGGAGGTTACATTTTGCCAGCCAACCTTCTTGCCTTTCAGATCAGCTAGACTTTGAATCGGAGAATCCTTTTTCACCACGATCATTGCTTTATAAAAGTTTACTTTTTCAGTCGTGTCCTTGCCTGTAGCATCTTCAATGCCGTAGCGTTGAGCTTGCAACAGCAAATCGGCTGCTTTACGGTTATCGTGGCCCAGTACATAAGCATTCGGCGGAAGGAATCCTACATCTACCTGCTTGGAAGACATGGCTTCCACAATCGTATTGTAGTCAGGAGATACCGTTACTTTCACCGGGATTCCAAGCTTGTCACCCAGTAGATTTTCGAGCGGTTTGGCTTTGGCTTCGAGCGTATCTGCATTTTGAGAAGGAACGAACTGTACCTTTAACTCCTTAGGAACATAGGCTGTGCTTTCGTTTTTAGAGCCATCTGTACCCGGAGTGGACGCGCTGTTGTTGCTTGCATTGGAGCCACAAGCGGCTAGACCCGCTGCCAGTGTGAAGGTCATGCACAAGGTCAGTGCTTTTTTGAACAAAATAATTTCCCCCTAAACATAGTGATAACGAAAATAAAATTAAAAACCTGTAAATGCTGTGACAAACCAAATCTTAACAGCTAGTCCCACAGCTAGGGTAAAAACCACTCCTGACTTTGGTAAAAATGATGTAAAATTTATCGTATGGTAAAAACCATTTTCTGGATTTATGCGAAATGCTTATTTTAACATTCTCTTAACAGTGCTCTGTTAGACTTGTTCAAGCTCTATGACCGAAGCTGAGGGAGAGAACAAGAGTGGATATTTTGGATATTAACGAAAAGGCAGACCAAGACAATGTAAGCCTTGTGAGAGTGAAATTCCGCATTATGGTTACAACCGATTTGCATGTCAGTTTGTGGAATTACGATTATTATACGGATCAGGAAACGCTGCATTACGGTCTGGCGCAAACGGCCAGTCTCATTCAAACAGCCCGGGCGGAGGTACCCAACCATATGCTGCTGGATAACGGAGATGTGATCCAAGGGAATCCGATGGGGGATTATGCTGTACAGCGAATCCAACAGGACCCAAGCGCGGTGCATCCCGCCTATAAAGCCATGAATCTGCTTGGATATGAGGCTGGCAATATCGGGAATCATGAATTTAACTACGGACTGGAATACTTGCAGACTTGCCTTCAAGGAGCGCAATTTCCTTATGTGAATGCGAACATTTATATAGCAGGAGAACAAGAACGAAATTACTTTACACCTTATCTATTGCTGGATAAGACGGTAGAGGATGAAGCAGGCGGTAAGCATCTGTTGAAGGTAGGGATCATCGGCTTTGTTCCTCCGCAAATTATGCAATGGGACAAGGCGTGGCTGGAGGGGAAAATCATTGTCAAAGATATGCTGGAAACGGCCAGACGGTTTATTCCACAAATGAAGGCGGCGGGAGCCGATCTGATCATTGCCATGCCCCATGCTGGCTTCGAAGATATTCCCGAAACACCTTATATGGAAAATGCGGTGCTGCATCTGAGCAGGATGGAAGGGATTGACGCCATTGTATTTGGTCATGCCCATAAAGTATTCCCTGGACCTTCGTTTATGGGGAAAACAGGTGTTGATCTAGAGCGAGGTACCATCCACGATATTCCAGCAGTGGAGCCGGGCTTTTGGGGGGATCATCTGGGTATCATTGATCTGGAGCTGACCTTTAGTGGAGGAAAGTGGCAGGTGGTTGCATCTGCTGCCGAGGTACGCCCGGTGTATGATCCGATACGCAAGGAGGCGCTGGTACAACCGGATACTGCCATTCAGCTGGAGGTAGCAGAAGAGCACGCCGGAACATTGGAGTATATTCGTGCACCTGTAGGTCAGACGACGATGGCGGTGAACAGCTTTTTTGCTCAGGTGATGGATGATGCTTCGGTTCAGCTGGTGAATGATGCGCAAATGTGGTATGTGAAGCAGCAGATGCAAGGGAGCGAGTACGAAGGATTGCCCGTTCTGTCGGCAGCAGCTCCTTTTAAAACAGGCGGCAGATACGGGCCATCGTACTATACCGATATTCCGGCGGGGACGTTGGCGATCAAGCATATCGCCGATCTGTACAATTTTCCGAATACGCTGCATGTCGTTCGACTGACCGGTACAGAAATTCGGGAATGGCTGGAGTGGTCCGCTGGACAATTCCGGCAAATTGATCCTTCAGCAGAACAAGAGCAAGAGCTGATTAATTCTGATTTTCCAAGCTTTAATTTCGATATCATCGACGGCATCAGGTATCAAATTGATGTAACACAGCCAGCCAGATATGATGCTGACGGGGGTCTAAAGGACCCAGATGCACACAGAATCATTCAGATGTCTTTTGATGGCGAACCGATGGATATGCAGCGAAATTATCTGGTTGTTACGAATAACTATCGCGCGTTTTCCTCTGCGCTGGTCAATCCGGGTGGAGAGCGAATTATACTTGCTTCACCGGATGAGAACCGTCATGTGCTGACCGAATACGTGCGGCATATGGAGACGTTGACGCCAAAAGCTGACGGCCATTGGTCCCTCGCCCCATGGTCAGGGCGTCCGCATGTGACGTTCCTGACCTCGCCGCAAGCAACGGATGCCGCTAATGCCTATTCGGAGTTGCTTTATGAAGGGTTAACGGTAGAGGGATACGCTAAGTTTGCCATCGATTTCGGACGTTCACGGTAGAACTGCTAACTAGTTTTTGTCCTATAAGTCCACAGCATCAAAATAATAGAAATAGACTGTCCCGCAGAGGACGGTCTTTTTTCATAAAACAGTTTTAAAATCGTACAAAATTCGTGATTTTATATGTCCTGAGTCGTGTTTAAAGTTATTGACCTCTCGTATAAATAGACATATACTTTGATTAAACAAATTTTGGTTTAAAAGGTAATGAAAAAGTCACCATCATTCGTTTGAGGGGGTGTCCCTTTGGAAAAAAACACCACGATCCGCGCAGAAATAGAAAAGTATATTCAAAGTGAAGGCATTTCAATGCAATGTTTTGCAGATGCTTCCAAGGTAAATCCGGGTACACTTAGCGGTATACTTAATCGGAACCCGCCACGGCCTATCTCAGTCAATCAGCTTGATCTGATTACAGAGGCCATGGGATTGGAAGAAGGATCTTTGTTCGAGATGTATGTGGATGAATGTTTTATTCATTCCTTACCACACTGGAGGAGGTTGCGTCCGTTTCTCCTGCGTTGCTCAGAGTTGAATAAGCTGGAGTGTATACGCAGTGTACTTGGCTATTTGATGGACGATTTATCGAACGTTCCTGCTATTTTTGAGACCGCAGAAGCGATGTTTGAGGATGGCAGACATGAAGCTTCCATGCTTCTGTATGATTGTGTCATCGAGAGTGAGAAGTATACCCACTCTGAACGATTGGCGATCAGCTATTTCCGTATATTCCAGATTCAGATTAAGGATAACCAACGGAACTTGAAGGCTGCTGTACAATTCCATTTGTACCGTAGTCGTCTACCGGAAATTTACGCACTGGAAGGCTTACATATGCTATCTCAAGTGTTTGCTTTAAAAATGCAATGGTCCGAGATGGAAATGTATGCGGACGAACTAAGAGAGCTGGCGCAGGCATTGTATCGCAATCGGAACCGTTTTGGAGATGAGCACCTGGAGCTGCTTAAACCGCTCGTTTATTACTATGCTCAGGGGCATCTGCTCAAGGCCAGCTGCTATGAGTTTCAGGGCAGATATGAGGAATCCAAGCAATGGATTGAGGGTTATGCAGATTTGAGCTGGTTTGAGGGTTTAGACGAAGAAGGCTGGAAAGTGGTCAACCTACATCGTGTATATGCACAGGGCAACCGACTTTGTATTGAAATTAAAATGGGCAACACTTCTGCAATCTATGAATATATTACTTACCTGCGTGAGCATCCGGATGAGACACTGGAAGGCTTGAACACCTTGCTCGAATCGGCGAACCGGTTCGGTTATTTCGTGGATGCCGAACTGGGACTGTTTAGTCAGCAACTCAAGAGCTTCTGGGAGCTTGCACCGGAACGATGGGACACTCATTATCGCAAGCACTTTAATGCATTTCGCTTTGCATCCTTTTGTAAGGTGTATGCGGAATATTATTTCCGAAAAGGTGATTACCCCGAGGGAGTGGGACAAATACTGCATTGCTTGCAACTGTCTGTCGATAATAGCTATACCGAACATATCATTGGTTGTATGGCTTTATTTGAGCAGCATCGGAATTTTGCTACACCGGAACAGCAGCAGCTGTATCAGAGCCTGTGCCTGGGCGTACGTGCAAATGAAAAGAATCATGCCTATGATCACAGTACCGGTGGATATCTATAATTCCAAATTTCTTTCGAATTCTTCATATAACACGTTATTGCGAGGATGTTCCTGTTTCAAAAGGGGATGTTCTCGTTTTTTAGCTGCTGCTGTCGCTTGTGACTTTTAACATAGAGAGGACCGTTTTGCGCGTTGACAAGTTTCGCAAGCGGGATTAGGATAAATGCAGCACAGAAAGTGAAGGAGAGCATGTACAAATGACGATTCCCAAAACATTAACGATAGCGGGCTCCGACACAAGCGGTGGAGCGGGTATTCAGGCAGACCTGAAAACCTTTCAGGAGCTTGGCGTATATGGTATGACCGTATTGACAACCGTAGTAGCGATGGGTCCTAAAACCTGGGATCATCTTGTATATCCTGTTGCGTTGGATGTGGTAGAAGCGCAGCTGCGTACTGTATTGGAAGGTATCGGTTTTGATGCGATGAAAACCGGTATGCTTGGTTCCGTTGAAATTATCGAGCTGGTAGCCAGCCATTTGAAAAAGCATGATCTGAAGCGGATCGTAATTGACCCGGTTATGGTCTGCAAAGGCACGGATGAAGTGCTTCAGCCGGAAAATACAGAGGCGATGCTGGAATTGTTGATTCCTGGCGCTGACCTGGTAACACCGAACTTGTTCGAGGCTTCGCAACTGGCGAAGAATGGACCGATCACGACACTGGAGCAGATGCAGGAAGCGGCTGCGATTATCCATGAGCGTGGAGCTAAGCATGTACTGATCAAGGACCGTGGCAAAATTCGCGCAGGTAAAGCGATGGATCTGCTATATGACGGAATCACTTTTGACTGGTTTGAAGCCGATGTTGTAAAAACAAACTTTACCCACGGTGCAGGCTGCACCACTTCGGCAGCGGTAACGGCTGGTTTGGCACAAGGGCTGACTGTACGCGAAGCAGTGGATCAGGCCAAGAGATTTATTACACAGGCCATTGAAGGTAGCTTCAAGCTGAATGAATTCGTCGGTCCGACCCTGCATGCGGCACATCGTTTGCAAAATCAATAAAGCATGAAGGTCTGCGATCTTAGAAAGACTTATAAATCTCCATCAGGCTGAATATATATTAGATTGTTTTAGATCATGACTTTTTTGATATATAGAGTTAGATGAGGCTCAAAAGCCGCAATACATAGTATTGCGGCTTTTGAGGTTGTATTTTTTTGGAATTGCAGCTTCCAGTTTGGTCTAATCGTACTGTATAATAGGCATCAGATTTATTACATTTAAGGAGGAACCGAGGCAATGACATTATTCAGCCAAATGGCTTACAGTCGACCAGAGCAACCTGAAATTGAACAGCGGTTTAAAACGCTGTTGCAGCAGTTTCGTGAAGCAGACAGCGTAGAACGTCAAAATGAAGTGATTCATGCGATTAACAAGCTGCGCAGTAATGTGGAAACACAATTGCAATTGGTGGAAGTTCGGCACTCTATTAATACGGAGGATGCCTTTTACAAAGCGGAGCAAGAGTACGCTGATGATTTCATGCCGGTTATTCAGGAGTATGTAACCGATTACTACCGGGCATTGGTGGATTCTCCATTCCGAACCGAGTTGGAGAGTCAATGGGGCAGCCAGCTTTTCAGTATTGCCGAGGTAGCACTCAAATCGTTCCATCCGGATATTATTGAGGATTTACAGCAGGAAAATAAGCTGACCTCGGAATATGCTCAATTGATTGCTTCAGCGAAGATCCCGTTCGAGGGAGAAGAACGCACATTGTCGCAGCTCCTGCCTTTTGAAATGGCTACCAACCGGGAGACGCGCAAACAGGCCTCCGAGGCTAAATATCAATTTATGAGTGAGCATGAGGACGAGCTGGACCGGATTTATGATGAACTGGTGAAGGTACGCACGCGCATGGCACACAAGTTGGGCTATGACAACTTCGTAGAATTGGGCTATGCCCGCTTGGGACGTACAGATTACAATGCCGAAATGGTAGCCAATTTCCGCGAGCAGGTGCTGAAGCATATCGTTCCTCTGGCAACCAAGTTGAAGGAGCGCCAGCGCGAACGGATCGGAGTAGATCAGCTTCGCTATTATGACGAGGGCTTCAACTTCCTGTCAGGCAATCCTACGCCTAAAGGTGACCCGGAGTGGATCATTCGTAATGGAGCACGTATGTATGAGGAACTTTCAGCGGAAACACATGAATTTTTCAGCTTTATGATCGAACGTGGACTGATGGATTTGATCAGCAAAAAGGGCAAGCAAAGCGGAGGCTATTGTACATTTTTGAGTGAATATGGCACGCCGTTTATTTTCTCTAATTTCAATGGTACATCCGGTGATATCGACGTATTGACGCATGAAGCAGGTCATGCCTTCCAGGTCTATGAAAGCCGACATTTTGAAATTCCTGAGTACCATTGGCCAACCATGGAGGCGGCTGAGATCCACTCTATGAGCATGGAGTTTTTCGCATGGCCTTGGATGAATCTGTTCTTCGAAGAAGATACGGACAAATATCACTTTGAACATCTATCCTCATCGTTGCTGTTCGTACCTTACGGCGTAGCCGTGGACGAATTCCAGCATGCCGTATACGAACATCCAGACTGGACCCCAGCCGAACGTAAAAGCGCATGGCGCTCCATTGAACGTAAGTATAAACCGCATCTGGATTATGAAGGCAACGAGTATCTGGAGCAAGGCGGATTTTGGCACAAACAGGGTCATATTTTTCAATCCCCGTTCTACTATATTGACTATACACTCGCGCAACTGTGCGCGTTCCAATTCTGGAAACGCATGAGTATCGACCGGACAGCTGCGTGGGAAGATTATTTGAAGCTATGCCGTGCCGGAGGAAGTCGATCTTTTACCGGATTGGTTGAGTTGGCTGGACTCATCTCGCCGTTCCAAGATGGCTGTATCGCCTCTGTAATCGGAGAAATCGAAGCATGGCTGAACAGTGTGGATGATAAAAAGCTGTAAGCATAACTAAAAAGGGCATTTCGCTTACCTGTCAAAGCTGAAAAGCTTGCAGATAGTGGAATGCCCTTTTGTGTAAATGAAACTTCAATTAATGTTTGGTGTTAAGCGGTTTGAGATTGGCTTCAATAGAGGCACGGCGCGATTCCAAAAATGGCGGTAACGCCAGCGATTCACCCAGAAACTCGAGTTCTTCATCCGTATCAAAGCCGGGTCCATCGGTTGCCAATT
The DNA here is from genome assembly GCF_024213565.1 of Paenibacillus sp. Lou8.1. Taxonomy (NCBI): domain Bacteria; kingdom Bacillati; phylum Bacillota; class Bacilli; order Caryophanales; family Paenibacillaceae; genus Paenibacillus; species Paenibacillus sp. Lou8.1. The sequence goes on from NZ_JANAVN010000008.1 coordinate 172,617, forward strand.
CAAACAGAATGCCGTTCGGCTCACGGAAGTACAAGGAACGGAAATAAAAGCGATCTACAAAACCAGAGTTGGAAATTTGCAGCTGCCCAATACGGTCTACCCACTGTTTGAGCTCTTCCTCAGTTTCAACACGGAAGGCTACGTGATGCACACTGCCGCGTCCTGGTCGCTCTTGTGGCAGATCGTTGCGCTCTTCCAGATGAACTTCGGTTCCTGTACCGCCTTCACCCGTTTCATAGATGACCACATCCGGTTGTCCAGCCACAGGAGAAGGATAGGAGCCCTTTTTGCGGAAGCCCATAACCTGTTCAAGAATAAGAATGGTATTCTCCGCTTTGGGAATAGTCAGATGAACCGGTCCAAGTCCTACAATGCCGTATTCGGCAGGGACAGGGCTTTTCTCCCAAGGCGTGCCGCCGCGCATTCCGTGATCATGCTCATCTGAAACGAGGAAGAAGCGTTGTCCTTCAAAATCCTCGAACGAAAGTGCCAAGCGTCCCGCTTGATCCGTAATTTCACCATGTTTTACATCCAGCTGCTCGAAGCGGTTTTTCCAGTAATCCAGTGCCTTGTCATTCGGTACCCGTAGGGAGAGAGCTGAAATGCTGTTATTTCCTGTACGAGTTTGTCCCGCATGTGGAATTTCAAAGAAAGTGACTTCTGTACCCGCAGTTCCACGCTCATCTCCGTAAAAAAGGTGATACACACTAACATCATCTTGGTTCACCGTTTTCTTGATTAGCCGAAGTCCCATTACCTGAGTATAAAAATCAACATTTTTAGCCGCTGCCGCTGTAATCGCCGAAACGTGATGCAATCCTAATAGTTTCATGTCATTATCCTCCTTGGTTTTTATATGATTAGGTTTTTCTAAACAAAATAAACAGTCGAAAAACTTTTCTTTATATTTATTATCTTGATATTAAGATATATTATTTTTGATTGTTTGTCAACTTAAATTACGGTCTTGCTTCAAAGACGGACAAAACTAGAAATTCGAAATAGTGCAAAAGCAGATACAATAAAGCTCAATATAGCCCAAAGTAGATAGAATGAATTTTATTATAAAAGGAGTGTACTAAATGTATACGGATAAGGATTTAACGATTAGGCCTGTTACAGAAGAAGACCTGCCGGCTCTTTGGACGTTAACTTTTAAAGAAGAAGCACCGGAATGGAAGCAGTGGGATGCACCCTACTATGAACATAAGCCACTTTCTTTTGATGATTATTTAAAAGAGAAGGAAAAACGAATCGGACAAGATGACTTTTGGATCATTGAAGTAGAAGGCAAGATCATTGGATCGGTGAGCTACTATTGGGAGCATCAGCCTTCACAATGGCTTGAAATGGGGATAGGTATCTTTGATTCGCGGTATTGGAGCGGTGGGTACGGTACGAGGGCGCTTCGACTATGGATCACGCATTTGTTTAATACATTACCTCTAGTAAGAGTGGGCTTTACAACCTGGTCAGGAAACCATCGGATGATGAAGGTTGGGGAGAAACTGGGCATGACCCTCGAAGCCAGACTTCGAAAGTGCAGATATTATAATGGAGAGTATTATGATTCGATCCGAATGGGTCTTCTACGGGAAGAGTGGAGGTTATAGGTATTCTGTAAAATAAGGCCTTACTAAGCATAAAAAGATGACTTCTGAATGGATCAGGAGTCATCTTTTTTGACGCGTATGGGTATTTTACTTTCTTATTTTTAGGTGTATCTACTCTGATTCTCGAAGTCGCTCCACAATACTTTGTTTGTTGTTCATAGAATAGACTGCTACTGGAATAAGTATCCCCAGCAATAACAGTAAAGGCAATGAGACAAACAGTGGCCAAATTATAAAGTGATAGCTTAAAAGCCATAGCAGGCTACATAACGGTTTCACAATCAAAAGAGAAAATAAGATTGCCAATAGAATAGAGGTTAGGCTAGTAGCCCCAACATAATATAGTCCTTCATAAATCAGCATTCCGCGCAATTGCTTTTTGGTCATGCCGATACTTTGCAGCATAGCGAATTCATTGCGGCGGGTCAGTATGCTGGTTAAAATCGCATTAATAAAGTTCAGGATACCAATCAAGCCAATAATCAAGCTGAGCAGGCCGCCGATCATTATAACAGTAGTTTGCATACCTGATAAAGCGTTTCTGGATGTAATCTTGGATTCATAGCTCATCATTGGTTCAATTGTTTCTGTGTATCGCTTCAAAAAGCTCTGCATGGACGTTTCCTGATTTGAAGATACATTAAAGGCATAGCTCATCATAGCAGGCTCTTTTACAAGTGATTTGTATATTTCCGCCGGGAGGTAAAAGCTATTATAGCTCGAAATGCGATTTGAATTGGTGGATTTGATACCCACATGGCCAAGTACTGTAAACTTTTGTGTTAAATACTCTCTACCCAATGGAGCACCATTTGCTGTTCTCACATAACTATGCAAAGTAACGTTCTCGCCCACTTTATGATGAATGCTTTCCATGTAAGGCTTGTCGTTGTCGTTCAGTTCGACTCCCTCCAGAATATACTTACCTGAGGCCATTTTCTTAAAATCAAGCTCACCATCAATCAACTGCAGCCGATGCAGGGGCAAATCTTCCAGCCCATACACGTCTACAAGGAAGTTGCCGTGAGCGTCAGTGTTCTGGGTATCATCCGTAATTCCCTTTGTATTTTCAGCCGTGAAAGCTGTTGGGTCACCGTATAATCGGCCGCCTTCTTCGAAGCCTGGTTGTGCCTGTACAGCCTTAATAAAACTTTCAGTGGTTTCATTTTCATGCCCACTAAAACTACTCGGAACCTGGAAATATCCAGCATGAGCAATGAGAAAATCGGTATCATTAAATTTGGCTAAAAATTTATCCATATCAAAACTCTGAGACAGCGTGAATACTGTATTTAGAAGCACCAAGCTTAAAGAAAGACTAATCACCACTAAAATAGTGCGTTTTTTATTACGCCCCAGGTTGGAACGAGCCATGAGGCGGATTTTTGCACCTCCGGTTGATTTTTTCAGCTTACGGCCACCCTTGGTATTTCCGTCTGTGTATCTTACTGCCTCAACCGGCGAAACAGCAGCTGCAATTCTGCCTGGCTTGAAAGTGCTGATCATTACGGTAATGAGCGCGAACAGAGCAGATCCGACAAAAATCCAAGGGTTAGGGGATACCGATATCTCGGTACCGTTATATACACTCATATTTATAATAAAAGGCACGAGCGATTTACCGATAAAAAAACCTGCTATTAATCCTACCGGGGTTCCTAACACTGATAGAATCAGCGCCTGTCTACGAATAATTCTGCGAATTTGTTTACCGCTTGTACCGATCGTCTTTAAAAGACCGTAAAAACGAATATCTCGCATCACTGATATTTGGATAATATTATAAATAATCAAATAACCGGTAAACATGATCAGTAACAGGGCAGAAGTTAACGCTATGATTGTCTCTGTATCTAGACTAAAATTGGTTGAGATGTATGCCCAACTTACATTATTCGCGATATAGTTTGGTGCATCTTCGTCAAGTGAATAACCGCTTTCGGTAATCACTTTATTGAGCTTTCCTCGCAAATCAAAACTATTGTCGAACATCATAGATGCACTAATCGTTCCAGTATGGAAGTGATCCTTTTTATAGTTGCTTTGTAATTCCTTGGCATGAGCATCGACATAGGCTTTAGAAGCGAATATTTGTCCTACGTTAAATACAGGATCACTTTTCCACCAGCCAGAGAGGACAAAATCCCGCTGTACTTCTTTACCTCGTATGTTAAGCTTTAATCTCAAAGGTGCTCCAATCTTCGGTGGAACATCCAATAGCTGCAACGTCTTGGAGTCTGCAATCACTTCATTTTCTGCGACAGGCTTGTGCCCCTCTTTAAGCTCAATAAAACCTAGCTTCAACCCTACATCATCGTAATACCAGAACTCCGTATGGCGTTTTAGGAATTTATCGTTTATAACTCGGTCGCTTAATATACGGTTATAAGCTATTTCCTTGATCAATGGATGATCCTTGACATGATTAAATTCGTCATCCGTTATATATTTAAGTACGGCATGTCCATCTCCACCGACCTGTCGCATGGTCGCCCGTTGTAAGCTTTCCACAGCGCCAATCCCCATAGTGAACAGTATTGTAAATAACAATGAAGTGAGAGCTATGGCAACAATAGCAAAGAGGTTACGGGTTTTGTTTACTTTGAAGCTCTTATCTGCCAGCTTGCGGATTACTTTTTTGTTCTTTACCTTGATCATCTAGTCGCACCACCTACTATTTTACCGTCCTCAATGCGGATGATGCGGTCTGCCATTTGCGCAATTTCCTCGTTATGAGTAATCATTACCATCGTTTGGCGGAACTGCTGGCTGGATACTTTGATCAATCCCATCACATCCAGACTCGTTTTACTGTCCAGATTTCCGGTGGGTTCATCTGCCAAGATAATGGCGGGCTTGGCTGCCAGTGCTCTGGCAATAGCTACACGTTGCTGTTGTCCACCGGAAAGATTGTTTGGCAGGTTATTCATTTTGTGGTCAAGGCCCAAGGTATGTACTATTTTATCTATGTGGGTTTTGTCTGGCTCTTTACCATCCAGTTCAATAGGAAGCACAATATTCTCGTAGACATTCAAGACAGGTACCAGGTTGTAATTTTGAAAAACAAAGCCAATCTTTCGTCTGCGAAAAATAGTCAATTCTTCGTCTTTTAATGTAGAAATATCTTTGCCGTCAATCGTAACGTTTCCACTTGTCGGACGATCAAGTCCACCCAGCATATGGAGAAGGGTAGATTTGCCGCTCCCGGACGTACCAACAATAGCGACAAATTCACCGCTTTCCACCTCCAGATTCACACCGTCTAAGGCATGAACAGCAGTATCTCCGTTTCCATAATGTTTTTTTAATGCCTGAGTTTTCAATAGAGCCATATACGTTCTCCTCCACAAAAAAATGTCTGTATCGTAGTCATCTACAGTACAGACATTAACACACTGATCTTTCTACAATCTTTCTGAAATCTAACGGTATTGAAAGAATTAAGTATCCATAGAAAGAAAAATAGAGAAGGTAGAACCATGGCCGTAGCGTGATCGTACCTTGATGTACCCCCCCTCCGCAGCGATGATTTCTCTAGCTAAAAACAGTCCAATACCTACACCCTCCTGCGAGTTAACCGTGGGGGAGCGATAGAAGCGGGTAAAGATTTTACCTTGTTCCTCTTCTGCAATCCCTATGCCGTTGTCAGTGATATCAATTCGGCAAAACAATTCATATGCTATCACTTTTATAATTACGCTTCCGCCTGTCTCTGTATATTTTATGGCGTTATCCATAATGTTATAGACAGCTTCACTCGTCCACTTTAGGTCAAAATAAGCATGAATAACAGTGTCCTCCCTAACAACTGAAATCCCTTTGGCATCTGCCTTTGGCGTTATTTGCTCCAATGCAGCATCAAGAGCCTTTGAACAGATTCCTGCCTTAGCGATACCATGATAATCCCCGTTTCAAGCCGTGAAGTTTTCACTAATGCATGGATCAGAAAGTTAAGCTTTTCGGCCTGTGCAGATAGAGCTTTCACACAAAAGCTTGTACAAATACGTTGTTAGGTTCTTTAAGACCAAGAACAATCCCGTTACTCAAGGCGATATCATCCTCGACAATTAATATATAGTTCATTATTCTCCTCTTGTATTTTGGTTAACCAAGTCATTGAATCCCGAGCTTTAACAACCGCTCACAATAAAAATGTAAATGAGAGCCGGCCAATTCTCTATTTCTATTTTAAAGGATATTGCTCTTATTTGCTCATGGTTCAGGGAGCAGGTATTAAACCACTGTTGAATAACCAAGAAATGACCCAGCCAGAAGTTTTGACCAGGTCATTTTCTTTACAGGGGGATTTATTCTTCTGTTCGCAGTCGTTCTACGATAGTTTTCCTGTCGCTCAGAGAATAAATAGCGAGAGGAAGACATATCCCAAGAGCGAGCAGAACAGGCAGCACGAGGATCAGCGGCCAGATAATAAATTTATAACTCATAAACCATATTTGAGTACTCAAGGGTCTCGCAATCAGGACGGAAAATAGGCTTCCTAATAAGATGGAGCATATGCTGGTGCCGAGCACATAGTACATCCCCTCATAAACAAGCATTGTTTTTAATTGTTTGTTGGTCATGCCGATACTTTGTAGTATAGCAAATTCTTGATGGCGGGTCAGAATACTAGTTAGAAGCGCGTTTGCAAAATTAATAATGCCAATCACCCCAATAATAATACTGAGCGTACCGCCGATCATCAAAATTGTTTTTTGCATACCTGAAAGCTCGGCAATTGAGGTGAATTTGGATTTATAATGCATCGTGGGCTCCTTTATTTCGGTATAGTTCTTTAAGAAGCTCTCCATCGTTTTTTCTTTACTATCGGATACATTAAAGGCATAACTCATCACCACAGGCTTCTTCACAAGCGTTTTGTAGATATCCGCCGGGAGATAGAAGTCAGTATAACTAGCAACGGCTACACCAGAATTGGATGATTTTACGCCAACATGACCAAGCACTGTGAATTCATGGCTAGTATACTCCTGGGCATTTGCTGTGTCCATATAGTTATGAAGAGTAACCTTTTCACCTACTTTGTATACGGATAGTTCCATTTCAGGATGATCGTAATTGTCTAACCTGATTCCTTCCAAAATATACTTTCCTGAAGCTAGCTTGCCATAATCAAGCTCACCATCAATTAATTGTAGTCGGTGAAGGGGGAGATCTTCAAGCCCATACACTGGTGCAGATAAGTTGCCGCGAGCGTCAGGAGTGACGATTTCCCCGTACAGCTTCTTCCCCTCTTTGTTCTCTTTATACTCGACAGTGAATAAATTGCCGCCACTGTACAATCGTCCACCTTCTTCAAAACCGGGTTGTGCCTGGACGGCCTGAATATAGCTTTCTGTCGTTGCATTGTCAGGGCCCGTGAAATGTTCTTGAAAATAATCAGCATGTGCAATCAGAAAGTCAGTGTCATGACTTTTAGACACATACTTATTCATATCCAGACTTTGGGATAATGTAAAAGTAGTATTCAGTAGCACTAGACCTAGAGAAAGGCTAAGCAGCACCAAAATAGTCCGCTTCTTATTGCGGCCTAAGTTGGTTCGAGCCATCAGCGGCATTTTAGCACCGTTAGTAGATTTTTTTAGTTTTTTCTTATCCTTTTTGGTAGTTCCGTCTACGTATCTTACTGCCTCGATCGGAGACACAGTCGCCGCAATTCTACTAGGCTTATATGCACTGATCATAACTGTCATGACTGCAAACAAAGCGGAGCCGATAAAAATCCATGGGCTGGGGGATATAGTTACCTCAGCATTTGCGTGCATAGAAGTGTTCATAAGCAGCAGAGGGATAAGCGATCTGCCGACTAAAAAACCTGCGAGCAAGCCGATAGGAACCCCGATCAAGGAAAGAAATAATGCCTGTCTGCGGATAATTCTGCTGATTTGCCTGCTGGTTGTGCCAATGGTTTTTAGAAGACCGTAGAAACGAATATCACGCATCACCGAGATTTGGAAAATATTATAGATGATCAAGTAGCCAGTAAGCATGATCAGTAACAGACCAGTGGCTAGGGGGAAGACGGCTTCAGGGTTCGAACTGAAAGTGTTGGAAAGATACGCCCAGTTCACAGAACTTGCAATGTAGTTCGGTGCATTTTTGTCAAGGGAATAACCGCTTTCTGTAATCACTTTATTAAGATTTTCCCGCATATTCGAGCTGTTACCGAACATGATAGTTGCATTGATGGTTCCGGTCATATCATGATCCTGCTTATATGTGTAGCGTAATTCTTCGGCATGTGCATCCACATAAGCTTTAGAAGCATAAATTTGACCTCTGTCTATCATGGCGGCGGGGTCACTCTTCCACCAGCCGGAGAGGATAAATTCACGCTGTACCATTTTGCCGTGAACCTCAAGCTTCAAGGACAATGTGGCGCCCTCTTTCAGGGGAGTACCCAGTAACTGTAGGGTCTTCGAGTCCGCGATAACCTCATTTTCCGCCACTGGCTTGTGGCCTTTTTCTAGCTCAATCAATCCTAGCTTCAGCCCTACATCGTCATGATACCAGAACTCCGCATGGCGCTTTAAAAATTGCTCGTTCGTCACCTTTTCACTTAACACGCGGCTATACGCTATCTCTTTAATAAGAGGGTGGTCTTTGATGTGATTAAATTCCTCATCGTTGATATATTTGAGATAACCCTGCCCTGCCCCACCAGCCTGTCGCATCGTTGCCTGTTGGAAGCTATCCATCGTGCCAAGCCCCATAGTAAATAGAGATGTAAATAACAAAGTGGTTAAGGAAATAGCGATAATCGCAATAATATTGCGGATTTTATTGGCTTTAAAACTTTTATCTGATAAATTACGAACCGCCTTACTGTTTTTTATTTTGATCATCGGGTCGCACCACCTACTAATTTACCGTCCTCAATGCGGATGATGCGGTCTGCCATTTGCGCAATTTCCTCGTTATGAGTAATCATTACCATCGTTTGGCGAAACTGCTGGCTGGATACTTTGATCAGTCCCATCACATCCAGACTCGTTTTACTGTCCAGATTTCCGGTGGGTTCATCTGCCAAGATAATGGCGGGCTTGGCTGCCAGTGCTCTGGCAATAGCTACACGTTGCTGTTGTCCACCGGAAAGATTGTTTGGCAGATTATTCATTTTGTGGTCAAGGCCCAAGGTATGTACTATTTTATCTATGTGGGCTTTGTCTGGTTCTTTACCGTCCAGTTCAATAGGAAGCACAATATTTTCGTAGACATTCAAGACAGGTACCAGGTTGTAATTTTGAAAAACAAAGCCAATCTTTCGTCTGCGAAAAATAGTCAATTCTTCGTCTTTTAATGTAGAAATATCTTTGCCGTCAATCGTAACGTTTCCACTTGTCGGACGATCAAGTCCACCCAGCATATGGAGAAGGGTAGATTTGCCGCTCCCGGACGTACCAACAATAGCGACAAATTCACCGCTTTCCACCTCCAGATTCACACCGTCTAAGGCATGAACAGCAGTATCTCCATTACCATAATGCTTCTTTAGTGCTTGAGTTTTTAATAGAGCCATATACGTTCTCCTCCACAAAAAAATGTCTGGATCGTAGTCATCTACAGTACAGACATTAACACACTGATCTTTCTACAATCTTTCTGAAATCTAACGGTATTGAAAGAATTAAGTATCCATAGAAAGAAAAATAGAGAAGGTAGAACCACGGCCGTAGCGTGACCATACCTTGATATAGCCCCCCTCCGCAGCGATGATTTCTCTAGCTAAAAACAACCCAATCCCGACCCCCTCCTGCGTGTAAACGGTGGGGGAGCGATAGAAGCGGGTAAAGATCTTCCCTTGTTCTTCTTCTGCAATGCCTATGCCGCTATCGGTAATATCAATTCGGCAAAACAAATCGTATGCCATTACTTTTATATTCATGCTTCCGCCTGTCTCTGTATATTTTATAGCGTTATCCATAATGTTATAGACAGCTTCACTCGTCCACTTCAGGTCAAAATAAGCATGGGTAAATGTGTCCTCCATAACAACAGAAATCCCTTTGGCGTCTGCTTTTGGCATCATTTGCTCCAGTGCAGCATCAAGGAGCTTTTGAACAGATTCTCGCCTTGGCGATACCGTGATAATCCCCGTTTCAAGCCGCGATGTTTTCAACAATGCCTGGATCAGAAAGTTAAGCTTTTCGGCCTGTGCAGATAGAGCTTTCACACAAGTGGAGGTATCCTGTGATAGTTCGTATTCGCTAAGTAGTTGGGAATAAAGCAGGATGTTGGCCAATGGTGTTTTCGTTTGGTGTGAAATATCGGAAATCAGCTCATTTATTTTATTCTTTTCAGCAAGCAGATTTTTGGAGGACACGGAACAAATGGAAAGAAATTTCGCAAATTTAGCTTCTATTGAAGAAAGAACGGATTCATCAAAGACATCCTCTGAGAAGCTGCCATTTATCGCGGCATCCAGCATGTTCTCAATGGTTTTCATTGTTTTTTGGATGCTCCTGCGATACAGCATAATAGCACACACAGCGGTGCATACAGCAACAACGGCAATTCCAATACATATATATAGGAGTGTTGTCATTTCAACGCCCATGTGTAGCCCAGCCCATAAACCGTTTTAATATATTGTGGGGAGGAAGGATGATCCTCGAGCTTGTCACGTAGCCTTTTTATCGTAACTGACAAGGCATTTTCACCTACATATTCAGCCCCGTCAGTCCAGATGCTGTCTATCAAATGATCACGCGAAACGGTATTTCCTCGATTGTTGATTAGGATGCGCAACAATTTTTGCTCCGTTTTACTTAGTTCAATCGGTGTACCATTCTTAATAAATTCCATTCTCTCGAATGAAAAAGAAAAATTGTCTAGCTGAGTGGAGTCTGCAAGCGAGTATCTGGATTTCTTTAGCTGAACGCCAACTCTTGCTCTCAGTACCATAAGACTGAAGGGTTTGGTGATATAGTCGTCAGCACCCAGCTCAAAACCAGTGACGACATCTGTTTCCATATCATTCGCAGTCAGAACGATGACGGGTATAGTTGTTTTTTTCCGTATATCTGTTAAAAAATCAAGCCCGTTTCCATCCGGCAAATTTACATCAAGAATCATTAGGTCAAAGGCAGTGACGTTCAATTGTTCTTTTGCAGTAGCTATGTCATACGTTTGTGTAAATACGTTGTTAGGTTCTTTAAGAGCAAGAACAATACCGTTACTCAAGGCGATATCGTCCTCGACGATTAGTATGTGATTCATCATTTTCCTCCTGTTTTTTTGATTCATCAAGTTAATGAATCCCGAATTCCAAGAACTGCTTACAGTAAAAATAGAAAAAGAGGGCCCCAAAATCTTCCGCCTCTATTTTACAGGATATTGCTCTTATTTGCTCATTTGCTCTTTAGACTATTCAGGTTTTGCTAACACTTTTTTGACATGGTTTATTCATTGCAAAAAATTTGACAGATACAATATCACTGATATAATTTATGCTAGTTGATTTTTGATAATGATTATCATTATTGGAGGGGAGGACAGGGCCGAAGCTTGGTACAAGTTATTGGACAGGCTCCCTTAGTTAGAGATGAAATTACGTTATTTAATACTGGCTTTTCTGGTACTGGCCTTCGCCTCGGTTTTTATTGGTGTTCATGATGTAACTCCACTTGATTTGTTCCACTTAACCAACGATCAGGCGCAGGTACTCCTGATTAGCAGATTCCCACGATTGATCAGTATCATTATCGCAGGGGCGAGTATGAGTATCTGTGGATTGATCATGCAGCAGCTTACCCGGAACCGATTTGTATCGCCCACCACCGCAGGGACGATGGATGCGGCACGATTGGGTGTGCTGATGGCTATTATGGTGTTTGGAGCGGCAGGATTTTGGACGAAGATGCTGACGGCTTTTGGATTTGCTCTAGGGGGAACACTGATTTTCATGAAAATACTGGATAAAATCCGTTTCAAGGACCCGGTATTTATCCCGCTTGTCGGTTTGATGTTTGGAGGCATTTTAAATTCGGTAACGACCTTTTTTGCTTACAAATACAATCTGATCCAGGGCATTTCTTCGTGGATGCAGGGGGATTTTTCTCTAATCATGAGTGGTCGCTACGAGATGCTATATCTTAGTGTTCCTTTGGTTGCGTTGGCGTACATATATGCGAATCGTTTTACAATTGCAGGCATGGGTGAGGATTTTGCGGCCAACTTGGGTGTACATTACAAGCGCACCGTCAATGTCGGTTTGGTGATTGTGGCTTTGGTATCCTCTGTTGTCATCTTAACGGTTGGGACGATTCCCTTTTTGGGGCTGGTTGTACCCAATCTGGTCAGCATGTATATGGGGGATAATCTGAAAAAAAGCCTGGCCCATACAGCGATCTTGGGCGCGGTCTTTGTGCTGTTTTGCGATATTTTGGGACGGGTGATCATTTATCCGTATGAAATTTCTGTAGGGCTTACGGTTGGTGTGATCGGGAGCGCGTTGTTCTTGTATTTGCTGCTGAGGAGAAGGGCTTATGAATCCTAAATTAAAAATCGGAATATTAGCCGCTGCCGCGCTTGTGTTGATTGCTGCTTTCGTGTTTATAGATCTTCCGCATACCTGGCATTACGCGCTGCCACGACGATTGAAAAAGATTGCAGCCTTCATTCTGACAGGTGGCTCCATTGCTTTTGCAACCGTTATTTTCCAGACGGTTACGAATAATAAAATTTTGACTCCAGGTATTATCGGGCTGGATTCACTGTATATGCTGATTCAGACGACGATTATTTTTGCATTTGGTTCCGTCCCTTTCATTTCGACCAGCAAAGAATTGAACTTTTTGATATCGGTGGGGCTGATGGTGCTGTTCGCAGGACTGCTATACAAATTAATTTTCCGCAAAGATGGACGCGGGATTTATGTACTTTTGCTGATTGGTTTGGTGTTCGGCACGCTGTTTAACAGTTTATCTACCTTTATGGAGGTACTGATTGATCCGAACGAATTTGCGAAAATCCAGGACAAGAGCTTTGCTAGCTTCAGTAACGTAAATACCGAGCTATTGTGGCTTTCTGTATTCATTCTTGTGCTCGTATTCGCTTATGCGTGGAGATTCATCAAGTATCTGGACGTGCTGTCGCTGGGACGGGAGCATGCGATTAACCTGGGTCTTCCTTATGGTTTTATCATTAAAAGGCTGCTGGTAATTGTAGCGATTCTCATTTCCATTTCTACAGCGCTTGTCGGGCCGATTACATTTCTCGGATTAATTGTGGCCAATGTGGCTTATCAGGTGATGAAAACCTATCAGCACCGTTATATTATTCCGGCCTCCATCTGTGTTAGCGTCATTGCATTGGCAGGGTGCCAACTGCTGGCAGAAAGATTATTCGACTTATCGACAACGGTCAGCGTCATTATTAACTTTATCGGGGGGGTGTACTTCCTGTACCTTTTGCTGCGGGAGAATAAATCATGGTAGAAGTCAAAAACGTAACCAAACGCTACGGGAATAAAAATGTGGTGGATCAGGTATCCGTCACTGTACCTAAAGGAACCATTACCTCCTTTATTGGCCCTAATGGCGCTGGAAAAAGCACCTTATTGTCGATGATCAGTCGCCTGACTGACAGTGATGAGGGAGAAATCCTCATTGACGGGCAGGTCGTGAGCCTGACGAAAAGTGAGGAGCTAGCCCGCAAGATATCTATTTTAAAACAGACCAACGATGTCAATATTCGCTTAACCGTGAAGGAACTGGTTAGCTTCGGCCGTTTTCCGTATTCCAAGGGCAGATTGAACAGTGAGGATCGCAAAATGGTGGAGCAGTCTATGGCCTACATGGGACTGGAGGATATGAAAGATAAGCATATTGATTTGCTTAGTGGGGGACAGCGACAGCGGGCTTTTATTGCCATGATTCTGGCTCAGGACACAGAATACATCCTGTTGGATGAGCCGCTGAACAATCTGGATATGAAGCATTCGGTTCAGATTATGAAGACGCTGCGCGGTTTGGTGAATGATCTCGGCAAAACGATTCTGGTCGTGTTGCATGACATTAATTTTGCCTCCTGCTATTCAGACTATATTGTAGGGATGAAGGATGGCAGGTTGCTAAAACAAGGAACGGCTGACGAGATGATTGATAGTCAGGTATTAAAGGATTTGTACGATATGGATATTCCGATTCAACAGATCGGTGACCATAAAATTTGCGTTTATTTCACTTAGGGGGAATGTTAAATGAAGAAAAATATGATGTTTTTAACGTTAATGCTTGCATTGGTACTGATTGTGTCAGCCTGTGGCACAGCAGCTCCGGGAACACCGGAAGCGACTGGAAACGGCTCTTCTGCTGCAACAACGGAATCCAAAACCATCTCGGTCAAACACGCACTGGATGAAAACCCGGTCCAAGTCAAAGTTAATCCAAAAAATGTCGTTGTCTTTGATTTCGGTTCATTGGATACGCTGGATAAGCTGGGCGTTGACGTTGCGGCAGTAGCGCAGCAGGATCTTCCTACGTATCTGAGCAAATTTAAAGATTCCAAATATGCAAGTGCGGGCACGCTGTTTGAACCGGACTACGAGAAAATCAGTGACCTGTCTCCTGAGCTGATCATCATCGGTGGCAGACAAGCTGATGCATATAAAGAGTTGAGTAAAATTGCACCGACCATTTCGATGGCTGTAGACACCAAGGATTATATCAATTCCTTTAAGAAAAACGTTGAAACACTAGGTCAAATCTTCGACAAAGAGGATGCTGCCAAGCAGGAACTGGCTGCGATTGATAGCTCCATCAAGGCCGTACATGACAAGGCCGTAGCGAGCAAAGCTAAAGGACTGATCGTGCTGACGAATGAAGGAAGCCTGAGCGCATATGGCTCACAATCTCGCTTTGGTATCATTCATGATGCTTTTGGCGTAACTCCTGTAGATCCTGGCATTAAAGTATCCACGCATGGACAAAAGGTTTCTTTTGAATATGTACAGCAAAAAAATCCAGATTATATTTTTGTCGTTGACCGTGGGGCTGTGGTGGTCGAAGAAGGCAAGGAACAGGTTACAGGCAAACAAACCATGGAGAATGAACTGGTGAAGAAAACCAATGCGTTCAAAAACGGTCATATTGTATACCTTGATCCTAACTACTGGTACCTGTCAGGTAATGGTCTGGAATCCGTATCTGAAATGATCAAGGAAATGGATGCTGCACTGTAATGAATACATTCACATCATGGAGGACTGTGTAGGATGAAAGGTCATATAGATGAAATTCCATTAGATGGGTACCTTGTGCACGTCTATACACCTCCCGTCTCCATGAATCATAATGAGCTGTATCCTGTGCTATATGTGCAGGATGGCAGCTCTTTATTTCTAAGCGGGTTGGATGAGCTGGAAAGAGGTTTTTCTACGGGAGAGCTGCCCCGTGTGGTGCTGGTAGGTATTGAGCCCGTAAATCGACTGGATGATTACACGCCTTGGAAGGCAGCGGCTTTAGTAGAAGGAAGACCTGCTTTTGGCGGTGGCGGAGATGCCTATTTGGCGTTTGTGGTTACAAAAGTAATGCCGTACGTCGAGGCAAGATATCCAGTGCGCACTGGATCGCAGCATACGGGGATCATTGGCGCCTCATTGGGCGGATTAATTTCCATGTATGCCGTATTCAAGTATAAGGATGTATTCGGACGCATCGGTTCGATCTCGGGCTCGTATTGGTATCCCGGTATGATCGATTATATGCAATCTGCATCATGTGCAACTGTGATGGATGGGACACATCGCTTGTATATATCTGTCGGGACCCGTGAAGGTGAAGGGAAGACGAATGTACAAAAAGATATGGTTCCGCTGACTCTTCAGGCACACGAGGTGCTGCGGACACAGGGACTTGACGCAAAAGATGTGCTTCTTGAGCTGGATCAGGATGCGGTGCATCGTGTGGATTGTTTTCAGCGTCAATTTCCTAAGGCCGTCCAATGGCTGTTCGGATAGCATGAATGGAATACGAATCTCATACAACAACCTCAAAGGATTGGAGAGCGTGGAGTCTCTATGTCTTTGGGGTTGTTTTTTTTGTATATTTTTTTCGTATAATAGAGGAATATTAAAAATTTAAAGTTATACGTTGTTGGAAGTGAGGGGGGCATAAATGAAAAAAAACTGCCTGGGATCATCGGATTTGCTGGTAGGTGAGATTGGTTTGGGATGTATGTCGGTCGGTACGGAGGAGCAGCAAGGTGTTTACTTGATTCATGAAGCGCTAGACAGGGGCGTAAACCTGTTGGATACGGCGGATTTGTACCAGCACGGACGCAATGAAGAAATTGTGGGTGCAGCGATCCGTGGACGGCGGCAGGAGGTCATCTTAGCGACCAAGGTCGGCAATCGGCGTCTACCGGGGCAGGAGGGCTGGGGATGGGACCCATCCAAGAAATATATTCTGTCTGCTGTTAAAGAGAGCCTGCGCCGCCTTGGAACGGACTACATCGACCTGTATCAGCTGCACGGAGGGACGATTGACGATCCGATGGACGAAACCATAGAGGCTTTTGAGCAACTACAGCGGGAGGGCGTTATTCGTTACTATGGTATTTCCTCCATTCGCCCTCATGTCATCCGTGAATATGTCGAACGTTCGAATATCGTTAGTGTTATGAATCAGTATAGTTTACTGGATCGGCGTGCAGAGGAAGAGGTACTGTCTTTGCTTCAGGAGCGGGGAATTAGCGTGATTGCACGTGGGCCTGTGGCCAGTGGTGTATTGGCCGACGAAGGGGAAGGGAAGATAGCCAAGGGATATCTGGACTACAATGAAGCAGAGCTGTTGGATGTGCGTAAGCAATTAAAGGCATTTGCAGGGTCGGACCGTAGTATGGGTCAGACAGCGATTCGTTATAGTCTTTCACATCCGACTGTCGCTGCTGTGATCCCGGGTGCAAGCTCTTTGGGACAATTGGAACATAATATTTCTGCTGCGGATATTGCACCGCTAACTCAACAAGAGCGGCAGACGCTACAGCAAATCAGCCGAGCCAATCGTTATGATGCGCAATACCGCTGATAAGGGCAATGATGGTACAAAGGCGTGTTCATCTGTTGCTCCTAGCTATAAACGCTACATTTCAGTCTATAACCGAAGTACACGCTTGAACATGTACCTATCCCAGTTGCAATTTATAAAAGAATCATTACAATATAAGAATAAGCTTCGGTTTATTATTCATATGTGAATATGGAGACGTTATAAATACACTCTAGGAGGGACCATCGAATGGAACGCATCGAATCTCAGCAGCAATATCAGGATTTAATTAACGGTGACGGTCTGACCGTCGTGAAATTTGATACAACCTGGTGTCCGGATTGCAAGACACTGGATAAATTTATGGACGGCATTATTGAGGAAAACGCGGATAAGCGTTTCTTTGCGCTTGATGCAGAGAAATTTCAGCCGATTGCCGACGAAAATCAAGTGCGCGGCATTCCGAGTCTGCTCGTGTTCCGTAATGGCGAAAAAATTGCTCATTTGCACAGCAAATACGCTAAAACGCCAGCTCAAATTTCGGAATATTTGACTACGCTGGAATCCAAACAATAATCAGAACGCATGATAGGGATAGTTCAGTACGATCTATCCTTTCCGCAAAATAGTAAAAGGGATATCCAAGGCTGATCATTCAGACCCTATGGATATCCCTTTTTAGTTATTGGTTATGGGCACCAAACAATGGCTTATAAAATAATGAAAAAGAACACAGCCGCCAGCACGAAGCGGTAAATGGCGAACGTAGTCAGGCTCAAGCGTTTGAGCAGACCAAGGAATGTTTTGATCGCCAGCATCCCGACGATAAAGGCAGTAATAAAGCCGGCCGTGAACACTGGAAAATCACTCATAGACAGATGATCCATACTTTTGATCATATCAATACCCGATGCACCCAGCATGATCGGAACAGATACGAGGAATGTAAATTCCGCGGCTGCCGTATGACTTACACGTGCGAATAGGCCCCCAGACATGGTTGAGCCTGAACGGGAGAAGCCTGGCCACAGAGCTAGGACTTGGAACACACCGATGGTAAATGCTTGTTTGTACGTGATCTCATCCAGCGTATGTGATCTAATAGGCGGATGGAATTTTTCAGCTGCGATCATGAGCAGGCCCCCGATCACCAAACTGTATAAAACCGTTTCAGGACCAAACAGGTATTGCTTAATTACATCACGGAACAGTACGCCAATCAGGCCCGCAGGGATCATGGCTAAAATAATATGTAACAGGTTTAGACGTGGCTGACTCGAGATTTTGCGTCTGAAATCAAACAGACTCAGGAATCTGCGCCAGTATAATACGACGACCGCCAGCACAGCACCTAATTGCACGATAACCTCAAACGTTTTGACCGTATCATTCTCTGTGTTTAATCCTAGAAGATTAGCCGTGAGGATCATGTGACCCGTCGAAGAGACCGGCAAAAACTCTGTCAGTCCTTCAATAATTCCCATAATAATAGAAGATAAAATATCCACTTTACTAGCTCCTCCTTACACGCGTGCAGGGCAAACGACCTAAGTCGTTTGCCCTGGAAATATGTCATTTCAGTAGGAGTGAACACAAGTGTCACAAGTGCAAAGATAAACGCTCAGGTCACACGGTTCAATCCCGGGAAGAAGTGTCCGATTCTGCTTCCAATTCAGATGCGGGGGATGTGTGGTGTAAAATAATCTCCACCCGACGAATACGATTTTTACCCATTTCACGAATGATAAATTTCACATCATCTTCTATGAATTCCTTGCCCTGTCTAGGTTCCGGAACCCGGCTATACACCCACCCTCCGACAGTATCCACGTCTTCATTGTCCAATGTCAAGCCAGTCAGATCACTCAGATCGGAAAGCATCACTTTACCATCCATCAAATAACTGTTCTCCGTCAGTTTCTCGATTTCCTTCCGTTCATCCTTATCAAATTCGTCCCGAATTTCGCCAACAATCTCCTCCAAAATGTCCTCAATGGTAATGAGGCCGGAGGTTCCGCCGTATTCATCGACCAGGAGAGCAATATGAACTTGCTCCTTCTGCATACGTTTCAGCAGTGTGTTGACGGGGATAACTTCTGGAACGGTCAAGATCGGTTGAATCAGGCTGTCGAAAACAAGCTCGGGATTGCGATCATACTCAAGGAATAGCTGTTTGGTATTAATCATACCAATGATCTGATCCTTGCTATCTGTCGCCACCGGAAAACGGGTATACTGCTCTTCGTGAATAGTCAGCATGTTTTCTTGTAGCGAGCGATTCGTAAACAAGCATACCATATCTGTACGTGGCACCATAATTTCTTTGGCAACGGTCTCGTCAAAAGCAAAGATACGATTTACGTAGCCATATTCGGTGTTATTGATCTTACCACTTTCCACGCTTTCGGACAAAATGATCTGAATTTCTTCCTGAGAGTGCGCTTCTTCATGCTCACTAGCCGGCTGAAGACCAAACAGACGAACCAGACGATTGGCCGAGCCGTTAAGGAGCCAAATAAACGGATACATAATCCGGTTAAACCACACGATAACTGGAGAGGTTAACAGACTGACAGCTTCCGCCTTGCGGATCGCCAATGTTTTGGGAGCCAGTTCACCGATTACCACGTGCAGGTAAGTTACAATGACGAATGAAATAATAAAGGCCAGGATATGTGAAAAATCCCCATTGATGTTGAGCTGTTGAAAGAGAGGCTCCAGCAATTTGACTACGGTCGGTTCACCGAGCCAGCCGAGTCCCAACGCTGTAATCGTAATACCAAGCTGACAGGCGGACAGGTAGCCGTCTAGATTATTGACGACTTTTTGTAGCGCCAGTGCGTTTTTACGGTTCTCCACGACCAGCTGATCGACCCGGCTGGAACGGATTTTAATAATCGCAAACTCGGTAGCCACGAAGAAAGCACTAAATAAAATCAACACCGCAAACAAAAATAGACTGACACCTATACCCATATAATTTTCACTCATCCCTTTTTCGTTCAATTTTTTAAGGAACTCCATTTTAAGTTCACTTGAACTTATTTTAAGAACTTAAAAGAAAATATACAAGGTTCATATGGAATCGTAGCAGGTCACCTACCTCCAATTTACACGGAAAATAAGGCATAATAGAACCCGCACGGCTCATTGCTTCGCTTTACAAGCCTAGTTTGAGGGCGTATGATGAGTTCATATGAACTTGAAATGCAAGAAAGGGAGGAAAGCAGATGGAGTCTTTTACCCTTACTCGTCGTGATATGGCCCATTTGCTGCTGGCCATGGAAGGTCGCCGCGAATTGCAGCCTTTGGCCGTTCTGCAGGACGCCTGGAGGCGCACTCATAGCCATCTCGCCCGCTCCGGGAGCACGATGCCGACATTTTTATACACCGACGTGACACCTGTGCTAGATAAAATCATCAAGGGTAAGCATAGCGCAGCCTTTTCGCTGCAGGAGATTGTTTCCCTGGGTCAACTGGT
Organism: Paenibacillus sp. Lou8.1; assembly: GCF_024213565.1. Lineage (NCBI taxonomy): Bacteria > Bacillati > Bacillota > Bacilli > Caryophanales > Paenibacillaceae > Paenibacillus > Paenibacillus sp. Lou8.1. The sequence goes on from NZ_JANAVN010000008.1 coordinate 192,722, forward strand.
CGAATACAGCCATGTCTCACTGGCCTCTATGCAAAATTGGGTCAAACGCGACTTCAAGGAATTTCTCGGCGCTCCGAAGATCGGCAAAAAATACTCGGTCAACCAGGCAGCTATATTGCTCATTGTAGAAGATTTAAAATCATGTCTTGATTTTGAATCCATTCGTCAGCTATTTCATATCCTGTTCCAACAACCCGAAGATGATACGGACGATCTGATTCAGCCGGTCGATTTGTACGCCGCCTATTCAACTTTGTTTGAGGAGCTGGATGCGAACGGAGATCAACTGCTTGATGTGGCAGTAGCAGGCTTTGCAAAAGACAACGGAATTTCCGTTACAGGACAGCAGCGTCAAGAAGGTGCGACAGAGGAGTTGCTGGTTCAGGCGGCTGATCAATACACCAGTCGTTTACAGCATTTGACCCCTAACCAGTGTGAAGCGGTGCGTAATACTTTGCTGGTGGCAGCAGTAGCGGTACAAAATAGTTATTTTTTGTCCATGGCACGTCGGTATGTGAATGCGACGTTGTTCCTGGACTTCCAAGGGTAAATCAGGATTGGCAGTAGAAGCCAATCCTATTTTTTTTGCTCTTTTTAGAGGATTGTCTACCCTTTTGGAGACTGAAAAAGTATACAAAAGAGGTATATACACTAAAACGCTGTCAAAGATACAATAAACATATATAATCCAGCAATTGGAAAAACTTTGAATATCTCTTCCAAAGCATCTGGATACACACACAGGAGGTAATGGCATGTCCGATGTCTCCATCATCATTTGTACCCGCAACCGGATCGAAGACCTGACACGCTGTATACAATCTATTGCAGTACAGCAGCAATTGGAGCATACGGCTGTAGAACTGCTAATTGTTGATGACGGCGATATTTCCGACCAACAGATCGAGCAGTACCGTCACATGGTATCCGGATTGCCTCAAAGCGTTTTGAAATATTATAAAAAAAGTCGTCCCGGCGTTTGGTTATCCCGCTATGAGGCCTTGTCCCTTGTGCGGTATGATATTGTGCTGTATTTTGACGATGATGCAGAACTGGACGATAAACTCTATATCCGGCGCTTGCTCGATACCTATGATCAGGATGAAACGATTGTGGGTGTTGGAGGGATTGCAAAGGGATTACATTCGAGCCGGGCAGGAAAGCTGCTGGGCGTTTTGACATTTCAGATGTCTCCATCCCTCGGCAAGCTCTCGCCTAGTAGTCTGGCAGGTTCTTTGCTGCGTTGGGGCGAAGCAACGGAGGTTTTCGATACAGAATTTTTCCATGGCTGCAATATGTCATTTCGGAGGGATGCGCTTCGGGACATGAAGCCGTATCCGTGGATGACCAGTTATGCCGTGGCTGACGATTTGTACATGTGCCAGTTGGCGAGCCGTTACGGCAAATTGGTTATCAATCCTGACTTAACCATCATTCATCATGAATCTCCAAGCTCGCGCGATAAGGCGGGCAAAGTAGCCAAGGCAACAGCGATTAACCACTATTATTTTCTTGCCTTGAAAAAGGCTGGAGTGATTCAGTATGGAGCCCTTTTATGGACCTTATCCTACTTGATGCTCAAAGAAACGCTGCGTCGCAATTTTAATGCCGCAGATGGATACAAGCAGGGGGTGTTGTTCATTCTGAACCCGCGCAAGCAAAAATATAACGAATATTTAGGCCCGGCGGTTCAGTAATCCGTTTTATACACATTGACAGGATAAAGGGGGAGTATGATGTTAAGCTTGTCCATTGCTCTGTGCACCCGAAATCGGGTTAATGATCTGACCCGATGCATCAATTCAATTGCCATTGGGGGAGCACCGGAGGCATGTGAAACCGAGCTATGGATTATTGACGACGGAGAACTGCCGAAGCATGTGCTGGAACGTTATGAGCGTCAGTTGGGCAGAGCGGGAATTACCTACCGATATCATCGTAAGGAGCAGCCGGGATTATGGTTATCTCGTGTAAAGACAGCTGAACTTGCGCAGGGTGACATCATTTTGTTCCTTGACGATGACGTTGAGCTGCCGAGCAACTATTTGAATGAGTTGATGCGTACCTATGAGGCTTACCCGCAGGCCGCTGGTGTCGGCGGTATTGCACAGGGAATGAGTAACAGCTTCATGGGAACGATTCGATGCTTGCTGTCATTCCAGCAGTCTTTGTCCAAAGGAAGGCTGTCCCTCAGCGGTCAGTCCGGCTCGATGTACAACTGGCACAAGGCCAAGAAGACGTTTAGAACCCAGTTTTTCCATGGCTGTAATATGTCATTTCGTCGTGAAGCGATTCGCGGTCTGGAGCCGGTATCTTGGTTGCAAAGCTATAGCGTAGGCGAGGATTTGTTACTTTCGCGCATCGCGATGAAAAGCGGCCCATTGTACATTAACCCGGCGCTTACGCTGCTTCATCACGAATCGCCGTCCTCACGCGACAATATGGAGCAGGTTACTTATATGCGGGTGATGAATCATATTCATCTCCTGCGTGAAGAGGGATCTGGGCCGATCGGTTATGCAGCACTATACTGGACGACGTTGTATCAGATTTTGAGAGAAAAGCCCAAGAAAAATCATACTGCCATTCAAGGCTATAGAAGAGCGCTGAAAGCGATCTTTTCAAGTCCGAAGGAGCCTGTTGGCGGGGGACAGTTGCCTGAACGTAATTCCAAAAAAACGGTAGGCTGATGGAGGTGCGTCATAAGACGCGATTGAGCATAGAGACGAGAGGCTTAATAAGGAACAGGAGTTGGACGTAACATGAGCACATGGACAGCAGCAAGGAAAGTATTCACGGGTGACAGTCTCGCTAAAACGATCATGCGCACGAGCTTTAACAATTTTTTTGTGCTAATCGTCACGACCCTGACTTCCATCCTGACCGCACGTATGCTCGGAGTAGAGGGGAAAGGAGAACTGGCGGCAGTTCTGTTCTGGCCTACACTGATCGGCAGTGTGTTGAGCTTCGGATTACCAACGTCGTTAATTTACAACATCAAGAAGAAAACAGGCACGACGGAAGAACTGCTGGCGTTGTCGCTCTGGATTCAGTTGCCTGCCAGCTTGTTGGCAGGGGCTGTGGCCTGGATATGCATGCCGCTGTGGCTGAATGGTTATGGTGCGGACATCATCCAACTGTCCCAGCTTTATTGTGCGGCAGCCATACCACTGGCAGTGCTTACAGCGCTGACGGCAGCATTGTCGCAAGGACTGGATCGGTTTAGCGTATATAATGGTCTGTTGTTTTACTACCCGTTACTGAATTTCATCGGTCTGGTGACACTGTGGCTGATGGGCCTGCTCAATGTGCAGCTGGCAGGAGCAGTGAATTTTGCCGCGAGTTTCCTTGCACTAGTGTGGGCGTTCCTCCGTTTGCGCAAGTATATGAATGTGCGTGCTTTCCGCCCATTTACCAGCCGCCAAGTGCTTCGTCCTTATTATAGCTATGGAGCGAGGGTTTACGGGATGGAGCTGATGGGGACGCTGTCCACACAAACGGACAAAATCGTTATTGTGGCGCTGCTATCACCCAAAGCGTTCGGCCTGTACTCTGTCGTCTACGCCTTGTCTCGTGTGTTCAATGTGGTGCAAAATGCCGTCACTAACGTTACCTTTCCAAAAGTGACGGGGATGGAGCATAGCAAGATTGTCGAAACGGTAGGACGTGCTTTTCGCATCTCTATGGCTGCGATGCTAATCGTCATTGTGCCTGCTCTCTTCATTGGACGATACATGCTGGGTTTGCTGTACGGCCCCGCTTTCCTGGAAGCATCGCTAACGTTCTATCTGCTGTCACTGGAATGTATCATTGGTGGCGGCTCATGGATTCTGGCTTCGGCCTTTAACGCGCTGGGACGTCCGGGACTGGTATTGTTCCGGCAAATTGTAGCCTATGCGATCACCGTCGGTCTATTTTTTATTTGTACACCGATCTTCGGTCTGGACGGCATTGCGATTGCTTTGCTTGTAGGCGCTTGTGTACGATTGGCGTTCTCACTGTTCTCATTCCCGATGTTTTTCAATGTTCCGCTATCACGGATCATTTTTGATAAAAGTGATATTACATTTGTCATTCAGACTATACAAAAGAAGCGCAGGAAGGGAGAACTGAAAGATGCCGAATTTGCATCCCATGGCTAAACTGAAAAATAAGCTGAGCGTCATTCTCGACGTAGTCCCCCAAGGTTCGAATATCATTTATGTCGATTATCCCGTCTATAATAACGGTGGGGATGTACTCATCATGAAAGGCACCGAAGCGTTCTTCAAGGATAATGGCATCCGTGTCCGTGCCCGTTATAGCGCTATGGATATTCCCGATCGGCTTCAAATTCCGGGTGACTGGATTATCGTGTGCCACGGCGGCGGCAACTTCGGCGATCTCTATTCAAATCACCAAAATTTGCGAGAACGCATCGTTCGCGATTTCCCTAACCACCGAATTGTGATTATGCCGCAGACGATCCACTTTCAATCTGAACAGAAGGCTAATGAAGTCGCTGCCTTGTTCAATGCTCATCCAGATCTACATATGTTTGTGCGGGATACACGCTCCTATCAGTGGGCTAAGGACAAGCTGAACCAGTGCAGTATCACACTATGTCCTGATATGGCACACCAGCTCTGGCCATTGAAGCCGACTACGGAAACCGTGAAGGATGTATTGTATTTCCTGCGCACAGATATTGAAACGGTGGGTGGACAAAAGAAGTTCGATGATGAGGCAGATGCCGCTCACCGTCTGGACTGGGATACTTTGTTCACTCCGCTGGAAGTGAAGGGAATTGTCTATTTCCAGAAGTTTTATCGACTGGATAAGAAAATTGGTGGCCCGTTGCCTACGCGAACATTCTGGTACAAGTACACAGACCATCTCATGAATAAGGCGGTTACGCTGTTCAGCTCTTACCGAGAGGTTCGCACTTCACGGCTGCACGGTCACATTCTGGCCTGTCTGCTTGATATGCCGCATGTTGTCATTGACAACTCCTACGGCAAGAACTTGCAATATTATAATACCTGGACACAGCCGAATCCAAAGGCGCAGCTGTTTAGTGAAGCTCCAAGTGCGTTGGAGCAGCCATCTTAATAGTAAGAAAAGATACGTAGATTAATTTCAAAGGTATGATAACGGCAAAAAATCTCCTGACCACTTCATTGGTTAAGGGGGTTTTTCGTTTAAGGATATATAGAGCATCAGTATAATTGTTAATTAGATAAACCATTAAGGCAATGAATATTTAATGGCTTAAATACCGCTTCATTTTGACAATTCATTTCATGAATAGATATAATTTATGGGATAAAACTTGTAGGAATATTGGGAACTCCCTAACTTTTGCAGAATAACATGAAAGTATATTTATTTAAATGAATCGAGGCTGACGAATGAGTAATCAATCGATGGACATGCTTCTCACGAAGGATATCGTGCGTGAAGGGGAACCGATTTTGCGCACAAAGGTTGAGCCGGTATGCCTGCCGCTGTCTGAAGAGGACCTGCAACAGATGCAATGGATGCTAGATTATCTGAAAAATAGCCAAAATGAAGAGCTGGCCACTCGCTATGATCTACGCCCGGGTGTGGGGCTATCCGCGAATCAGGTAGGTCTGAACAAAAGAATGTGCGCTATTTATTATGAAGATGGGGACAAAACGGTAGAGTATGCATTGTTTAATCCGAAGCTGGTCAGTCACTCCACGTCCATGATTTATTTGGAACAGGGAGAGGGGTGCTTGTCTGTAGATCGGTACGTAGCCGGATATGTACCGCGTTACGAAAAAATTCGTATTAAGGCCACTTTACCAGACGGAACACAGGAGCTATTGACTTTCAAAGGTTATGCAGCGGTTGTCGTGCAGCATGAAATGGACCATTTGGACGGCATTATGTTCTATGACCGTATCAACCCGGAAGATCCGCACAAGTTGCCGCAGGGAGTGCATATCGAACCTTTTGTACGTAAATAGTTTAGGAATTGTAAAGTGTGGTGACTCCGTTCGCCACATTTTTAAATTTTACAAAAATATAGATATAGAGGTTACGAAGCTTTAAACTGGAAACGTGTAGATTGTGATAGAGAATGTGAAAATACATAAAAATGTAAGCGCTTATCTTATGGGAGGGATGGCATGAATCGTGGAGTACGGCTTTTGATGAATAATATGCGTATGCGGAATAAGCTGCTGTTCTCCTACGTACTGATTGTCATGATCCCGGTGCTGGTGGTGGGCGGTTGCGTTACTTTTTATTTGCGAGAGCAGGCATTGAATAGTGCAATTGCCCAGACGGTAAACAATGTGGAAAAGATCAAGAGCCAGACGGCAAATTTACTGCGTGTTCCAACGGATATTTCAAATGGGCTCATGTTCGATAAAAGGCTGAGGGAGATGGCGAACCGACGGTATCCGGGTATGGTAGAGCTGATGAATGCGTATCATCAATACAAGGATTTTAATGAGTATACTCAGCAATATAGAGAAGTTGCTACCATCCGGTTCTATTCGTACAATCCGACGCTTGTCAATAATCTGGAGTTTATTCCAGTGGACTCTAACATTGAGCGGCAGCCGTGGTTTCAGATGGCTTTGAAGGGGACGGCGATTAACTGGTTTTACATTCAGGATAAGGAAGATAATCCGGTTAATCGCCTGAGCCTGGTACGGCAAATTCCATTTCCTGAATACAATACCAAGGGAGTTCTGATGATATCGCTGAGCCAGACCGAGTTGAATCATATGCTGAGCAAGGAGCCTTTTGAAACATTGATTACGGATCGTAACGGGATTGTGGTCGCAGCTACTCGTCCACAGTCGGTGGGCCAAACGTTGAGCGATTTACATTTGGGCTTTGACGTCCAACGTGCGGGTAAGGGAATATATGAAGCGAAAATCAACGGAGTGCCCTCCAACATCATCGTGGATGAGCTGCTGCCCGCCTCCAGTGTGAGCGGATTTACGATTATTTCAGTGTTTTCGACGGAGCATATTGTACAGGGAGCCAACCGAATCAGCCTGATTGGTGCTTTATGTGTTCTTGCAGTGCTGGTTATGGCACTGATTCTAATCACCATCATTTCCTGGCTGATTACCAAACGACTACAGCGGTTGAGCTATGAGCTGGGTAAGGTAGCCGCGGGCGATTTTCATGTGGTATCGAGTGTGGAGGGAAAGGACGAGATCGGGGATTTATCCCGCCGTTTCAACTATATGGTGAGTAGTATTCGCCAACTCATGGCGCAGGTCTATGAGACGAGTGAGCACAACAACAGGCTGGAATTGGCACAAAAGGATATCAAGCTAAAAATGATGGCCAGCCAAATTAATCCGCACTTTCTGTTTAATGCGTTAGAGTCCATTCGAATGAAAGCACATCTGAATGGGGAAGCGGAAATTGCAACGACGGTGCGTTTGCTTGGCAGGCTGATGCGCCGGAATCTGGAGATTGGCAGTGGTAAAACGACGGTACTACAGGAGCTGGATATGGTGCGATCCTATTTGCAAATTCAGCAGTTCAGATTTGGAAATCGTTTGATCTATGAAGTGAATTTGGAAGAAAGCGCGACGGACATGTCGATTCCTCCCTTAATCATACAACCGCTGGTGGAAAATGCAGTCATTCATGGCCTGGAAAATAAGGAAGAGCCAGTTACCGTGAAGGTAGATATTACAATAGAACAAAGAGAGTTGAAAATTAAAGTAGAAGATGACGGGATCGGCATGGAAGCTGGGCAACTGACCCGTCTGCTAGATCGGATCAGGGGGGCGGATGAGCCGGAAGGGAGCAGTATTGGCCTGCGTAATGTACATCAACGTCTGACATTGATGTACGGCGAACGTTATGGACTGCATATTGAAAGCGCATTACAAGTAGGAACAACCGTATACTTTTCCATACCAAGGGAGGAAGAGTCAAATGTATAAAGCAATGATTGTAGATGATGAGCCTGCGATTCGTGAAGGATTGTCCTCTATTATTGACTGGGGGAATTGTGGCTTCCGTATTGTCGATACGGCAGGGAACGGACGCGAGGCTCTGGATAAGTTCGGAGAGCATCGGCCGGAGTTGGTCATTGTAGATATTCGTATGCCCGGGATGAGTGGACTGGAGGTCATACGAAGCATACGTGAAAAGAACGGAGAGCCGTTTCATTTTCTCATATTAAGCGGATATGCAGACTTTGATTATGCACGGCAAGCCTTGGGCTTCGGGGTAGATGGCTATCTACTGAAGCCAGTTGATGAGGAAGAAATGACGACAGAGTTGAAACGGGTATGGCAAAACATTGAGGACGAGAAAGAAGACGGCAAATGGGGAAGTACGCCTTCCCATGAGCGTAATTGGATCGAAGCATTATTGTTTCCGGTTCATCGAGAGCATGCTCGTAAGGCCGTAGAAGGCAGCGATTCTCTGCACAAAGCATCCGAGCAAGCTGAACATCAAAGCGGTAACGGAAAATATGGACAACAGCCCGCGTTACCAGCCTTGGACTGGAGTAGCTATCAGGTTATTCTGCTGGATTTACGTATTCCTGACTGGGATCGACAAGCTCGGCAGTCGGCAGCAAAGCAGCGGCTAACGGAATTGTGTCATGAGCAGGGCAGAGGTATCGTGTTTGAGGCTGGAATATATATGGGTCTTTTGCTTCCCGCCACGTTAAAAACGGAGAAAGATGCTGTTCAGTTACTGGCTACTTGGCGACAGGAGCTAAAGCCGTGGGCAACGGAAATTTATGTGGCTGCCGGTGATCCTGTATCCATTCTTAACGACATTCCCAGATCTTTTGAGCAGGCACTACGATTGTTAGAACGTACGTTTTTGTTCCGGGCAGAAAGAGTCATGCTTTCCGGAGACCTATACGAATTGGAGACAGTTGAGACTGAAATGAGTGGAGCGTCTGATCGTGCTACAAATGATCCCCTACGTTATGCAGAAAAGCTGTACTATGCGCTAGATATGGCTAATAGTGAAGCTGCAACCCGTGTCATTAAGGAAATGGAAGACCAATTTCCATGGATTTATCGCACAGAATCTGCAATCAAGGCGGCGTTCGCCCAAACATTCACACTGGCGTTGAACAAGTATGCAGCCGGACAGGATCACAGCAGAACCATGCTGGAGGAGCACTCCAGCTTTATAACCGATGTATATGCTTATTCCACATTGGGCGAGCTGGTGGATCACTCGCTGGAGCATGTGTTGCAATGGATTGGCCAGACTGAATCTGGTGGCAAGGGCATCATCATGAAACAAATGATTGACTTTATACATAGTCATTATGATGAAAATTTGCGACTGGAGTTACTGGCAGATATGTTCAATTACAATAGTGGCTATTTGGGCAAACTGTTCAAAAGTCATACTGGCGAGGCCTTTAATGCCTACCTGGATAAGGTGAGGATTGAGCGAGCAAGGGAATTGCTTGCACAAGGAATTAAGGTACACCAGGTGGCGGAACGCGTGGGATATGCGAATGCAGATTATTTTCATAGTAAATTTAAAAAGTATGCTGGAATGTCACCTTCCTCCTACCGTAATCGGGTTCAAAAGAACGGAGGAACAGATGGCTGTTGATAGATTCCTAGGTTTAACGCTATGAAGTCTCTCTTGCAGATGTCGGAGGTATAACCTTCGAACGAAGAGAGGCTCTTTTTTTATGGTGAAAAAATGGATAGATCAATCGAAAATGTCACATTTATTATGGAGTTTAGGGCGTTTTCATCAAATCGCCACCATTATGACACAGCTTTGACACGATGTTCACATTTTCGATTCTATTTCATTTAAATTTATTCTATATAATGGGGATAAATCTGAAGCCGGATCATGACAACCATGGTGAAGATATGGAGTGAGTCATTTTCTAAAAAGTGACCGCTGCATATGTAAGAATGTGAATACTATCACAAATGGAGAAGACTTCAGATTATAAATACTATAAATCATTGTTAAGAGAAGTGCAGGGGGGAGCAACATCATGGACGTATTGGATTTGGCACGGTTGCAGTTTGCAACCACAACGATTCTTCACTTTGTTTATGTGCCGATCTCCATTGGATTGTCGTTGTTAGTGGCAATTATGGAGACTATGTATGTTATCAAGAAAAATGACTTGTACAAAAAAATGGCTCAATTCTGGGGAACGTTTCTGCTGATTAACTTTGCACTGGGCGTCGTCACCGGGATTTTGCAAGAATTTCAGTTCGGGATGAACTGGTCGGACTTTTCCCGTTTTGTCGGTGATGTATTCGGTACGCCGCTGGCGATTGAAGCATTGCTTGCATTTTTTCTAGAATCGACGTTTATCGGATTATGGGTATTCGGTTGGGAAAGATTGTCCAAAACGGTCCATTTAATCTGTATGTGGTTGGTGTCTATCGGTACGATGTTATCGGCATTGTGGATTCTAGCTGCTAATTCATTCATGCAACGTCCCGTAGGATATGAGATTCAAAATGGACGTGCAGAAATGAAAGATTTTGCCGCTCTGCTAACGAACGAGCAACTGCTATGGGAATTTCCGCATACGCTGTTTGCTGCTTTTGCGACAGGAGCATTTCTGATCGCGGGTATCAGTGCATGGAAGCTGATGCAAAAAAAGAATATGGACTTTTTTAAACCTTCTTTCAAATTGAGCATTATTGTTGCCTTAATCAGCGCCATAGCTATTCCTTTGTTTGGTCATGGTCAGGCTCAATATTTAGTGAAAACACAACCGATGAAGATGGCTGCCAGTGAGGGCTTATGGGAAAACAGCGGTGACCCCGCTCCTTGGACAGTTATCGCATGGATTGATCCTGGAAAAAAGGAAAATACCTTTGAGATTAAAGTTCCTTTTGCTTTGAGTTTTCTATCCTATAGTAAATTTACCGGCTCTGTGCCTGGTATGAATGAGCTTCAGGCAGAATATGAGAAAACCTATGGTCCGGGAGATTATATCCCGCCAGTAAGAACCACGTTCTGGAGCTTCCGCATTATGATTGCGGCGGGATGTGGCATGATTGCACTCGCTTTATACGGAGCTTACCTGACGTTCCGTAAAAAGTTGGAGGGCTCGCATCGCTGGTTCTTCCGTCTTATGATATGGGGGATATCCCTTCCATTCATTGGGAATACTTCAGGTTGGATCATGACTGAAATAGGACGCCAACCGTGGACTGTATTTGGTCTGCTTCAAACGAAAGATTCTGTTTCGCCTACGGTTGTGGCTGGAGAAGTGTTGTTCTCGTTCATCTCATTTACCACATTGTATTTAATTTTAACAGGTGTGCTGGCGTTTTTGTTTTACCGTACGGCTCGCAAAGGTCCAGATATTGAGCCGCATCAACAAACGGTAATTCATGATCCTTTTGCTCAAGGGGGTGACACCATTGTCGCTAAATGATTTATGGTTCCTATTGATTGCTGTGCTGTTTACTGGCTTCTTTTTTCTGGAAGGCTTTGATTTTGGCGTAGGAATGGCCACAGGATTGGTGCCGCGTAATGACCAACAAAAACGTTTGATGATCAATACGATTGGTCCATTCTGGGATGCCAACGAAGTGTGGCTGATTACAGCAGCAGGTGCGATGTTTGCCGCTTTCCCACATTTTTATGCAACCATGTTCAGCGGATATTATCTGGTATTTGTCTTTATTTTGCTAGGTTTGATCTTGCGTGGAGTTTCTTTTGAGTTCCGAGGCAAGGCTGAAGGGAAATGGTGGACAGGAACGTGGGATGCCTGCATTCTGATTGGCAGCTTTCTACCGCCGATGCTGTTCGGTATGGCTTTTGCGGCTTTGGTGAAAGGTGTACCTATTCAGCAAAACATGGATTTGAAAGCTGGATTTTCCGATGTATTCAATGGATACACCGTATGGATTGGACTGACAGTGGTCGGAATGTGTCTAATGCACGGACTGACGTTTATTTCCCTGCGGACGATTGGAGAAGTACGGGATCGCGCTCGTGTGATCGCGTCCAAGTTTCTTCCGGTTTTGGGCATTTTACTCGCGGGCATGGTGGTATGGACTTATTTTGCAACGGATTTATTTGCACGTCGCGGTCCCTTTATGTATGCTGCGGTTGCGGTGGGAATTGTCGCCTATGTGCTGACAGGGTACTTCCTGAAGCAGCGCCGTGAAGGATGGGCCTTCGGGATGACAGGTGCAGTGATTTTACTGACCTTCGTATCGTTATTCGTCGGTTTGTTCCCAAGATTTATGGTGAGCTCGATTAACAGTGCTTTTGATTTAACGATTTATAATGCAAGCTCCAGTCATTACACACTGAAAGCCATGACGATTGTTGCAGCAACGCTTTTACCCTTTGTGTTGGCTTATCAGGCATGGAGCTATTTTGTTTTCCATAAGCGTCTCAGTGAGAAGGATCATTTGGAATACTAATGGATAAGGCATGGTTTGAATTAAAGGGCATTCGGCCAGTAATGCTGCTACTGGCTGCCCTTTCCCTGCTCCAGGGGGCCGCAGTGATTGCACAAGCAGTCTTCTTGGCAAAGGCTGTTACGATTTTGTTTGATAAGAATCCGCTGGTAATGGCTTGGCCGTCGCTGGTGTTGTTTTTTGCTGCTTTTGCAATGAGGCATACGGCGATCTGGCTGCAACGCCGGACAGCAGGCCGTTTTGCCGAAGCTTCAGGCGCTTCCTTACGGGAGCGTCTGCTTGCACGTTTGTTCGAACGGGGGCCGGGTTTTGCAGCGCGGGAAGGTAGCGGCAAGTTGGTGACGCTAGCGCTGGACGGCATGGATCGTTTTCGCACGTATTTGGAACTGTCCATTCCTCGTATGATTGACATGATGGCTGTAACTATACTTGTGCTTGTGTATGTTTTCACATTGGATGTCATTTCAGGTGTGATTTTGACGACTACGATGCCGATCCTGGTGGGCTTCTTTATTTTGCTTGGCTTGGCGGCGCGGAAGCAGGCAGACAAGCAGTGGCGTTCCTATCGTCTGTTATCTCACCATTTCACGGATTCGCTGCGTGGACTTCAGACACTAAGGTTTTTGGGTCGTAGCCAAGAGCATGGGGAAACGGTTGGGAAGGTCAGCGACCAATACCGCACGGCAACGATGCGCACGCTGCGGGTAGCGTTTCTTTCCTCATTTGCCCTTGATTTTTTTAGTATGCTATCGGTCGCTTTTGTCGCGGTAGGCTTGGGTTTGCGCCTGATTAGTGGCTCGGTGGGTTTGGAGGCAGCGCTGGCGGTGCTTATTTTAGCGCCAGAATATTTTATGCCCATACGCCAGTTGGGATCAGACTATCATGCTTCACTGGATGGCAAGGAGGCTTGGGGAGCAATGCGCTCCATTCTCAGTACAGAGGATGATGCGACCAAGCCGAATAAACCGGCAGCTAACGATAAAGGATTGGACATCACGGGACAGGACATTCTTGAGCTGTCTGATGTGTGCCTCCTTAATGAAGACGGTTCGGCTCGGCTTGAACATGTGTCTGCACATGTTGAACCGCACATGAACATGATCGGCATCGTTGGAGCTAGCGGTGCAGGTAAAACAACGCTGCTTAGTCTGCTTGGCGGCTTTGCTGATCCGACTTCAGGCGAGCTACTCCTGAATGGATGCGGATTGGCTGGGGAAGCCAAAGCCGAATGGCAGCGTCATATTGCGTATATTCCACAGCATCCATATCTGTTTAGCGCATCTTTGGCAGATAATATCCGCTTTTATGAACCGGAGGCATCCAACCAGCAGGTAGAGTGGGCGATTGACGCGGTTGGACTGCATGAACTGGTAGACGGTCTTCCGGGTGGAATGAATGAGCCCATTGGTGAAGCGGGTAGGACACTGAGCGGAGGGCAGGCGCAGCGGATTGCATTGGCACGGGCCTTGCTCAGTAACCGTCCGGTCATTTTATTGGATGAGCCTACGGCGCATCTGGATATTGAGACAGAGTGGGAGCTAAAACAGACGATTTTATCGGTTTTGAAACACAAAAGAGTGTTTCTTGCCACCCACCGGCTACATTGGATGCCAGATATGGACTGTGTCTGGATGATGAATCAAGGTCGTCTGGAAGAAGTAGGTTCCCATCAACAATTGATTGCCCGTAAGGGGGCATATTACCGATTGCTGACGGGGATGTCGGAAGGAGGGAACGGACGATATGAGAGTAACGGACAATAGCAGACAAGGCTGGTTTGTGACGTATCTGAGACAATATTTTTGGGCTTTTCTGGTAGCTGCTCTTTTGGGTGCATTGGCCATTGGATGTGCGGGCGCGTTGCTCTTTACGTCCGGTCATCTGATTACCCGTTCGGCCTTAAAACCGGAAAATATATTAATGGTGTATGTTCCAATTGTGCTTGTGCGAACATTTGGCTTTAGTAAAGCGGTTATTCAGTACCTGGAGCGCTTGGTAGGACATGATGCCGCACTGCGCCTTGTGTCCCGTATGCGGGTACGCTTATATCGGGCAGTGGAACCGCAGGCGCTGATGATTCGCAGCAAATTCCGTACAGGGGACCTCTTGGGACTGCTGGCAGAGGATATTGAGCAGCTTCAAAACATCTATTTGAAGCTAGTTTTGCCTGCGCTATCGGCTTTGCTGATTTATGCAGCAGGCATCTGGGCGCTTGGACGGATGGACGGAACCTTTGCCTTGCTCATGGCGTTATATGGCGGATTTTTGCTTTTTATTGCCCCGGCTATCTCACTATGGACCTCACTCGCCAAACGGCGAGTGTTCAAGCAGGAACGGAGTAAAGCCTATCAGGAGCTAACGGATGCTCTGTTTGGCATGAGTGATCTGGTGCTGAGCGGACGGACTGGGCATTTCCTGAGCACCTTTACACAACGACACAATAGGGCTGCCGTAATGGAAAATTCACTTCGCCGGAGCGAGTGGCGTTCTCATTGGATCGCACAATGCGTTGTAGGTGGCGGGGTTGTGATTATGACTGTGTGGGCTGGAGGACTGGTAGCACAGAATCGTATAGAAGCCACATGGCTGGCATCCTTTGCCCTTGTGGCTTTTCCATTGCTGGATGCCTTCGTTCGCGCTGGAGAAGCGGTGGTTCATGCGCCGGAGTATCAGGATTCACTTCGACGGTTAAAGGATTCGGAGAAAGACACACCTACACCTGGAGCAGGCGGAACAGCAGATATTCTAGAGGAACAGGCTACCGCTATGCGATTGGGCCACGGAGGAGACCTGCTGCTGAACAACGTAAGCTACCGCTATGCGACAACGCAGGAATGGAGCGTTCGTGATATCTCTTTGCACGTACCACAGGGGGGGAAGGTTGCATTGCTTGGTCGCAGTGGTGCGGGCAAGTCCACGCTACTGAACCTGATTCAGGGAGCATTGCAGCCTGATGAAGGTAGCGTCACTGTCGCAGGGATTCCCGTATATACAGGTGGAGCATACTCCAGTCTATTTGCAGTGCTAAACCAACAGCCGTATTTATTCGATACAACGGTAGCGAACAATATTCGGCTGGGACGACCCGATGCTACGCTGGATGAGGTTCGTGCAGTAACAGAGCAGGTAGGGCTTGGAGCCCTAATTGATTCTTTGCCGGAGGGCTACGATACCCGAATGCAGGAGACAGGTCTTCGTTTTTCCGGTGGAGAAAAACAGCGAATTGCACTGGCGCGGATTTTGCTGCAAAATCACCCGATTGTTTTACTGGATGAGCCGACAGTGGGGCTTGACCCGCTGACAGAGCATGAGCTCATGCAGACGATGTTTCGTGTGCTGGAGGGTAAAACGCTCATCTGGATCACGCATCATCTCACAGGAATGGAGCATATGGACGAGGTGATCTTTATGGAAAAAGGGGTCATTTCCATGCGAGGAAGCCATGAACAGCTGTGGCAGGAGCAGTCCCGATACCGCAGCCTGTATGAGCTGGATCATCCGAGCCTGTGAAATGAGGTATTTAAAATTTTGATTAACTTTTATATACTGGTTAGAGTTGATGCGTCACATGTAGACACTCAACTGTAGACACTCAACTGGAGGGGCTGATATGAATGAAAGCACTTATCTCTAAGCATTGGCATTTGATGCTGATTGGTTTTGTAGCCCTGAGTATGGGCGGGTTTGTCTTGTTTTATTTTCAGGGGAGCGTGTCGTCGTTTCCGGCCAGTCAACCTAAACAAGCTCAGGAAGAGCCAGACAAGACCAAATATGAGATTGTTACAGTGGGTGTAAAAGGGGACGGTTTCTATCCTAAAAATATTGAAGTGAAAGCTGGCGTTCCAACCAAAATCAATTTCAAGAAAATGACATCCTTTACTTGCATTGATGAAGTGCAGTCGTTGAAGATCGGAATGGACGTTTACCTGGATCACGAAAATAATTATTTTACCGTCAAGGACTTGAAGCCGGGGGTATATGAGTATAATTGTGGCATGTACATGTACTTTGGGACGATCACAGTAAAATAAATCAAAATAGCTTTCTAGCACATGGATGCTAGAAAGCTATTTTTTTCCTTTAATCAATTAGGTTAATTGCGACAGTCTGTATATACCATCATCCACCTGTGGTGCAATATGCATTATCCTTTATCCTTTACCTCTGATCAGCTTACATTGCTGATCTTTTGTTTTTTACAAGACTTCTCTCAGAAAATTTACATGAGAACGGAGCAGGCGGAATGGTGCTGGACAAGCGAAGCGGTCGCCTTTGTCCCCGGATTTCTACCTTTGGTTGCTTATTCAAGAAATCCGGGGACAACAGCGAGGGAAGCACCATCCGCATGCGTAGTGGTACGAATGTAATTTTTTTCATCCCATATATCTAATTTTGAACTGATTTTTCTCCTAATTCGTCGGGTACCCGCTTTCAAGCCAGCAAAGTATGATAATAGTATCTAGAGATGAGGAGGAGCTTGTTATGGGATCTTCAACTGAAACCGCTTCCAACAATGGTGCTGTGATTCCTGAATCCAACCGGGGAAGACCGCTCAAGGCTCGCGGCCCGAAGCCTGAACGTGGTAGAAAAGGCTTGTGGGACAGTGTGAAGCAGCAAAAGTATCTTTATTTTATGTCTATTCCTTTCGTCATATGGGTGTTTGTTTTCAGCTATCTTCCGCTCTGGGGCTGGACGATGGCGTTTCAAAATTATAAGCCAGCCAAATCTTTTTCGGACCAGAAATGGGTAGGGCTGAATAACTTTATTGAGCTATTTCAGGATGAACGATTTTATCTGGTATTACGCAATACGCTAGCGATGAGCCTAATGGGGATTATATTTGGTTTTGTCGTACCGATCTTCTTTGCAATTCTGTTAAATGAGCTACGTGGTATGCTGTTCAAACGGTTTGTGCAGACAATATCCTACCTCCCACATTTTGTATCCTGGGTAGTTGTAGCCGGTTTGGTCACCAAGATGCTGTCCATTGACGGAGGCATTGTCAACGATATATTGGTAGCGCTTCATATTGTGGATGAACCAATTCAGTTCATGGCAAAGGGTAGCTGGTTCTGGTACATTGTAACCGCTTCCGACATATGGAAAGAGACAGGTTGGAATACGATTATTTATTTAGCTGCAATCACCGGAATTGATCAAGAACAGTATGAAGCATCGCGCGTGGATGGAGCGAGCCGCTGGAGACAGATGTGGCATATTACACTTCCGGGTATCCGCTCGACGATTGCGGTTCTGTTCATTATGGCGATTGGACATCTGGTGAGCAACGGTTTTGAAAAGCAGTTCTTGCTTGGCAATAGTCTCGTGACGGATTATTCCGAGGTGCTGGATCTGTACGCGCTCAATTACGGGATTAATTTGGGTCGCTTCTCTTATGGGACGGCAATTGGTATTTTCAACTCACTGGTTAGCATTCTGCTGTTGTTTACGGCGAACGGTATATTCAAAAAACTGACCAAAGAAAGCATCATGTAGGGAGGGAGAAGCGAAATGACAAATAGGGCATTTAATGCTACCCGGTCTGAGAAGCTGTTTGACCTGTTCAATTATATCCTCATGGCTCTGATCGTGGTGTTGACACTGTACCCGTTTCTGAACGTACTTGCGATTTCCCTGAACAATTCAACGGACACGGTTCGCGGTGGTATTTATATATGGCCCCGCCAATTTACGCTCGAAAATTACAAAACGATTTTCCAGTACGATGGCCTTCTTCAGGGGCTGCAAATATCTATTCTTCGTACTTTGGTCGGGACAGTACTCGGTTTGATCTGCGCGTCTATGCTTGCTTTTACATTGAGTCGGGTCGAGTTTCGCGCTCGTAAGTTTATTTCTACGTTTTTAGCGTTGACGATGTATTTTTCTGGCGGGATGGTGCCCGTGTTTATTTTGATGCGTGATCTGCATCTGCTGGGTTCGTTTTGGGTGTACATTTTTCCAGGCTTAATTAGCGCATTTAATGTGTTTGTTATTCGTTCCTTTATGGACGGTTTGCCGTATGCGCTGCAGGAGTCAGCCAAACTCGATGGGGCGAATGATTTTACGATTTACTGGAGAATTATTTTGCCGCTGTGCAAACCAGTATTGGCAACGATTGCTCTTTTTCTGGCAGTAGGTCAGTGGAATGCTTGGTTTGATACGTATTTGTATAATGGTGGGGCGCCTCAATGGACGACGCTACAGTATGAGCTGATGAAGATACTGCAAAGTACGCAGCAAGGCGGCTCCAGTATGACGAATAGTAACGATATGGCTAAGCAAATGGCTCAAATTTCACCAGAGTCGATTAAAATGGCAATCACGATTACGGTTACGCTCCCCATCCTGATGGTGTATCCGTTCTTGCAAAAATATTTTGTAGGCGGTATGACGCTGGGGGCAGTGAAATCATAAAAATCGGGATACCGGTAGTGAAATAGAAGTTATTTGCAGGAGAAGTCATCATAGGAATATAGGAGGATTTATACATGAACAAACACTGGTCCAGATTTGCACTGATTCCCTTGCTCGCGGTGTCTCTTACCGCACTCGCAGGTTGTGGAGGAAGCGATAAAGCAGCGAAGGAAGGCACGTCTAGCGGCACAGACCCGATTACGTTTAGCTTCTTCGGAGCAGATACAAGCCCACAATGGAATGGAATGAAGGATGAAATAGGCAAGGAAATCACCAAGAAAACAGGTGTAACCTTGAATGCGGAATTTGATGTCAGCGGTGGAGGTGGAGATGACCGAATTGCTTTGATGGCAGCAAGTGGAGAATACCCGGACTTGGTTTCTCCTAAAGCGAATATTAACAAGCTTGTGGATGCGGGGGCCATGATTGATCTGACAGATCTGATCAACGATCACGCACCCAATCTCAAAAAGCTATATGGACCCTATATGGATCGTTTGAAATACAGTAATAAAGATCAATCCATCTATGTCCTTCCTACATATGCAGGTGTGGGACAGGAGAGTTTTGACGCGACGGGCGGATTTGAAATTCAGCATAAGGTGCTCAAGGAGTTAGGATATCCAAAGGTAAGAACGCTACAGGATTATGAAAACGTACTCAAAACCTATACAGCCAAGCACCCAACGATCAATGGCAAAAAAACGATCCCACTCACGCTGGATGCAGACGACTGGAGAATTATGATTACCGTAACGAATCCTGCCTTCCAGACGACTGGAGCGCCAGATGATGGTGAATATTTTATTGATCCCAAAACATTTGAAGCGAAGCTTCATTACAAACGTCCTGAAGAAAAGGAATATTTCCGTTGGTTGAACCACATGTACAATGAAGGGCTGCTCGATAAAGATTCGTTTGTGCAAAAAAGTGATCAATACAAATCCAAAATTGCCAGCGGCCGTGTCCTCGGTCTAATTGATCAGGAGTGGGGGTATCAGGATGCCGAAAATACGTTAAAAGCTTCAGGCAAGGCCGATTCCAGCTACGCGCATTTTCCAGTTACACTTTCGGAGAAATACAAGGATAGCTCCTTTCAGGATACGGGCTTCGCGTCCGGTTATGGTGTAGGGATTACGGAAAATTGCAAGGACCCGGTGCGGGCTATTAAATTCCTTGATTATTTAGCTTCTGATGAAGGACAGGTGCTAGTGAACTGGGGGATCGAGGGCAAGCATTATGAGATCAAAGACGGCAAACGCGTCATTCCGGCTGATGTACTGGAGCAAAAAACGAACAATACAACCAACTTCAACAAATCCACGGGTATAGATTTGTACACGCTCATCAGTGGACACTATGGTGACGGCGTGAAGGACCCTACAGGCAACTACTATACTGCCAAATTCCCGGAGCAAATTATCGCGGCTTATTCGAAGCCAGAGAAAGAATCGCTTAAAGCGTATGGCGTAAAAACGTGGAAAGATCTGTTCCCGGACAAGAAAGAATTTGATGTAAAGCCTTGGGGCGCAGCCTATAACCTGACAACAGACAATGAATCCAACTATAACGTTACATTCAAAAAAACGACAGACATTATCCGCAAACGTATACCCGAAGCTATTTTAGCACCAGCTTCCAATTTTGATACGGTATACGACAACATGATTAAAGAACTGGATGCCGCCGGAGCTGTCCAAATGGAACAGCAATACACGCAACTGGTAAAGGACAGAGTGGAGTTATGGAGCGGTAAGGCTTCTAAATAGCTGACTGCTTTTAACGAAATTTTGAATGCCGGAATGACAGAGCGCTTGTCCTTATGGTCCATACGGGATTAGCGCTCTGTTTCATCTTGATGGGGGAGGGTTTGATGTGACGAAAGGCAAAAGACCACAGTCCCTGCGTTTATGGTATCGCCAGCCTGCTGAGGTATGGGAGGAAGCATTGCCAGTCGGCAATGGAAGGCTGGGAGCTATGGTATTTGGCGGAATCAGAGAGGAGCATTTGCAATTAAACGAGGATACGCTCTGGTCCGGGTTTCCCAGAGACGGCGTTCAGTATGATGCTTTGCGATATTTGCAGCCTGTCAGAAAGCTGATTGCAGATGGAAAATACA
Organism: Paenibacillus sp. Lou8.1; assembly: GCF_024213565.1. NCBI lineage: Bacteria > Bacillati > Bacillota > Bacilli > Caryophanales > Paenibacillaceae > Paenibacillus > Paenibacillus sp. Lou8.1. Next base: position 213,638 of record NZ_JANAVN010000008.1, read on the forward strand.
AGGAAGCGGAACAACTGATTAATGCGAATATGCTAGGTCGCGATACGGAAGCCTATCAGCCTTTGGGAGATTTGTGGATTACGCAGGAGGGCCTAGGGGAAATTGTGCATTATGAACGGGAACTGGATTTGCTGACTGGAACGGCAGCGGTCACTTTTCAAAGTGATGGAGTCCGCTATACCCGTGAAGTTATCGCCAGTGCGCCAGATGGAATCATGATGGTGTCACTGACTGCGAATAAGCTTGGGAAGATCCATGCATCTGTGCGCATCACTTCCCCCCATCTTTGTGAAGACGAGGTTGGAGAGGATGCACATTTTGGTGATTCATCCAAATGGGATAGCGATAATAACGATCCATCCGATGAGCCGATCAGGGACTTTATTACGTTGACTGGACGAGCGCCCAGTCATGTGGAATCTAATTATCGCGGCGATCATCCACGGTCTGTCGTTTATGAAAATGATTTGGGGATGGCTTTTGCAGTTCAGGCGAGGGTTATTCCCGAGGGAGGAACCTTGACGACGGGTGCTGATGGAGCACTGATCATCTCGGGCGCGGATAAAATCACGGTGTATTTGGCAGCTGCTACCGGATTTCAGGGATTTCACGCTATGCCGAATAGTGATGCAACGGAATCAGCAGAAGCATGTCAAGTCATTTTAGACGAAGCAATTTCGCTGGGAAGTGAGCAGGTGTGGCAACGCCATGAACAGGATCACCGAAAGCTGTTTGACCGCGTTGTATTAGAACTGAGAGGTGATACTCTAACCGACGACTCCGTTCTACCGACAGATCTGCGATTGGAACGTTATCAGAAAGGTCAGGCCGATCTGGAGCTGGAGGTGCTGTTATTTCAGTATGGCCGCTATTTGCTCATGGGCAGCTCGCGTCCGGGGAGTCAGCCTGCCAATCTTCAGGGCATCTGGAATGACCGGGTGCAGCCGCCGTGGAATAGTAATTATACAACCAATATCAATGCGCAGATGAACTATTGGCCCGCAGAGGTATGCAATCTTGCCGAGTGCCATGAACCATTGCTGCACATGATTGGAGAAGTGGCTCGTACGGGACGGAGGGTAGCCTCCATCCATTATGGTGCTCAAGGGTGGGCAGCTCATCACAATGTAGATGTGTGGAGATACGCCGGACCTTCAGGGGGCCATGCCAGTTGGGCGTTTTGGCCGCTTGGGGGTGTATGGCTCACTGCTCACCTATGGGAGCGCTATCTGTTTACCCTGGATACAGCCTATTTGGCAGAACAAGCTTATCCACTCATGAAGGGGGCGGCAACCTTTTGCATGGACTGGCTCGTGGAAGGCCCGGAGGGTCGGCTTGTGACATGCCCATCTACATCACCAGAAAATAAATTCAAAACGCCGGACGGCGAGGATTGCAGTATCTCTATGGGCTCCACCATGGATATGACGCTGATTCGGGAGCTGTTGGATAACTGCATTCAAGCTGCGGACCTGCTGGAATTAGACGATGAATTCCGCAACCGCTGCGAGGAGACACGGGCACGGTTAATGCCCTATCAAATCGGACGTCACGGCCAGTTACAGGAATGGTTTATCGATTTTGAGGAAGCGGAGCCTGGGCATCGACATGTTTCGCATCTATATGGGTTATATCCCGGTCGACAAATTCACATCCGTGATACCCCGGAGCTGGCTGAGGCAGCCCGCATATCGCTGCGTCGACGGCTTGATCACGGTGGTGGGCATACCGGATGGAGCTGTGCCTGGTTGATTAACCTGTACGCTCGGCTGGAAGATGGCGACGCCGCACATCGGTATGTTCGCACGTTGCTGTCGCGATCAACCTATCCTAATTTATTCGACGCTCACCCGCCTTTTCAGATCGACGGTAATTTTGGTGCGACGGCGGGGATTGCAGAAATGCTGCTACAAAGCCGTCCGGGAGAGCTGACGTTACTGCCTGCCTTGCCAACGGCATGGTCGGAGGGACGAGTCAGTGGATTGAAGGGACATGGCGGGATGACGGTCGGCATGGAATGGTCTGGTTCCAGGCTCATCCGTGCTGAATTCACCGCGTCTGTCCAGACGGGAAGCTGCACGATTCGCTATTCACATCCGTTTAGCACAGATGCTCGTCAGGCTCTGCCTGATCCTGAGCATGGAGGATTCATTTTGTCATGGATTTTTACCAAAGAGCAGGAAATAACGAACCAACATACGATTATAATTGAAGGAGAGGAAGAGATAATATGACCATTTTTCAATTTCCGCAGGACTTTATGTGGGGGACCGCGACGGCAGCCTATCAAATCGAGGGAGCTTATGAGGAGGATGGGAGAGGTTTGTCGATCTGGGATACCTTTGCCCATACGCCTGGCAAAGTATTCAACGGTGATAACGGCAATGTAGCTTGTGACAGCTATCATCGCTACGAGGAAGATATCCGCCTAATGAAGGAACTGGGCATTCGTACATACCGTTTTTCAGTGTCCTGGCCGCGTATATTTCCCAATGGTGATGGTGAAGTCAATCAAGAAGGATTGGACTATTATCATCGCGTAGTCGATTTGTTGAACGAAAATGGGATTGAACCGTTTTGTACACTGTACCATTGGGATCTGCCTCAAGCGCTTCAGGATGCTGGAGGATGGGAGAATCGTCGCACGATTCAAGCGTTTGTTCAGTTTGCAGAAACGATGTTCCGCGAGTTTCACGGTAAAATACACCATTGGCTAACATTCAATGAACCATGGTGCATCGCCTTTTTATCTAATATGCTGGGTGTTCATGCCCCGGGTCTGACAAATCTTCAGACAGCCATTGATGTAGGACATCATTTGCTAGTTGCGCATGGTCTTTCTGTGCGCCGTTTCCGCGAGCTGGGCACCAGTGGCCAGATCGGTATCGCTCCCAATGTCTCCTGGGCTGTTCCTTACAGCACATCTGAGGAAGATAAAGCCGCTTGTGCGCGCACTATTTCCCTGCACAGTGACTGGTTTCTTCAACCTATTTATCAAGGCTCGTATCCTCAGTTTTTGGTAGACTGGTTTGCGGAGCAGGGAGCCACCGTGCCTATTCAGGATGGGGATATGGATATTATCGGCGAGCCTATTGATATGATCGGTATCAATTACTATGCTATGTCAGTTAATCGTTTTAATCCTGAAGCCGGGTTTCTTCAATCTGAAGAAATCAATATGGGGCTACCTGTAACGGATATCGGTTGGCCAGTGGAGTCGCGTGGGCTGTACGAGGTACTGCATTATTTGCAAAAATACGGTAACCTCGATATTTATATCACAGAGAATGGGGCTTGCATCAACGATGATGTCGTGAATGGCAAGGTTCAGGATGACCGTCGTATTTCGTATATGCAGCAGCATTTGGTGCAGGTACACCGGGCTATTCATGACGGCCTTCATGTCAAAGGATATATGGCATGGTCACTTATGGACAATTTTGAGTGGGCAGAGGGATATAATATGAGATTTGGCATGATTCATGTCGATTTCCGCACACAGGTCCGCACCCCGAAGGAAAGTTACTATTGGTATCGAAATGTAGTAAGTAATAACTGGTTGGAGACCAGACGTTAAACGATAAACGAAGAGCGATTTAAAAATATAGCAAAGATAGACCTGTCTTCACTCCCTTTTGTTTGAACACTGGGTCTTCCGGGGTAATAATAGTCAAGATATGCAGAGGGTTGTTTTAGGTATGTAGAGACCAAAGGGAATAAAGAAGCAAGATATGTGCATACTGACAAAAATACCAGACGAGGGCGTTAAAAATTATTTTAGACCGAAGGGAGTGAAGGGTATGGCTGCAAATTTTAGGAAATCAGGATCAACTGACGGGCAAATGAGCCGGACGGTATCTGTTATCGCTTGGATCGCCTGTATTGCAGGTATTATCCTTATTTTGCTTGATATAGGTAATTTAACTGATCGGAATATATATTTAATGACAGGCATTGGCTGCGTTGTTGCCGGGATTTTTATTTTTCTAGTTGGGAAATCATTTGTCATTGCCCGCAAGAAGGAAGACCAGGAAAACGGCCGCAGTTAATACAATTTAAAAATGATTTAAAGCAAATATATGCCGAAAACAACAATGTGGGGCTTCGAGCAGTGTAGGATGATAACTGTAAGGAGTCCCGCTTTTTTCTTTAATATAACTTCTTTAAGATACACAAATAACGTATTTATTATGTCATCTTTGTATTAATAAGAAATTTTGAATTTGCAAGAGAAATTTTATTTTTAGAGATGTTTTTCACAAAAAACGGACAAATAATCGACAATTCTGTTAACAATAAAAAAAGTGGCCACTTTTCTGCTATCTTATATAGGGGCAACATTACAGGAGTTCGTAAAGTTTTGAGTAATTTATTATTTAAGGAGAGGGGAACAACATGAACAAAAAACCAAAAGCGATTATTGCGTTGGTTTTGACCGTGCTCACGGTAGCATTGCTCATTTGGACGTGTTTTTATGCTGGCGGAAAATACGTTGTTTTCGATCCGAAAGGACCCGTTGGGCAAGCACAAAAAGAGCTGATCATTCTTACAACGGCATTGTCTGCGCTAATAATTGTACCGGTCATGATTTTGACTTTCTTCATCATTTGGCGGTATCGTGATACACCGACAAACAAGGTGAAGTATCAACCCCACTGGGATGACAGCAAAAAGCTGGAGACCACATGGTGGGCTATCCCAATTATCGTTATCTGTATTATTGCTGTCATTACTGCAAGATATACCTACTTGCTGGAGCCTTCCAAGCCGTTGGCAAGTACGCAAAAGCCAGTAACCATTCAAGTGACTTCACTGGACTGGAAATGGCTCTTTATGTACCCAGAGGAAGGTATAGCTACAGTTAACCAAGTTCACATTCCTAAAGGTGTTCCAGTCCGTTTTGAACTGACTGCTGACGCCCCGATGAACTCATTCTGGATTCCGCAATTGGGCGGACAAATCTACACCATGTCAGGCATGGCTATGAAACTGCATTTGCAGGCCGATCACGAAGGAACTTACTTTGGTTCGGGTGCAAACTTTAGCGGTGAGCATTTTGGACAAATGCGTTTTGATGTAGAAGTCCAGTCGGATGAAGAGTATAAAAACTGGGTCGCTGACATCAAAAAGCAGTCTAAGCCGCTGACGAAAGACGGCTATTTGGCGCTTGCAAAACCAGGTTTGTCCCAGCCTGATGAGTATTCTTCGATTCCAGATGGCTTGTTCAAAGACATTGTTAACAAGTATGTAGTGGAGGGCGCTTCTAACCCACATGCTGGACATGGTGAAGCTACATCCACAGAAGGTTCTTCTCAGTCCGGCACAGAAGATCATGCGGCAATGGACATGAGTCATATGAATATGAGCGGACACAATTAAATGATTATAGGGAAGGAGGCCCCCAATGCTTGACAAAATAAAAGAGTTTGCATCCACTTTCTTCGTTACTGGAGACCCAATGATCTATGGAGCGGACGTCTCCATCGCATTAGCGACGATCGGGATCGTGTTTGTGCTCACTTATTTCAAAAAATGGGGCTGGCTTTGGAAAAACTGGTTGACTACTGTTGACCATAAAAAAGTCGGTATTATGTATATTCTTGCGGCCATCTTAATGTTATTCCGCGGAGGCGTGGATGCATTATTGATGCGTGTTCAACTGGCTACACCGGATGTTACACTTCTGCATCCTGAGCATTACAACCAGATTTTCACAACTCATGGCACGATCATGATCCTGTTTATGGCGATGCCGTTGATGTTTGGTTTGTTTAATATCGCCGTACCCCTTCAAATTGGTGCGCGCGACGTTGCGTTTCCTTTCCTGAACGCATTGAGCTTCTGGCTTTTCTTTATGGGAGCGATGTTGTTCAACCTGTCCTTCGTGATCGGTGGTTCGCCAGACGCAGGTTGGTTGAGTTATCCACCGCTTTCAGAACTGCAATTTAGTCCTGGCGTCGGTCAGAACTTCTATATCTGGGGTATTCAGATTTCGGGTATAGGTTCATTGGCTACGGGTATCAACTTTATTGTGACCATTATTAAAATGCGTGCACCTGGTATGACTTGGATGAAAATGCCTGTCTTTACGTGGTCCGTATTTTCGTCATGTGTTATTATCATTTTCGCATTCCCGATTCTGACGGTTACTTTGGCATTGCTGTTCCTTGACCGCTTCGGAGGAGGACACTTCTTTACGCTTGATTTCGGCGGTAACCCAATGATGTATATCAACTTGATCTGGATGTGGGGTCACCCTGAGGTATACATTGTAGTTTTGCCTGCCTTCGGTATTTATTCCGAGGTTATCAGCGTATTCTCCAAAAAGAAATTGTTTGGATACAAGTCCATGGTTTACGCCATGTTCATTATTGCGATCTTGTCCTTCTTCACCTGGGCGCATCACTTCTTCACGATGGGATCAGGCGCAGATGTTAATGCATTCTTTGCGATTTCGACGATGGTTATCGCAATACCGACAGGGGTTAAAGTATTTAACTGGCTGTTCACGATGTATCGGGGTAAGATTACATTCAAGACTCCTATGATGTGGTCAATTGCTTTTATTCCGAACTTCTTGATTGCTGGTTTGACAGGCGTCATGTTGTCTGTAGCGCCTGCTGACTTCCAGTTCCATAACAGTTACTTCCTGATCGCTCACTTTCACTCCGCTCTGATTGGTGGTGTAGTGTTCGGTTACTTGGCAGGTCTGTACTATTGGTGGCCTAAAATGTTCGGTTTCACATTGCCTGAAACGCCTGGTAAATGGGCTTTCTGGTTCTGGAACATCGGTTTCTATGTATGTTTTATTCCGCAATATTCTCTCGGTCTGATGGGTATGACGCGTCGTCTGAGCACTTACGGCTGGGATACCGGCTGGCAGCCGCTTAACCTCGTTTCGACCGTTGGGGCATTCTTGATGGGGATTGGTTTCTTGTTCCAGGTTCTTCAAATTCTTCTGGGCATCAAGAATTACCGTAAGCTGAAGGATACAACAGGCGACCCTTGGGGTGGTCATACGTTGGAATGGTCGATTCCTTCACCTGCACCAGAATACAATTTTGCTACCATTCCACAAGTAGAAGAACGTGATGACTGGTGGGCAGAAAAAGACCAACGTGCAAAAGGTATTTTCAGAAAGCAACCGCCAATTGAAGCGATTCATATGCCGAAGAACTCGGCGATTCCATTCATTATGTCGGTATTCTTTTTCATTGCAGGTTTCGGGTTCGTATTCGGATGGTCGTTCTTCTATATTCCAGGGCTGATCGGTGTGGCAATTTGTATGATTTGCCGTTCGTTCTTCTCCTATGATGGCGACTACTATATCCCTGCGGATGAAGTAAAACGCACGGAAGCGGCAATAAGGGGGTCTGTATAATGGCACAAGCAGCAGCACACCAAAGCCATGATCATGACCACGGGCATCACGATCCGCAAGAATTGAAGATGCTTGGTTTTTGGATCTTCCTCGTAACGGACGTAATCCTGTTCAGTACCTTGTTCGCAACCTTCGTCGTCCTTCGGAACAACACAGCCGGAGGACCGGGTGGCGCAGAGCTGTTTAACATGACGGGCGTTATTATTGAAACGTTCCTCTTGCTCACGAGCAGCTTCACAAGTGGTCTGGCTGTGTTGGCCATGAACAAAGGAAGCATGAAGGGATTAATTAACTGGTTAATCGTGACGGCGATCCTAGGTCTTGGCTTTATCGGTTTTGAGGTTTACGAGTTTGTTGAGTTGGTACACGAAGGAGCCAATTTTGGAACCAGTGCGTTCTTGTCGGCATTCTTCACTTTAGTCGGAACGCACGGACTTCACGTTTCGTTAGGTCTGGTTTGGATGATTGGACTCATGTTCCAGTTGAAAAAACGCGGGCTTACACCAGAGACGAAGGGGAAAGTTTCGGCATTGAGCTTGTACTGGCACTTTTTGGACGCTGTCTGGATCTTCTTGCTGACAGTCGTCTATTTGATGGGGGTGATGTAGATGGCACAGCATCAAACAGGAGCGGGTTCGCATGGTCATGATGATTCTCACGGTTCAGTGAAATCCTATGTTATCGGGTTTATTCTGTCCATCGTACTGACCATCATTCCTCTCGGTGTGGTTATGAATCATATGTTGAGCCGCACTTCGACCATGGTTGTTATTTTAGCCGCGGCAGTGCTGCAATTTCTGGTTCAGCTTTTCTTCTTCATGCACATTCGTGAGAGCAATGGACCACGCTGGAATGTCATGACTTTGATTTTCGGGGTAGTTATCCTGTTGACCGTTGTTGGTGGTTCTGTATGGATTATGGAATACAACATGGTAGCACACTAATAAGTAGGATTTTTGCAAAATCACTCAAGTACAAACGAATTAGGAAAGAAGAAGCGGACTTAGAGCCGCTTCTTCTTTTTTTGTGTAGCTTATTAAAATAAAAACTGTGGCTTCTTGAACTCAAGTTTACATATGTGTAAAATGGAATTGTATAACAGTAGAGTGAAAACGATAATACTAGTGGAGAGCGGAGGAAAAAGTAATGAACACAGAATTACTGTTTAAACCTTTTAAGTTAGGTAATTTATCTCTTCCCAATCGGATTGTTATGGCGCCAATGACACGAAATTTTTCTCCTCAAGGTATCCCAGGGCCTGATGTGGCCGCGTATTATCGTCGCCGTGCGGAAAATGCAGTTGGATTGATTATTACAGAGGGAACTGCTATTAATCATCCCGCAGCTGTGGAGCAAACAAGCATTCCTAATTTTTATGGTGAGGGATTAAAGGGGTGGGCCAAGGTAGTTGAGGAGGTTCATGCGGTAGGTGGCAAGATTATACCGCAGCTCTGGCATGTGGGTACGGCCCGTAAAATAGGTGCAGATAATCAACCGAATCCCGAGGCATTGCCTGTCGGTCCGTCCGGTATCTCTCCCGCCGGCGAAAAGGTGGTTGAGCCATTGACGGAGGCTGAGATTGCGAATATTATTTCAGCTTATGCACAGGCCGCTGCCGATGCCCAGCGAGTGGGTTTTGACGGCATTGAGCTTCATGGAGCTCATGGCTATTTAATCGATCAATTTTTCTGGGACAAAACCAATAAGCGCACCGACCAATACGGAGGCAACTTGGTCCAGCGTACTCGGTTTGCGGTGGAGGTCATTGAGGCTTGTCGTCGTGCAGTAGGGCCGAATTTCCCAATTGTATTGCGATTCTCCCAGTGGAAGATGTACCATTATGAAGAAAAGCTGGCCCAAACACCACAGGAACTTGAACAGTTTCTCACTCCATTAGTGAAGGCCGGGGTGGATGTATTCCATTGCTCAAGCCGCCGTTTTTGGGAACCGGAATTTGAAGGGTCTGATCTAAATTTGGCAGCTTGGACCAAAAAGATAACAGGCAAGCCAGTGATTACTGTGGGCTCGATTGGTTTAGAGAAGGCCTTTTTGAGTGATTTTGAAAATAATAATCGTCAAACCGATCAATCCAGTAATGTAGAGACAAGATTAGAACAACTCGTGGGGCAAGTAGAACGAGAGGAAGCTGATCTGGTTGCGGTTGGGCGTGCTTTGCTGGTTGATCCAGCGTTTGCGGTGAAGTTACGTGATCAACAAATAGATGAAATTATTCCTTACAGTGATGAAGTATTAAAAACGTTGAATTAAGCTTTATTAGGCTCTAAGTAGTGTAAAGCTATAGTGTTAGGCAAGCATTGTGACTTGGAAGTTTTCTGTTACAGGGCAAGCTGTAATATAAGCTATTCGTAAACTCTACGAATTTGCTATAATAGGAGCATCAAGTCGAAATACACGGGGTGAAAAGGATGAATTCTGAAACGGAAGCTTTGGATTGCGAGCCGGCTTGTCACGGTTCAGATCAGGAAATTGAGCGCATAAAATCTTCCCTTGTTGAGGATTCCATCGCATACAAAATGTCGGAGCTGTTCAAAGCACTGGGTGACCCGACACGAATCAAGCTGATTTATGCCCTGGCACAAAAAGAACTGTGTGTTCATGATCTGACCCAGGTGTTGAACATGGGACAATCTGCGGTATCCCACCAGCTTCGTTATTTGCGCAATCTGCGTATTGTCAAACGACGCAAAGAAGGCAAGACGGTGTTTTATTCACTGGATGATAATCATGTGGAGCAGATCTTTTTGCAAACCCATCAGCACATATCACATCAATAATTTTGGGATAAAACAACAGAGGGCGCCAAGCGATTGGCGCTCTTTTGGCGTTCGTCCGTTGAAGTCGATTTTTTTGTTAAAAAGGGCTAGAGTCATTGACTTTTGACCCTGATCCTGAATATAATGGCCTTAACAAATAATATATGAACAGTTGCTCATATATAGTTAATTGGAGGCCAATGACTATGGATGCTCTAAAAAGAACGGAACGGCATGAATGGATTTTGGAAGGTTTGGATTGCGCCAACTGTGCTCTCAAGATTGAAAATGGAGTCAGTAAAATAGAAGGGGTCATGGATTGCTCGGTCAATTTTGTTACGAAAACGTTGACGATGACCACAAGTTCGGATCAAAAAGAAGAGATATTTCGTCAAGCCGAACGGAAGGTCCACAGACTTGAGCCGCATGTTCGAATGGTTGTAAAAAATGCTCGTGGACGCCTGCGTGAAGACAGCCGAAGCAATGCTGGTGCAGTACAGCCAGACTGCACAGATGGTTGTGCATGCGGTCATGAGCATCATGGTGAAGGTGAAGGGCATACACACGAGGTCGGGCAACATGCTTCTCACAGCCACGCTGGTCATCATCATGGAGCACATGGCAAGCAAGCCCATACGCACGATGGACACGACCACGGGGATCATGCACACGAGCATCACAACCACCATGCAGAGCACGAACATGGTGAAGCTACCCACACTCATTCACATTCGCATGGAGATGATAGCCACGCTGGGCATACGCATGATCACGGTACGGACGGTATGCGCCGCATGATTGCGCGTTTGGCTATTGGTGCGGTCGTTGCGGCTGTTGCCTGGTGGTTACCTGTCGAAGGTGTAGGCAAGTTGGCCCTATTTTTACTGGCATATATCATCGTTGGCGGTGATGTTGTCTTGCAGGCTGCACGCAGTTTGGTACGTGGAATGGCCTTTGACGAATACTTCCTGATGACGCTGGCTACTGTTGGTGCATTTGCGATTGGGGAATACCCGGAAGGCGTAGCTGTCATGTTCTTTTATCAAATCGGAGAACTGTTTCAAGGCATTGCAGTTAACCGTTCACGTAAATCCATCAGTGATCTGATGGATATTAGACCGGACTATGCCAACCTGAAGACGGCTGAGTCCGTACGGAGAGTGTCCCCAGAAGACGTTCGCATTGGGGATTTGATTGTAATTAAGCCGGGCGAGAAGATCCCGCTGGATGGTAAGGTTATAGATGGTAAATCGCATGTGGATACCTCTGCGTTGACTGGTGAATCCGTGCCTCGTACCGTAGAGCCGGGAAGCAACGTGTTGAGTGGGTTTATCAATACGAACGGACTTCTAACGGTAGAGGTTAGCAAAGAATTTAGTGAATCGGCGGTCTCGAAAATTTTGGAATTAGTGCAAAATGCGAGTGCCAAAAAAGCGCCGACTGAAAAGTTTATCACGAAATTTTCCAGATACTATACTCCAGTAGTGGTTATTGTAGCGCTGTTGTTGGCGGTTGTTCCACCGCTTGTTGTGCCGGGTGCACATTTTGCAGATTGGGTATACCGTGCGCTTGTTTTCCTCGTTATTTCTTGTCCTTGTGCGCTGGTAGTATCCATTCCACTGGGCTTCTTTGGGGGAATTGGGGCAGCCTCCCGTTCAGGTGTCCTGATCAAGGGCGGGAACTATCTTGAAGCTCTGAATCATGTGAAATACGCTGTTTTTGATAAAACAGGCACACTCACCAAAGGTGTTTTCCGTGTAACAGGGATTTATCCTGCCGGAGATTTTACAAACGAAACCCTGCTCGAAACCGTCGCTTTGGCTGAGCTGCATTCCACACATCCTATTGCTGCTTCTCTGCGTGAATCCTACGGTAAAGAACTCAGAGCAGAACGGGTTCAGCAATATAGTGAAATATCCGGTCACGGGATTCAGGCACAAATTGATGGTCGTCTGGTATCAGCCGGGAACGCCAAGCTGATGGAGCGGGAGCATGTGGCTTTTAACGTGGCGCAGCAAGCAGGGACGCTGGATGAAGGAACGGTCGTACATGTGGCTGTAGACGGAACGTATGCCGGGTGCATTCTGATTTCAGATGAGGTTAAGGAAGACGCAGCCCAAACGGTTGCTTCACTGAAAAAGTTGGGTGTGTTGAAAACCATCATGCTGACGGGTGACAATCGGACTGTTGCCGAGGCCGTAGGACGACAGTTGGGTTTGGATGAAGTACGGGCAGAACTGTTACCTCAGCACAAAGCCGAAGCCATCGAGCAGTTGTCTGCAAGTAAAAAAACGAGCGACAAAATTTTGTTCGTAGGCGATGGGATTAATGATACACCCGTACTGGCGCTGGCAGATGTCGGTGTAGCGATGGGCGGTTTGGGATCGGATGCTGCGATTGAGGCGGCAGATATCGTAATTATGAACGACGAGCCTTCAAGGCTGGTTACGGCGATCCATATCGCCAAGCGCACACGTCGTATCGTATGGCAAAACATTATATTTGCGCTAGTTGTCAAAGCGGTTTTTCTTACGCTGGGAGCATTCGGTATTGCTACGATGTGGGAGGCTGTATTTTCCGATGTAGGTGTAACATTGCTAGCTGTATTGAATGTGATGCGTGTATTGAAGGTTCGTTCTTACGAGTAAAAATAAACACCTCTGGGTTAGCATCGGATGTATAGGCATCCTGTGAAAACCGGGGGTGTTTATTTTATAGGTTCCTTTTTCGAGTGGTCTTGTACCAGCAGGATAGAGATTTATTTTGGGATGTAGGGTAGTTGTGCCGAAATGTATAAATGTGTGGCGTGCCTAATACGTTAAGGTAGGGGCTTTACAAGTAAGGCCCATGTAAGATTCGGTTGCTCCATAATGAGTAAGCGTTTTCTTTATTTGGAGGGGTACTCGAATTCGTGTGTGCCAACTTGCTGACGGAAGAAAGGATGGATTAATAGCATGGAGGCTAAACTGATGCATGTATTCGCAGAGCTGTTGGGTGGCAAAAATAGCCGGGATCTCAAAGTTCCAGAGCCGGGTATGGAGGCTGCTGCACAGAGGTTGGCTATGGAGACGCTAAAGGCAGGCAGCCATGAAGCATCTGCTACGCAGGAGGAAGATCCGTTGGGCTGGCTGGTTGGTTTAGCTGAGCAGGGCGTAATCAGTCGAGCAGAGGCTTTGATGGCTGCGAATCCGGAATTACTTGGGGAAACGATGCTGAATAACGGCAACGATATTGGGCAAGCAGTGCGCACACTCCTAAAATGGAGCGATGAATACAGGCGCACCTCCATACGGATTTATGCCGATGCTCCTGCAAGTTTGAGTCGTATTGGCACAGAGACAGCATCGGAAATAGGCAGTTATGACGGTTATAGTCTTCTGCATGGTCCCTTGTCACAGGCATCTGGCCGTGTAGGGAAACTATGCTATGCCTATCTGGACGTAGCAGAGTCTGGACAGACGATTCATGCCCCTGACGGGGAGCCTGATCCCATCCTTATTCCCGGTTCACGTGCATCTGACACGTACAAAACCTTTAACCAGGCATCTGGCCTGCCTGGATTGTGTGAGCATTTGTCCCGTCGAATTATCAGTTTGCTGGAAACACAATATGAAAGCTTATTCGAGTCTTTGAACGGATCACCACTCTCTATAGCCCTAATTGAGCAGAACAATGCAGTGGGTATTGGAAGCTTGCAAGATATGCAGCTGGAGGCATTGCTGCGTGCGGCGTTGCGGAGCGTGCGGCAGGGGGGAGAACCCAAGCTGGAGATTATAGTGCGCAATCCGGCTGACGTGGACGAATTCCGGGCAGCGCGAGACTGGATTGACGGCGTTGCAGAGCAGACTTTATGCGGGCGTCTTCGGTGCATTCCATATCGGGTAGGCGTGCTTTTGACAGTTGACCCGTCTTTGGTGCCTAACGTAAGCCAAACAGGGAACAGGCAAGCTGCACGGTCGGGGGAGCCAGCCAATTCCAATAACATGTCCGAAGTGAGCGCACGACAGATCAAGCAGGTGGCTCAAGCTGCAGATCTGGCACGTTTTGCCGATACGGTCATTTTAGAAGTCATACCAACTCCATCCGATGACATTAGGGCTGAGGATCAGTTGATTCCATCCGGTGTCGATGGTCATGAGAACAATAGTGATACGATAAAATGCATAATGGAGGCTGTTCGACGTGTAAAGTCTGAGCTTCCTTTATGGGTAGCAATAGATGAAATTAACCATTCTCTGGATAGGATTTCGATCTGGGAGAATGAGCTGACGGGGGTCATTTGCCCGGACACAGCGGTTCCCACTGTACGCCTTGCGGCTGCGCGTCTGGGACTGCAACAGCCCGCAGATCGTCAGCACACTTCAGGAACTGCACACAATCACATGCGTGGAAGTTTCCTTTAGCCTGAAGATAACCGGAATTCTTGTAATAGAGGATTTTGCAAAAATCCAATAAGCGACTTTCAATGAACAATATATAGATCGAAATGGTCTAGTTCGTCTATATATTGCACTTTGGAGCGACTGGAATCGAATTTTGCAAATCCTGAATAGGATGCTTTAAATATGGAGGATACCTGCGGTGGCGCGGGTATCTTTTTTTATTTAGGCCATTGCTGGTTTACAAGTGGAAAAGAAAAGGTATATAATAAAACAAAAGTTTCGCTAATCCAAAATAATTGTATAGATGCAAAAATGATTATCATTCTCATTGTCAAACATGCTGCTTCGGACTTCCCGAAGCAGCATGTGCTATTTTAGGGCACTTAACAATGGATATCATTCTCAATGAAATGCTAGTACAAGGAACAAAATATGGAAAGGAACGTGACATGATGCAAGCTACTCAACGATTACAAGATACATTGTCTCCCTCTAACCGAACCCTTTCAAAAAACAGTGGTAGCGGACGACCCGGTCCGAATCGCAAGCCGCAATTTCAGCTTAAAAGCATGCTGAAAAATAAGGAGATGCAAGCTGCTCTAGGTAGTGGATTGCTGATGCTGATGGCATGGGGAGTCTCACATTGGTGGCAATGGCTATCGGTCATTCTGTATGTAGTGTCCTATGCCCTTGGGGGCTGGTCCAAAGCCAGAGAAGGGGTCGAAACACTGATTCGAGAACATGATCTGGATGTTAATCTACTCATGATCGCTGCCTCCCTAGGAGCTGCGGCCATAGGCTATTGGAATGAAGGAGCCATGCTGATCTTTATTTTTGCACTCAGCGGTGCGCTGGAGAGCTATACCACCGAGCGTAGTAGTAAGGATATTTCTGAGCTTATGGCGTTGAAGCCGGAAACGGCTTTGCGCTTATCTCGTGAGGGGATGGAAACAGTCGGCATTGAACAGCTGTTGCCAGGCGACCTGCTGCTGGTGAAGCCGGGCGAACTGATTCCGGCGGACGGCCGAATCTCCAAGGGCGTTTCGGCAGTGAATCAGGCATCTATTACCGGGGAGTCTGTTCCGGTAAATAAGGTGGAAGGTGACGAAGTATATGCGGGCACCATTAATGGAGAAGGCGTGCTATATGTAGAGGTTAGTCAGTCCTCGGAGGACACTTTATTTTCAAAAATCATTCGTATGGTGGAAGAGGCTCAGACCGAAGTTCCTGATTCCCAGCGGTTTATTAAAACGTTCGAATCGGTGTACGCTCGAATTGTTGTTGCTGTCACGCTGATCGTCATTGTCGGTGCACCCATCGCATTAGGCTGGACGTGGGCAGCAGCGTTCTATAAGG
Source organism: Paenibacillus sp. Lou8.1 (assembly GCF_024213565.1). Lineage (NCBI taxonomy): Bacteria > Bacillati > Bacillota > Bacilli > Caryophanales > Paenibacillaceae > Paenibacillus > Paenibacillus sp. Lou8.1. The sequence goes on from NZ_JANAVN010000008.1 coordinate 229,531, forward strand.
CTATGGTGTTCCTCGTCGTGGCCTCACCCTGTGCGCTCGTGTCATCCATTATGCCAGTGATGCTATCGGCCATCTCCAACCGTGCCCGACGGGGCATTCTGTTCAAAGGTGGAGCACATGTAGAGAATATGGCATTGACTTCTGTTGTTGCTTTTGACAAAACAGGTACGTTAACGATGGGGTCACCTGTCGTCACGGATTGGATTACCGCCGCAGAATACGATGCCGATGAGCTATTGCACATTGTCGCCACAATTGAAAGTTATTCTTTGCATCCGCTGGCGCGAGCGATTGTAGCCAAAGCCGAAGCTAAATTGGGACAGAGAGATCCTCTCCCAACCGAGCAAGTGCAGGCACTCACCGGATGGGGAATGGAAGGCATCATAGGCGGGGTGAAATGGAAAATCGGTCGCACAGATGTGCTGGATGGACCTAGTCCTCTGGCAGAGCCAGAGTGGATGGAGAGTCGGGCCCGGCTGGAAGCTGAGGGCAAAACCGTATCCATCATCCTCGCGGATGATCGGATTGCTGGAATGCTGGCACTACGCGATGAGTTGCGTCCGCAGGCTCAAGAGTCCGTGAAACGCCTGCAAGCGCAGGGTATCAGGGTTGTCATGTTAACCGGAGACCGTCCAGAAACGGCCGCTGTGATCGCGGAGCAGGCCGGAGTCGACGCTGTATATGCTGGCTTAATGCCGGAGGACAAAGTCAGCCATATTCGCATGCTGCGGGAGCAGTACGGGCATGTCGTCATGGTCGGCGACGGTGTGAACGACGCTCCTGCGTTGACAGCAGCAACCGTAGGACTAGGCATGGGGATGCATGGCAGCGGAGCAGCGCTAGAGGTCGCAGACGTGGTACTGATGAATGATGGAATCGAGGAGATCGCTCCGACGATAGCACTGGCGCGCAAGGCGCAGCGGGTGGTCAAACAAAATATGGTCTTCGCGGTAAGTGTCATTTTGCTGCTTGTGATCAGCAACTTTGTGCAGGATATAGCCTTGCCATTTGGGGTTATTGGGCATGAAGGCAGCACAATACTGGTCATTTTGAATGGTCTGCGCTTATTGCGGTCATAGGACTAATAATTACAAGATGACAAACAGGAAGGAGCATTCATACCTCTTAAAATCCAAGGGGGTGAATGCTCCTTCTTTTGCAGCCTCGCAACGCTGTACGTCTATCTTCGGCGCGGCGTAGATCGTCGTAAGAACAAGGAAAACAATAGCCCCGCTAGTGCAATCCCTGTAGCAATGATAAAGGCATCATTAATACCATGGATCGTTGATTCTGTAACGGCACTTCGGTATACCTGTTGTAGCGCCAACGATGAACCACTTTCTGTTGAAATGCCCGCCGTTTGCGCGAGGGTTTGTCCCAACTGTGCTACCCCTTCGGTTAAAGGAACATTGGCGGTGGTAGCGACATTCGCATAATCCGCTACATGAATTGTCGTTCGGCTGCTCATTACAGTAATGAGCCAAGCGGTACCAATAGACCCGGCAATTTGCCGTACTGTGTTGGACATGGCTGTACCGTGGCTACCGAGATGGGCAGGTAGCTGGTTTAGCCCTTCCGTCTGGACGGACATCATCAGCAATGACATTCCGAAGCTGCGAATCGTATAGATGATCATAATATGTCCGTAGGTGGTGGCATCGGTCAGCAGACTGAACTCCCAGGTTGTGACTGCTGTAATGATCAGTCCAATGATCGCCAACGGCCTTGCGCCTATACGGTCAAATACTGCCCCTGATATCGGTGACATCACACCCATCAGCAGTGCACCCGGTAACAGCAGCAGACCGGATTGCAGCGGCGTAAAGCCGCGTATATTTTGCAAATAGATCGGTAGCAGCAGCATCCCGCCAAACATCGTCATGTTGACGGTAGCCCCAACTAAGGTCGATACGGTAAAAATATCATATTTAAACACACGGAACTCCAGCATCGGTTGTATCATGTTCAGCTCACGCACGATAAACAATACAATAAACACAACCCCGGCAGCGAGTGTAAGTATTACCGTATTGCTGTCCCAGCCCTTGTCTCCAGCTGAACTAAAGCCATACAGTAGGAAGCCAAAGCCCAGTGTGGAAAAGATGGTTCCCAACAGATCAAAGTTCGGTTTCGTTAGCTTGGATACATTTTTTAGCCAGCGTATGGCAAACAGAATATCAATGATTGCCAACGGAATCACCAGCAAAAATAGCAGTCTCCAACTATAGTGCTCCACAATCCAACCGGATAAAGTCGGTCCAACCGCCGGGGCAAACATCATGGCAATCCCCATGGTCCCCATAGCAGCGCCTCGTTTTTCGGGGGGAAACACAGTCAGGAACACGTTCATGACCACAGGCATGATAATGCCCGCTCCGCTGGCCTGAATAACGCGTCCAACCAGCATAGGAGCAAAGCCGGTACTGGTAGCACAGACGACAGACCCGGCAGTAAATAACCCCATCGCGGAGATGAATAGCGCACGTGTTCCGAATGACTCAATCAGAAAAGCAGTGATAGGAATCAAAATCCCGTTGGTTAGCATATATCCGGTGGATAGCCATTGAACGGTTGTGGCAGACACATTGAAGTCATTCATCAAATGTGGAATGGCCACGTTGAGCAGCGTTTGATTCAAAATCGAAATGAAGGCGCCTAGCAGCAGCACGGACAGAATACGTCCGACGGACATTTTTTGATCCATGACAGCCTCCTACTTGTGAACTCTGATGGTCGCACTCATTCCCGGGATAATACCCAGCCCCTTGTAACCTTGAATGGAAATATTGACAGGCACGACCTGTGTCACCTTGGTATAGTTGGCAGTGGTGTTAGAAGTGGGCAGTAGTGAAAAAGTTGATGCGGTCGCCAGGCCGATCTTTTCGAGTTTACCGCTCAGGGACGTATCCGGGTAAGCATCAATATATACATCTACCGTCTGTCCTACTTGAAGATCTTGTACAGCCGTTTCGTCAATATTGGCGGTAATCCATAAATTGTTTAGATCAAAAGCCTTCGCTAAGGGTGTGCCTGCCCCAACAATCGAGTTGTTGACTGCAGATTGCTGTACGATGGTACCATCGGTTGGAATCGTAACGCTAATTCGGCTTCCGCCTCCTTCTACACTACCAAGCGTGCTTCCAGCGGTGTAGGTCTTACCAACTTCAGCATTCCAGCCAGTGAGTTTGCCAGCGCCTGGAGAGGCAACGGTAACTGCTTGTCCGCTCACTTGGGCATTATCGGTTTTTATGTAGTTGGCGGATTGATTGTAGTAATAGGCGGCGGCTCCACCACCTGCCAGAATAATGATAATAACTAGCAGGTTGACTAATATGGCGCGTGAATTCATGTTTACATGCCTCCCTAGTTTTTGGATTTTCAAAGTATGCGTCAAACGATTCATAATATTCAGATGGGTTTTGGGCAAGGTTAAGAGCGCATGCGAAAAAGATGATTTTGCTGACAAAGGATGATGCGCATAATGACGACCAGAATCATGATTGTATATGACAGTGAAAATGGGCATACCGAACGTCTCGCTCGCTCGATCGCAGAAGGAGCACACCTTGAGCATACGGAAGTGTTGTTAAAGCATGTGAATGAGGCCGATGTGAATGAGCTAGTGAGTGTGGATGCCATTATATGGGGTTGCCCGGGCCATTTTGGTACCATCAGCAGCGGTCTGAAAAGCTGGATTGATAAGCTGGGGTATCTGTGGGCGCAGGGCAAGCTGATGGATAAAATCGGCGCTGTGTTTTGCACAACAGCTACCGTTCATGGTGGATTGGAATCTACGCTTCTGAATTTGATTACTCCGATGCTTCATCAAGGCATGATTATTGTAGGACTGCCCGCTAATATTACGGAAAATGCATTATACGGCTCCTATTACGGCGTAGGGGTAACATGTCCAGTGGAGACAGACCCCAATGGTCTGCCTAATCTTCCAACGGGTGATGATCTTGCACTAGGTCGTTCTTTGGGCAAACGGGTCGCTGAGATAGCGGGACGGTACCGTAGCGCTGAAAGAGAATAGGAGGCTACCGATGACCATTGCTTTTATCGTAGTAGCTGCGGTTGCCTTTATTTTTTTGCTGGTATTTAATACAAAGATGACGCGCAAATCCTCTCCCAAAACTCGCCCCACGGAAGAGGAGTCACGTCAAAGAAGCAAACGTCCTTATCCTGTACAGGTGGAACCCGAGGCACGTGAAAGGATAGATTCTACGCGAGAGATGCCGCATAAGGATATCGACGTCGAAGAACGTCATGCGGAGGAACAACACAAGGTGCCTGATATCCAGACGGATAAGAAGGTAGAAAAGGATCGCGAGAACATCAAGGATGCTTACGGAGATCAGGATTATCGTGCGGCTTTACGTGGTTTTGCCAGGAAGGACGAAGAAAAGGATGGACGTTCCCAAATATCCAAGGGAGAGAAGGAGACTCACAAAAGTGAGGACGAGCAGTATCGTGAAGCACTGCGCTCCATGAACCAAAAAAAATGAGGTATCTCCATGTGAACATACTAAAAAGGCTGCTTATCTGTCTGGATTACAGGCAGACGGCAGCCTTTTTGTGTTGTTCGGCTATAGCCATTCGGTTAGCCCAATCATCGTAATTAAGCCGAGAATAAAAGAAAATGTGGCGATCCGCTGGTTGCCATCCCCGTGACTCTCGGGAATCAATTCCTTGTAGACAATAAACATCATGGCTCCGGCGGCAAAAGCAAGGCCGTAAGGTACCAGTCCGTTCACCCAGCTGCTCAAATAAAACCCGATCAGACTCGTAATGATTTCCACGGCTCCGGTGAGGGTAGCAATGCCCAAGGCCTTGAAACGGCCGATATTTTGATTCACAAGAAACAACGCTACGATAAAGCCTTCCGGGGCATTTTGCAGGCCGATAGAGAAGGCGATCAGATTGCCGAGATTTTGAGTTTCACTTGCATAGCTGACCCCAACAGAGAGTCCTTCTGGCAAATTGTGCAATGTAATAGCTGCGATAATGAGAAAAGATTTGGACTCCAGTTGAAACGTCTTGGAGTCTGGGTCCTCCAAATCCGCATGGGGAATGTACATTTCCATCACCAGTAATACGAGACAGCCGAGCAGGATTCCCGCAGTCAGCACGAACCAATTAGAATGCTGGATTGCTTCGGGAATGAGGTTATACACGGATGCAGAGGTCATAATTCCTGCGGCATAAGCCAACAGAACATCGCGAAGCCGATGCGTGATATTGCGCATAAACAGTATGGGCACGGCGCCGAGTCCAGTGGACAGGGCAGAAATAAAGCTACCTAAAAAAACGTCATTCATAATGGGGATAATCCCTCCATACCTGATTTATCTTTATACTTCGCTTCATGAAAACTTCATTTGACTGTTTACAGCTATTTCCGCATAATGAAATTAGGATTTAGAATCAGTCTAAGTCATAAGAAGCTACAAAACAAGTGATTCGTTTTTGCAATATCCGGGTGTCCACATTTTGGGATAAGCTTCTGGTGGAATTACTTTTAGAGTATATGCAGCTGCCCAGCGCCCGGTGCCGAAAACTCGTTATATAATACTTATGATATTTTAGGAGGAACCAAGATATGTACAAGTCCATTATTATAGGTACCGGCCCTGCCGGTTTGACCGCTGCAATTTATCTGGCACGCGCTAACATGAGCCCACTGGTGATCGAAGGACCACAGCCAGGCGGACAATTAACTACGACTACGGAAGTCGAAAATTTCCCAGGTTTTCCTGAAGGAATCATGGGACCCGATTTGATGGATAATATGCGTAAGCAAGCGGAGCGTTTTGGCGCTGAATTCCGCACAGGCTGGGTAAACAAAGTAGACACAACGGCTCGTCCATTTACATTGGATGTAGAAGGTTTGGGTGAACTGGTTACTGATACGCTGATTATTTCCACAGGGGCGACTGCCAAATATCTGGGTATTCCCGGTGAACAGGATAATATCGGACGTGGCGTAAGCACTTGCGCAACATGCGACGGCTTCTTTTTCCGTGGCAAAGAAATTGTTGTCATCGGCGGTGGAGACTCTGCCTTGGAAGAAGCCAATTTCCTGACTCGATTTGCCTCCAAAGTGACATTGGTGCATCGTCGTGAAGAAATGCGCGCCTCCAAAATTATGCAGGATCGTGCTCGTGCGAACAACAAAATTGAATGGGCGCTTAATCGTACTCCTGTAGAAGTGATTGCGGACGAGAACGGAGTCACTGGCTTGAAAGTGCTGAATAATGCAACAGGTGAAGAGGAAGTTATTACAGTTAGCGGCGTGTTCGTGGCGATTGGTCATCATCCGAATACAGGCTTCCTCGAGGGGCAAATTACAACGGATGCGAACGGTTATATCGTCGTAAATCCGGGTACTTCCGAAACAAACGTGCCTGGCGTATTCGCTTGTGGTGACGTACAGGATACTCGCTACAGACAAGCGATTACCGCAGCAGGTAGTGGCTGCATGGCTGCTATGGACAGCGAGAAGTACATCGAAAGCTTGGAGCACAGCGCACTGGCCCTGTAATGATCCTTGGAAATATGAATAAATATGTTGTAACAAAATAAATGATGAGGTGATATTCATGAAAAAAGCAATAGTATACACATCTACAAACTGCCCGCATTGCCGTCAAGTAAAAAGCTATTTGAGTGAAAAAGGCGTAGAGTACGAAGAACGCAACATTGAAACCAATGAAGCTTTTGCACAAGAGGTTTGGGATATGGGCATTCGTGCCGTTCCATTGACTTTGATCGGGGAAGAACGTATTTCCGGTATGAACAAAACCAAGTTTGAAAAAGTATTGAACGCTTAATCCAACCTAAGAGCAGATGACGGTCCTATGATCGTTATAGGGTATAGATAAGGCCTCCATCGCAGTTACATACTGCGGAGGGGGCCTTTTTATAGTCCCTAATCTTTTTTATAGGATTTTGCAAAATTCCGAGAAAAGTGGGCGTACAGGAACCTAAGTGTTCCCGTACGCTTTTTTTTCTTATAAAGACACGCGTACTCGCCCCAGAAAAGGAGCTGTTGCCGCATAGGCGGCACCTAGCATCGTCGAACGGCTGCCAAGCGTGGAGAAACGAATCTGTAGTTGCCGACGGTGATAGGGCAGGGCACGTTCGTCAATCACATCACGCATGCTTTGCTCCAACCAAGGTCTGGCTTCCGCCAGTGGACCGCCGATGATAAGCATTCCGGGGTTGAGGCTGTTCACAATGTTGGTAATACCCACACCCAAATATCGCCCAATATCATCAAGGACGCTTAATGTACTTGCTTCACCTTGCTGAGCAAATGGCAGTAATTCCGTTGTATTCTGTGCAGGCAGTTTCAATGTGGATGCTACATACGCCTTCTCTGAAGCATAGAGTTCCCAGCAGCCGCGACTACCGCAGGAGCAGAGTCGTCCGTTCCAATCAATGGTCATATGACCCGTCTCTCCGGCGTACCCCCAAGCTCCTTGATACGGTTTGCCATCAATGATAATCCCGGCTCCGATCCCGGACCCTGCACTGATGTAAACCAGATCCCGCACCTGCTGTCGGTGATCGCCGTCCATCCCATAGTACAACTCGCCCTGTGCGCCGACGTTAGCTTCGTTATCCACTACGACGGGCAGACATAGCTCGGCCTCAAGTTGCTGCCGCAGCGGAACCTCTTCCCAGCCCAGATTGGGTGCGAACAAAACGGTTCCGGTTTCATCCACCATACCCGGCACCCCCAGCCCAATGCCGACAATACCGTGAGGGGAGGGAGGAGTGGCCTGCATGAGCTCCTGAACGAGCTTTCGAATCTGTTCCATAACAAAGGCGGGATCATGCTGAGTAAGGGAAAGGGTAAGCTCAGTTTCAATGGTACCTGCCAGATCAGTCAGAGCGCCCTTGATGTACTGTACGCTCACCTCAATACCGAGTACAAAGCCTGCACGGCTGTTGAACAGCAGCATTAAAGGCTTACGCCCGCCGCTGGATTCCCCTAATCCCGTCTCATATACAAGTCCATCGGTGATGAGCTCTGCCACCAGATTGGAAACGGTAGCCTTGTTTAATCCAGTTTGACTGGATAACTGTGCCCGGGATAGCGGAGCATGAAGGCGAATACGCTCCAGCACAATGGATTTATTTAGCCTTTTGACAAGCGCCTGATCGCCAGTGACATTCATGGTTAATTCACTTCCTGTTGGTGTAATTCCTGATATTATATCATAAAAACAAACTTAGTTTAAGCAATAGACAAAGTCTTTTGGCTGTGCTAGAATCGTTTTTGTAAACGTTTACTACAAAGGAGGAACTTATAATGGCTTATTTCGAACAGGTATCTAAAATTAACTTTGAGGGCAAGCAATCCGACAATCCTTTTGCGTTCAAATTTTATAATCCACAGGAAATTGTAGCGGGAAAAACGATGGAGGAGCATTTGCGTTTTAGCATGGCCTATTGGCATACACTGGTTGCAGGCGGCTCTGATCCCTTTGGTGTAGAAACAGCGGAACGTCCATGGTCCAAGTTTACCGGGCTGGATTTGGCAAAGGCACGTGTGGAGGCTGCCTTTGAGCTGCTGGATAAGCTGAATTTACCTTATTTTGCTTTTCATGATGTGGATATTGCACCAGAAGGCGCGTCATTGAAGGAATTTTACAGCAATCTGGATACCATCGTGGATCTGATTGAGGAACATATGAAAGCTACAGGGAAAAAACTGCTGTGGAACACGGCAAACATGTTTAGCCATCCACGTTATTTGCATGGGGCTGCGTCGACTTGCAATGCAGATGTATACGCACACGCAGCTGCTCAGATTAAAAAAGGACTGGAAGTGGGCAAACGTCTGGGCGCAGATAACTATGTTTTCTGGGGAGGCCGTGAAGGCTACGAAACACTGCTGAACACGGATTTGAAGCTGGAGCAGGACAATTTGGGACGTATGTTCCATATGGCCGTAGACTATGCGCGTGAAATCGGCTTTGATGCTCAGTTTCTGATTGAGCCAAAACCGAAGGAGCCAACGAAGCATCAGTATGATTTTGATGCGGCGACGACGATTGCCTTCCTGCAAAAATATGATCTGGATCAGCATTTCAAGCTTAATCTGGAAGCTAATCATGCAACTTTGGCGGGTCATACTTTTGATCATGAAGTACGTGTAGCACGGATTAACGGCATGCTGGGATCACTGGATGCAAATCAGGGAGATTTACTGCTGGGCTGGGATACGGACGAATTCCCGGTGGATCTGTATGATGCCACACTAACCATGTATGAAGTGCTGCAAAATGAAGGCTTGGGCCGTGGCGGTATCAACTTTGATGCCAAGGTGCGCAGAGCATCATTTGAGCCGGAAGACTTGTTCCTTGCGCACATCGCAGGTATGGATACGTATGCGAAGGGACTGAAGGTAGCCGCCAAACTGATCGAGGATCGTGTGTTTGAAGACTTTATTGAGAAGCGCTACAGCAGCTTTAAAGAAGGTATTGGAGCAGACATCGTATCCGGAAAAGCAACGCTTGCTTCTCTGGCTGAATATGCTTTGGCGAACGAAACACCACGTAAAAACGTATCCGGTCGTCAGGAATATCTGAAAGCAACATTAAATCAATACATTTTGGCTGACTAATACCAGGACTTATATATGAAACAACGGCTGCACGATGACAAGGAAGGAGGAACTCCAATGCAGGAGAAGCTAAATCAGGAGCAGGAACGCTATGTCATTGGCGTAGATTTGGGTACCAGCGCGGTCAAAACGGTGCTGGTTAACCGCAAGGGGCAGGTGGCCTATGAAACCTCCCAGTCTTATCCGCTCCATCAGCCGAAGGCAGGGTATAGCGAACAGCACCCTGAGGACTGGGTCAGTGGCACGTTAGCATCACTGAAACAGCTTGTGGAGAAGGCCGGAATCGGCGACACAGATGCCGTAGACGGTATTAGCTTCTCGGGACAGATGCATGGGCTTGTGCTGACTGACAAGGAAGGCCAAGTGCTTCGTCCAGCTATTCTGTGGAATGACACGCGTACAACAGCACAATGCCGTCGTATTGAAGAAAAGCTCGGGGCGAAGCTGCTGAACATCGCACGTAATCGCGCGCTGGAAGGCTTCACGCTGCCCAAGCTGCTGTGGGTACAGGAGCATGAGCCAGACGTGCTGGCCCGTGCGGCACATTTTATGCTGCCCAAAGATTATGTGCGCTACTGTCTGACAGGAGAGCTGGCGACGGAGTATTCGGATGCGGCGGGCACGCTGCTGTTGGATATTGCGAACAAGCAGTGGAGCGAAGAGATCGCTGCCGCGTTTGACCTACCGTTGTCGCTGTTCCCGCCGTTGGTGGAATCCTTTGATCAGACGGGTACACTGTTGCCGGAGATTGCGGAGCAGAGCGGGCTTTCGCCTGAAACGAAGGTCTTTGCAGGTGGTGCGGACAACGCATGTGGCGCGATTGGCGCTGGCATTTTGAGCGAAGGCCGCACCCTGTGCAGCATCGGCACCTCAGGGGTTGTACTTTCCTATGAGGAGCGCAAGGATATTGATGTGCAGGGACGGGCACATTTTTTTAATCATAGTGAGCAGGATGCTTATTATATTATGGGGGTTACGCTCGCGGCCGGATACAGCTTGACTTGGTTTAAGGATACCTTTGCACCAGAGCATTCTTTTGATGCACTGTTGGCAGATGTGAACTCTATTGAACCAGGCAGCCGAGGGCTGCTGTTCACGCCTTATATCGTCGGCGAGCGTACACCTCATCCAGATGCAACCATTCGAGGCAGCTTTATCGGGATGGATGCGGGGCATAAGCTTGCGCATTTTACACGAGCGGTGCTGGAGGGAATTACGTTTTCGCTCAAGGAATCCATTGATATTCTGAGAGGAACGGGCAAAACGGTGAATGAAGTGATTTCCATCGGCGGCGGTGCGCGTAATGAGGCATGGCTGCAAATGCAGGCAGATATTTTTAACGCGGATATCATTAAGCTGGAAAGCGAACAGGGACCTGCCTTGGGAGCGGCCATGCTGGCTGCTTATGGTAGCGGCTGGTTTGAATCTCTGCAAGCGTGCGCTGAAGCTTTTCTGCGCGAAGCAGCGAGATATTCCCCGAACCCGGAACGTGTGGCACGATATGAAGGCTTATACGAGCTGTATCGTGAAGTTTATCTCCACACGCGGGAGCTAAGTGAGCATTTGGCAGTATATCGGTGAATACGGTGAGCTTTAAGCGTAAATAAGAAGCGGCTTCGGGTGTAAGAAACCCCCGGAGCCGCTTTTTTCATGTAATGATGAGTTTTTGAATTAAATACTTTTCTTGATTTTCGCATGATCTTCATTCATAGAACTCACGGCACAGCCAGGACATGACTTGCTCGACGAACACCCCGCACAGGCGCCTTGACGGCTTTTTCGCAAAAATCGTACCAGCACCCATGCACTATAACCGAGGATCGCCAATAAAATGATGATATTGATCATGGAATTCACTTCCTTTTATTTACTATAGGGCCTGACTTAACCCCAGCCTAATAATCTGCCACATTGATAGATCAAAACAGCGATGATATATGCGACGGTCAAAGGATAGATCACAGAAAATGCGGTCCAACGCCACGAAAGGGTTTCCTTACGAATGACCGCTACCGTAGCCAGACACGGAACATACAGCAGAATGAACACCATAAAGCTAAAAGAGGCAAGCGGTGTAAAGGCCTGTCTGACTTGTAGTTCAAGTCCCTGCATATCGGGAACGTGGTAAATAATATTCATCGTTGATACGACAACTTCCTTGGCCATAAAGCCTGTGAGCAGGGAAGCTCCTGCTTGCCAGGTGCCAAAACCGAGAGGGGCCAGTAATGGAGCGAACCAACCCCCAACGGTGGCAAGCAGGCTGTCATTCATTTCTGCCCCGAAGCCCTGCGGACCGAAATTGGACAAGAGCCAGATGCCAACGGAACCTGCAAGAATAATGGTTCCGGCTTTACGGACGAAGCCTTTGACCTTCTCCCATGTGCTGCGGAATAGTGTAAGAGCCTGCGGCACTCGATAGGGAGGAAGTTCCACGATGAAGAGGGAGGGCTCACCCGACAAAATGGATACTTTGGAAAAAATTTTGGCAAGTATAAGTGAAACGATGATTCCTAACACATACATCAGCATGATAATGCTTGCCGCATGTGTTGGGAAAAACACACCCGCAAACAACGCATATACCGGCAGGCGGGCTGAACACGACATAAAGGGCACCAGCAACGTGGTAATGAGACGTTCTCTGGGCTGTTCAATGGTGCGTGCCGCCATAATCGCAGGGACATTGCAGCCAAATCCGATGATGAAGGGAATGAAGCTTTTCCCGTTCAAGCCAACGGCTTGCATCAGGCGATCCATGAGTATCGTGACCCGTGCCATATAACCAGAGTCTTCAATCACAGAAATTATCAGAAATAAAATAGCAATTTGAGGCAGAAAAACAAGCACACCCCCGACTCCAGCCACGATGCCGTCCACGACTAGACTTTGCGTAAAAGCGGACGCGTTCAAGTGAACGAGTAATTCAGAAATCCAAGTGCTGAGTGTCCCTGAAAAAAATCCATCCAGCATATCTGAAAGGATCGTACCCGCCCAATCGAAGGTGAACTTGAAGGTAGCGTACATCAGCAGCAAAAAGATCGGAATCCCCAGATACCGGTGAGTTAATAGTGCATCTAGTCTATCCGTCAGGCTGTGCGGTCTGAGTTTGGAGGTGTCGAGTGCCTTGGTGCACAGATCAGCAATCCATGCTGTTCGTACAGAACGAATATGCTGAGCAGGGGTGATGGCATGGCCTTCACCGAGAAGTTCTTCCTCGCAACGTTGGATGCGTGCGGTTACTTGTTCACGCTGTACCTCATTCGTCATCCATTCCATGACGACAGGATTACCTTCCAGACATTGCAGTGCGGCCCACCGCAGTTGCGGCACAGGTGCATTTGGCAGCAAGTTGCAAATATCGGTAATAGCAGCTTCAACGGCAGGGCCGTAGTCCAATTGAAAAGCATTGGATGTACGTCTTACCTCCCGAAGAGAAGCGAGCATTTGCTTACTTCCACTGCCTGTACGCGCCACCATAGGAATGATGGGAACGTTCAATTGATCAGCTAACAATTCCTTGTTTACACGAAGACCCGTGGCATCGGCTACGTCAGTCATGTTTAAGCCAAGTACAAGCGGACGGCCATACTCCAGTAGTTGTACGGTTAGATAGAGATTACGCTGGAGCTGGGAGGCATCCACAATGTTGATCAGGGCCGTAGGAGGTTCTTCCAGCAAATATCGAGTTGCGACACCTTCATCCAGCGAAAGAGGGAGTAAAGAGTAGGCGCCCGGCAAATCCACCAATACGGCAGACTTGTCACGCAGGATTCCTGTTTTCTTTTCCACTGTGACGCCGGACCAGTTTCCTACTTCTGCATACGTACGAGTCAGCTTGTTAAATAATGAGGTTTTTCCTGTGTTGGGATTACCGAATAGAGCGATCATGTCCATGTTGGAACAACCTCCAGTTGTTTCACCTGATTTTGGCGAAGGCCGACCAGCTGGCCGTTGCATTCAATGACAATAGGACCGCCCAATAAACTGATTTTTTTTAACCGTATGATGGAACCTTCGTTAATGCCCATGTCTGTTAAGCGGCGGCGCAATGAGGGATGAAGAGGGGCGAGAGATTGCAAACGCACAGTCTGACCCAGTGGCGTACGAAGGAGTGAGATACATTCTGGCATGGTGCTCAGCCTTTCTGATCTAGAATGAGAATCAATATCATTTACTTCCGATGCCAGTACCATATCATGAGGAAATCTAGATTGCTGTGATAAAACTCTCTACGAACGACATGTTTGCTCATTATCCGATCTGTTATATAGCCGAGTATGATGTCACAACCTGTCTTGAACTGCACCCTTACTCGTCTGCAACCGACAAAACTAGAGCGTTTGGGGCAACTGTTTTTATGGTAAGATATAGCTGTTTACAACTATGCTAAGAAGGGCAGGAACGCTCTGTATGAACAGAAAAATCGGGGTTAGGCTTGTAAAATGTCTGGTTGCGGGTGCAGCGCTGGCTGTGTTGCTGCCGCAGGCTGTGGAGTGGGGCAGCAATGTGTATGCGACGTCGGTTAAGCCGGCTCCATCCGTATCATCGCAGCAGCTTCAGAACAAGCTTTTACAGGCAATGGCTACGCGGAGTGAAACGCTGACCTTTACATATCAAGGGCGAGTGAACGGTCTCAAGCAGCAATTACAGACGGCCATCCAACAGGCCATGGAGAGCGATCCGTATGTAAATTATACGATCAAAAGCTACGCATTCAGCTATACAGGGACAACGACCTCCGCTCAGGTTACGATTCGTCTAAGCTACCGGGAGACGAAGGAACAGACAGCATATGTGGATAGCACAGTTAAAGCGGTGCTGGGGGATATTATTACAAAGGGAATGACGGATCATGAGAAGGTAAAGGCCATTCATGATTGGATCGTCGTTCGCCTGAAGTATGATGAAGCACAGCAAAAGTACACAGCCTATGATGGCCTGAAAACGGGAAGCACGGTCTGTCAGGGTTATTCACTGCTGGCCTATAAAATGCTGGAACGTGCAGGCATTACGAACCGGATTGTGGAAGGAAGAGCAGGGGGCCAGCTGCATGCATGGAATCTGGTTTTATTAGATGGTCGATGGTATCACATGGATACGACATGGGATGATCCAACCCCGGATCGCGCGAACGAGGTAAGCACTTCATATTATCTGCTAACGGATACCGAAATGCGGCGGGATCACTCATGGGTTAAGCCGTATCCTCAAGCGAATACATCGTATCGGGAAACCTTGTCAGCACTGGTAACTGCCGGAGGATCAAAGGCTGTTGTGTATCAAAAACTGTACAATACCCTCGAATATCCGCTGCAAGACGGCAAGGGTCTGGTTAAATCATCTGCCGACATGAAGGAACAGGTACGTAAGATTGTAAATAAGGGAGGGACGACACTTACCTTTGCCTATCAGGGAACGGAGCGAAGTCTCAAGGAGGATTTACAATCCTTATATCAACTCGGTTTGAAATCCATTTCCTATCAGATTACGGATCTAGGAAGTACCGGCAATCTTCGTGTAACCCTGAAATGGACCTAATCATCTTGCTGTAAAAAGCTACATTAACAAAGGAGTATTTTATTTATATGCACAAGCGTTCCTTTACCTATTTGCTTGGCACGCAGACCATGTCTAATGCGGCCGACATTCTTTACATTATGGCACTTGTGTCTCTGGTTTTTCATGAAACGGACTCCATCTTCTCTTCGGTGCTCGTTCCATTGCTGCGAATGGGAGCACAGATGATCAGCGGCTTTTTAGCACCGCTCATTTTGGCCCGATTCCAGCTTCCTTTTATTTTATTCGTTTCTCAGTTCGGACAGCTGGTTTTCTTCGCTATTCTGCTGGGCCACTTGTGGTCAGCGGGTACGGAGCCGATATGGGTGATTGTGTTTACGTTGGTGGCAGCCATGTCCTTTCTGGACGGCTGGACCACGCCTGCACGTAATGCGCTGATTCCCCGCCTTGCGTCCGGGGAAGGACTCATGCGGGCAAACAGTCTGGTGTCGGTCAGCGATCAGACGGTGCAATTAGCGGGGTGGGGGCTTAGTGGGGTGCTCGTAGCCATGCTAGGCTCGGAAAAAACACTGCTAGTGGCTGGCGGACTCTATATGGTAGCAATGATCTTCACCAGCTTGATTCGAGATCCACTAGAGGGCAAAGCCCATTATTTGCTGCAACCTGGAACAAGGGTACGAGGTGGAGATGTTTCGGTTTCCGAAACTGGTACTGAGCCCGGGCAAGGGCATCATGACTTGCCCCCTTCACAGTTGGAAGATACACTGTATGGCCCGGAATCAGAGAGCCCCGCACTACCTCCCAAACGTAAAAAGGAAATACTTCGTGAGGGCTGGAGCCTTATCGGAGCCAGTCGCAGACTGAAAGCTCTTATTTTTATGGATATGATTGACCTTCTAGGGGGTTCGGTTTGGGTAGGCGCGTTCACGCTTGCTTTCGCCCAGCAGGTTTTGCACAAGAGCGAAGCATGGTGGGGATACATCAATGCAGCGTATTTTGCAGGAGCGATTGGCGGCGGCATCGTTGTCCTCGCCTGCGTCAAGCATTTGCAGCGCAGGCTGCTGCCCGCCATGTTGGCGGGGATGGCAGGTTATGGGCTGCTGACAGCATGGTACGCACTGAACACATTACCGCCGCTGACGCTGCTTATCGTGTTGTTGATGGGACTACCTGCGGAAATGTCTGTCGTATCCCGCCGCACGATGATGCAAATGAGTGTGTCCGTACATGATTTGCCCAAGGTGCTGTCTGCCCAGGCCACACTGACAAGTTTGACCTTTTGTATTTCGCTCCTGTTAATGGGCTGGATTGCAGATCATCTAGGCATCGTTAATTTGTACTTGTTTTCAGCAGTGCTGACGCTGATTGCTGTTATATACGGTGTTTTTAGTCGTCGTGCCTTATCCATGTCTTTGTCAGCTTCATTGGAACCTTCCTCCAAATAAACAGAAAAAGCCCGTCTCCTGGCATATACAGGTGAAAATGCGGATAAATGGTCTTGGACCAGGTTTATCAGCGTGTTTTCCCTGATATGTGGAGACGGGCTTTTTTTAGTGTTATCTATTATTTATCCGAAGAAGCATCTGGACTCAAATCACATTCTTTTAACGGAACGATTTTAGTACGTTTGATCCATTTGTAGCCGAGCCACAGCAGAAGGAACAGCGGCACACTCATATACGTAGCGATCATCGTTTTCCAGTCAATCTCCTGTCCGGTGAAGGCATCCGCCCCTTGCCCGATAATGACAATGATACACAGAGCGAAGGCAAACAACGGCCCAAACGGGAACCAGCGGGCTTTGTATGGAAGCTCACTCAGACTGTGGCCCTGTGCAGTAAAGGCACGGCGGAAACGATAATGGCTGACTGCAATCCCGACCCACGTAATAAACCCACACATTCCAGAAGCATTCAGCAGCCAGTTATAGACTACACCGTCTCCATACAGGGAGGCGAGAAAGGCTAGCATACCGACAGCGGTCGTGATCAGCAGCGCGTTCATAGGAATGCCGCGTCTATTGATACGTCCGAGGAAACGCGGGGCTTTACCTTCCCGTGCCAAAGCGTATAGTACCCGAGTTGCCGCGTACATACCCGAGTTACCTGCCGATAATACGGAAGTCAAAATAACGGCGTTCATAACAGAAGCAGCAATCGCAAGCCCTGCTTTTTCAAATACGAGCGTGAACGGGCTGACCCCGATGTCACTGATATCTCCCCGCAGCAGATTTGGATTGGTATATGGAATGATCAATCCAATCACGAGAATCGCGAGAATATAAAAGAACAGGATGCGCCAAAAGATTTGACGGATGGCGCGCGGCACATTTTCACGCGGATTTTCGCTCTCTCCAGCGGCTACCCCAATCAGCTCCGTTCCCTGAAAGGAAAAGCCGGCTGCCATGAATACGCCCAATACAGCAAAGAATCCGCCATGGAACGGGGCGTCTCCTACTGTGAAGTTGGCAAATCCAATCGCAGGACCACCCATAATGCCGAAGATCATCAGCACACCTACGGTCAAAAAGATGACCACGGTCACAATTTTAATCATGGCGAACCAGTATTCAGACTCACCGTAGCCTTTGACTGTCAATGCGTTCAACGCGAAGATTACGGCTAGGAATAACAGACTCCACCAGGCAGAGTGGCTTTCCGGGAACCAATATTTGATGAGCACGGTCGCTGCTGCTAATTCGGCAGCAATCGTCACCGCCCAGTTGTACCAGAAGTTCCAGCCCATGGCGAAACCAAAAGCCGGATCGACGAAGCGACCTGCATAGGTGTTAAAAGAGCCTGATTCAGGCATAAATGTAGCCAACTCACCGAGGCTGGTCATAAGGAAGTAGACCATGAGGCCAACTGCTGCATAAGCCAGCAGCGCACCGCCGGGTCCAGCTTCGGCAACCGCGCCTCCACTGGCGAGGAACAGGCCCGTACCGATAGAGCCGCCGAGGGCGATCATCGTCATATGGCGGGCTTTGAGACTTTTACGCAAGGTTGCGTCAGGTGTTGCTTTGTGTTGCACGTTCAAACACTCCTTCATGAAATTGTATTTCATGTCAGGGCAAGAGCCAGAAGGAGGGGGAGTATATAAATCAAAAAACCGCAGGGAATACGCCTGCGGTTTTGTCTATGCATTCCGCACCATACCTTCTTCCATAACAAGATAGCTCAACACACGTGTCTGTGTTAGGACAGCGTGTGACAGTTCTGCTCCTTTCGGTTAGCAGCCCCAGCATTCGGAGTATTTACAAAGAGTCAGCTCCGCATACTTCGGCGGGTGTACCTTTCCACTGGAATCTCAGACGGCTCTTATCGTCTCCTCCGGTGTACTGATTACATCCGCGACCTCTACCTCATCATAAAACAGGGTTGATGAGGTGTATGACATGATATTTTATTGTATAGCGAACTACAGTATATCGTACCTGTACATCTTCTGACAATCGACAATTTTTTGAAAATCACTCGTAAAATCTTAAATTAAGAGTTCCGCTTGGCCATCTGCTGCCAAACTGTGCCCGCGGCTTGTTCGCCTGATTCGATGCGTTCCAGCGCCATTTTAGCCTGCAGACTAACCTCGAATTCGGGATCATCGACAGCCTTCTCCAGCGCATTACGTGCATCCTCGGTTCCAACCTCGTATAAAAAACGTGCCGCCCGCCAGCGCACCAACTTGCTGCTATCCGACAGGGCTCCGATCATTGCGCTGGTAGCGACCGGGTCGCCGATGTCCGACAACGTGTCGCCTGCGGTGCGGCGTACTGCCGCTGAAGGATCGCGCAGCGCCTCGGCTAGCAGATCCATCGCCTCCGGTGAGCGAATATCGCCCAGATAGACGACGCCCAGCCGCCGTAGCTGCATTTTGTCGTCATGCAGCGCTTGCCGGATAAGCGGCAAATGCTCAGGCGTCGGCTCCAGCCGATCCAGCGCAGCGTAGCGTGTGCGCCAATCCTCGTGCTGCAGGGCCTTCTCCAGCTCGGCATCGCTCCATTCGCGGCGTTCCTCTACGAATTCGCTGTTGTTTGCGCCGTGGGCAATCGCCTGTTGGATAATCTGCTCCAGCCGCTCTTGCGGAAAGGCTGCCTCCAATTCCTGCTCGACCTCGCGTGCAATGTCCGGCAGCTCACCGTAGCGTACGCCGTAATCGCTCAGCTTGCGTTCCTTGATCAGCGTTGCACTTGCTACACGGGTAACGGCTTGCACAAAGCGGTCGGACAAGGAAATTCGTTCCTCCTGCTGCCCTGCCTTGACTCGAATTTGCATTGGAATACCACGGAAAAATTGCACAAAGACCTGTGCCTCGCCAAATGCTTCTCCAGAGGTTTCCTCTGGCAAATCCCAATTGGCGTCAGCGCCTTCCTCGCCTAGCCGATCCCGGACTTGACCCAGAATGGTGGACCAATCTGCATTCCCTTTACGGTCAAGGGCTACAAAGTCAGTCGTATGAAATACGCTTTTGACCCCTTCAATGCCCAGCATGCGCCGGATAAATGGGGGAGCGGAACGCTCATTGTCCCGTGTATATGTTCTGCGGATACCCGCTTCCAGTCGCTCATCCAGATGCAGCATCATGGTGTTCGGACTGGGAGTAGGCTCGATAGATGTTATTTTCATAGCTCAGTACAGCCTCCTGTTCAAAAGTTCTCCATATATAGCTTATCTGTATTGTAACTCATTCTGCGAATGTCTCCAAAGATAAGTTCGCGTATACAGGAAAAACACAATGACATATCTCACACTAATTCAGGTAAACACTAAAAAGAAATACTGCTACATTCAATGCAGAAGCAGGGTTAAAACTCGATAGAATGAACCAAACTGTGAATAGGTTACCAAAATGCGCCAATAGATAAGTGAAGGAGGCGTTCCTATGTTCCGCAAGCAGGAAAGAACGCTCATTATTGTATGTATAGTAATTGCGGCCATCATGCTATATGCCGTAATTAAAAGCATAGCTCGCTTGACTCCTTAGTTGGTAATCCAGAGTGATCTGCGATGTTTAAAATGTGAAATGAAGGAGTGAAACCCATTTGTCTTCACTGGACCCTGTATTGCTAAGCCGGATGCTGACCGGAATTACCCTGTTTGTTCATATCGTATTTGCATCCATCGGCGTCGGCGTACCCTTAATGATTGCACTAGCAGAATGGCGCGGGCTGCGAACTGGTGATCCGCATTATACACTGCTGGCCCGACGGTGGGCGCGAGGGTTTGTCATTACCGTTGCCGTGGGTGTCGTTACAGGCACCTCCATTGGTCTACAGCTCAGCTTGCTTTGGCCCACCTTTATGCGGGTGGCTGGACAAGCGATTGCGCTGCCTCTATTTTTGGAGACGTTTGCTTTTTTCATCGAAGCTATATTCCTGGGCATCTACTTGTATACCTGGGATCGGTTTAAAAGCAAATATTTTCACCTGATGCTGCTCATCCCGGTAGCGATTGCCTCGTCTGCCTCAGCGGTTTTTATTACGACTGTGAACTCGTTCATGAACCAACCTCAAGGCTTTACACTCAAAAATGGAGTCATGACAAATATTCATCCCATCGAGGCTATGCTAAATCCGGCTACGCCAACCAAAGTGTCCCATGTATTGGCTTCTTCGTATACATTGAGCGCTGGTGTGCTGATGGGGCTGGCTGCTTACAGCATGCTGCGAGGGCGTAATCACCCTTATTTTAAAAAGGCGCTGAAGCTGACGGCCACCTGTACCATTGTGTTTGCCATCAGCACCGTGATGATCGGAGACGCATCCGGTAAATTTCTGGCCAAATATCAGCCGGAGAAGCTGGCTGCCGCCGAATGGCATTTTGATACGATGACGCACGCCCCCTTTGTATATGGTGGCTTTATGGATGAAAACGGTGAAATCAAATATGCCTTGAAAGTGCCTTATGCACTTAGTGTGTTGGCTGGTAATTTGCCCAGTACGGAGGTTAAGGGATTAAATGACTATCCGGTGGAGGAGCGTCCGCCGCTGTCTATTCATTATATGTTTGACCTCAAAATCACCACAGGAGTGCTGATTCTCGTCATCCCACTGCTGTATCTGATCCGTAAGCGCCTGCCAGGCCGCAAACCATACCCCAGATGGCTGCTGTTGGCGCTCATTCTGGTCGGGCCGATGGCGATGGTAGCTATTGAGCTCGGATGGATGTTTGCGGAGGTCGGTAGACAGCCGTGGATTTTACGCGGATATATGAAGGTCTCCGAAGCAGCGACCACTTCTACGAGTGTCGGGTGGATGCTGGTGTTGTTTGTTATTTTGTATCTGGTGTTGTGTTTCTCGGCCATTAAGGTACTCAGCAAGCTATTCCGCAATAAGGATGCGGTGGAAGAGATAAGGCAGCTGGGCCTGGAAGGGGCTGAAGGCAAGTGAGCTATGAAATTGTAGGTATCGCCATTTTGTGGACGTTCCTGTTCGGATATTTGCTTGTGGCATCCATTGATTTTGGTGCAGGGTTTTTCAGCTTTTACAGTGTGTTAACAGGCCACCAGAACAAAATCCACAATATCATTCAACGGTATCTATCCCCAGTGTGGGAGGTAACAAACGTATTTCTCATCTTTTTTGTGGTGGGATTAAACGGGTTCTTCCCGGATGCGGCTTATTACTATGGTACGGCGTTACTCGTTCCCGGCAGTATTGCGATTGTGCTTCTTGCCATCCGGGGAGTGTATTATGCATACAATACGTATGGGCATTCCGGTAAAAATAATATCGTCTACATGGCGTTGTACGGTGCGACAGGGTTGCTGATTCCGGCGGCACTGTCCACAGTTCTCGCTATTTCGGAGGGCGGCATTATTGTAGAAAACAGTACAGGTGTACACCTGCAATGGGGTCAGCTATTAAGTAATCCCTACACGTGGGCGGTTATTATTCTGGCGCTGGTGAGCGTGCTGTATATCTCGGCAATGTTTTTGGCCTATTATGCCAAAAGGGCGGGAGACAAGGTCGCTTTTGAAATCGTACGGGGATATGCGCTGCTTTGGAGCGGTCCAACGATTGTTGCGAGTCTGCTCGCATTTTTTCAGATTAACAAACAAAATCCTGATCATTTTACCAATATGCTGAACATAGCCTGGATGTTTGTTGCATCCTTCATATGCTTTGCAGGAGCAGTTTATCTGGTATGGCAGCGGCGGCATCTGGGGGTTTCATTCATATTGGTGATGTTGCAATTTGCATTTGCCTGGTATGGCTACGGCCGCTCGCATCTCCCGTATGTTCTGTATCCCTACATTAATGTCTACGACAGCTTTACAAATTCTACGATGGCGTATGCGTTGATTACGGCGTTTGTTGCGGGTCTGCTGGTGCTGATCCCTTCGCTGATCCTGATATTAAGATTGTTTCTGTTCGATGCAAAATATGTGCGCGGACATGAAGGGAAGAAAGGGTGAGTTAGAGTGGCTGCTTTCGAGCATTTTACGATTATGTACGAGTCACCTATCATTATTGTCGTGGCGATAGCGTTTTTGTTTATTTATTCGGCACGCTTTAAAAATCCACAAGACTGACAACTACAGGTGGAACAGGCCTTCCTGATTGATACGGGAGGTCTGTTTTTGCTGTATTATCGCAGAATTTCCTTTACAGACGTGATTGAATTATACTTTACATATATCAGGATGTTGCATCATTTCATGTTCACACTCGAGTGACAATATATAGTTAAATTGAACCGCTGTGTTTTTTGGAGAACGGGTTCATCAGGGAGGGAGCTGCATCATGCCCAAAGTACGTTTTAACAATATGGATCATGTAAATACCGATAAAACAATCAAGCAATTCAGACAATGGCGGCAGGAGCGACGCAGCAAAATAAAGGATTATACGTTCGTTGTGCCAAACCATCCCCCGGAGCTGGAATTTCTGCATAGCAATCGGGAGATGGCGACAGCCACCTGGGTGGGACATTCCACCTTTTTCATCCAGTATCTTGGGCTGAATATCGTCACCGATCCGGTATGGGCAGAGCGTATGGCTTTTGATAAAAGGTTGGCTCCGCCCGGCATTCGTATTCAGGATGTACCACCACTGGACATCATTCTGCTGTCTCATTCCCATTATGATCATTTACATTTAGAATCGTTGCGGAAATTATATCGTGCAGATACGCTGATGCTCGTACCCTCGGGGTTAAAGGCAAAAATGATCCGCAAAGGTTTTCGTAACTGTCATGAGCTGCAATGGTGGGAGCATTTTACGGTAGGAGGGGTACGATTTACGTTTGTTCCAGCCCAGCATTGGACACGACGCACGCCGTTTGATACGAACACTTCGCATTGGGGTGGATACGTTCTGCAAAGTGAACAGCAGGTGATTGGCTCTGCCACGTCCGTCACGGAATCCAATCCTCATTCTAATGCAGACTCAGAGGATGCACCAACGTTGTATTTTGTGGGAGACACCGGATATTTTCGTGGGTTTAAGGAGATTGGCGAGCGCTTTGCCATTGACCTGACCTTTATGCCGATTGGCGCGTACGAACCGGAATGGTTCATGACCTCGCAGCACGTGACACCGGAGGAGGCATTGCAAGGGTTTGTAGATTGCGGCGCAGAACAGATGATTCCGATGCACTACGGAGCCTTCAAGCTGGCGGATGATACGCCAAGAGAGGCGCTGGACCGGCTCGAAGCGGAGCGTGAGCGTATGGGTATTGCGAAGGAACGCATTCATGTTCTGGGGCACGGAGAGACGCTGAAAATTGGACGTCGATGCTCAACTACAATTTGAGGAATTCGACATAATCCTTATAAAAAAAGCGGCTCGGCGGACAATTAATTTTGCCTGCCGGGCCGCTTTTTTTGGTTTTTAGCTATTATGCAGGATTAAACTGCTTCGGAATCACTTGCCAAAGAGGAATCGCTGTTGGCGATGGGATGACGAACGATTTTAACTTCATAGAACGTGATTTTATTTTCAATAATATAGTCCGGAATTTGACGATGGCTATGGGATTCGCGGAATGCTTCGCTTTTCGTCCAGCCTTGGAAGTTCTCTTTTTCTTTCCAGCGTGTACTGATGGTTACTTCCTCATAATCTTTCGTGTTTTCAGTCAGCAGTACTTCTAGACCGAGAAAGCCCTCCATTTTTTCAACTTTTCCTTCTTTGTTAAATCTTTCGATGAGTAAATGTGCATTGCCCGGTGTGATTTTAGATGTATTTGTAACGATAACCATATTAAATTCCTCCTGAATGATGTGGTATGGTCGGTATAATAACCGGATAGCCATCCTCAAATTTGATGGTAGCGTTCAATTCATAAATGTCGCGAAGAAAAGCAGACGTCAAAATCTCACGGGGTTCGCCGGCAACGGCGATTCGTCCCTTTTTAAGTGCAATCATATGATGACAATAGGCCGCAGCTTGCTGCAAATCATGCAGTACCATAACAATCGTCAAGCCGGACTCGTGATTGATACGCCGCAGCATATCCATAACTTCAAATTGGTGGGCGATATCCAGAAAAGTGGTCGGTTCATCGAGCAAAAGAATACCTGTTTGTTGGGCCAAAGCCATTGCAATTCGCGCTTTTTGTTGTTCACCTCCTGATAGAGTATGGAACATTCGATCTGCATAGGGCTGGATGCCCGTGATCGTCATGACATGGTCCACGATTTGCTGGTCCTGTCCGGTATGGCGTACCCTCAAGCCTTTGGCATGAGGAGATCTCCCGTAAGCGACCAGCTCGCGGACCGTCAATAACGGCAGCATATCCTTCATTTGCGGCAGCATTGTAATCGTCTGGGCAAAGTCACGCCGCTTGTACTCCTGCACGGGTTTGCCCAGCACGGAAACCTGACCCTGATCCTGCTTGAGCAACCGGGTCATAATCCGCAAAAGCGTGGACTTGCCTGAACCGTTTGGTCCGACGATCGCGGTGAGCTGACCAGCGGGCAAGGTGATATTCACATCGACCAGCTTGAAATACCCACGTTGTAAGGAGATATGCTCACTCTGAATGGCTGTCATCCGAAATTCCCCCGTTTCTTGAGCAGGATTAAGAAGAACGGTGCCCCGATGACGGCCAACAAAATACCTACAGGCAGTTCAATCGGGTCAAACCAGGATCGTGCCACCGTATCTGCCAGGACAACCAGCGTTCCACCGCCTACCATGGAAAGGGGGAGGAGGAAACGATAATCTTCCCCGATTAGCAGCCGTATGACATGGGGAACGACCAGCCCTACAAAGCCGATTAGTCCGGCTACACTGACCGCTGTACCGGCGAGCAGGGCAGACAGCAGGATAATGAGCATACGTTGAAGCTCTACTCGCTGACCCAGCAGCTGTGCTGAATCGTCGCCCAGCAGCAGTAAATTAGCAGGTTTAATCGCAAAGAAAGAGGCGATTAATCCAATGATGGCGTAAGGCGCCATGAACTCTAGATGATGCCAGCTTCGTCCATTTAATCCGCCGGATAGCCAAGGAAGAACGGCCTGTACGCGGTCGCTGTACATGACCATTACGCCGTTGGTGAGTGCGCCCAGTAGCGCGTTGATCGCAACGCCAGCGAGCACAATTTTGACAGGCGATGCCCCTCGGTCCCAAGCCAGCAGATAAATGACGATTGCGCTTAGAAAGGCTCCCAAAAAGGCGGTTATCGGAAGAAGGTAGCTGAGCTGTGGAAGCATCACCATCGTAATGACGGCGGCAAGTCCACCTCCAGCCGATACACCAATAATGCCAGGGTCAGCCAATGGATTTTTCATCACACCTTGAAGAAGTGCTCCGGAAGCTGCAAGACAAGCTCCCACCAGTAAACCTACTAATACTCTAGGTAGACGGAGATCCATCAGGATCGTGCTATATGTAGATTCATCATTATGTAGCAAAACATGATTGATTTCTTGAAGTGGAATCGACACCGAACCGTAGGCCAGACCGTACACAGAGACGGCCAGCATTAGAATCGGAAGGGTAATCCAGGCGATGGTGCGTCTTCTGGCGCGCTGTAGTTTGTTCATCTCCATCGCCTATTTCGCCGGATACAGCTTTTGATGCATCAAATCCAGCGCTTTAGTGACACGTGTGCCCGGATTCGTACCGAACAGATCTGAAGGTAAAACCTCGACCTGATTGTTTTTGACTGCTCGGATTCCGTTCCAAGCTGCATTTTCCTGCATTTCTTTCATAAATGCGGCTTTAACATCTTCCGTATTGCCATGGGTCATGATGAAGATGTAGTCAGGGTCAGCCTGTATGATGCGTTCTGTGTTCAGCTGCGCATATTGCGGGAAATTTTGCAGGCCCGGAAAATCAGCGGCGATGTTGGAGCCACCCGCAGCTTCCAGTATGTTTCCACTTAATGAATTTGGCAGTGCCGCCATATACGTAGCCGGGGCTCCGTAGACCAGCAACACCTTCGGTTTTGAGGCAGAAGCGGTTTCCTTTTGCAGCTTAACTACTTGTTGGTCAATTTGCTGGTTCAGCTTCACGGCCTGAGCCTGTTTTTGCAGTAATTGTCCGAACAGCGTAATTTGCGACTGAATATCGTGAACTGAATTGGCTCCCGTCAGCAGCAGCTGTGAACCGACTCCTTCAATGGCTGGGATGTCTTTTTCATTCATAGGATAGTTGCCTAGTACGACATCCGGTTTGAGCATCGTAATTTTCTCCAGATCTACTTCATGAGTGGAGCCTATTTGCTGAACGTTCTCAGCAGCAGGTACGACGGAAGGTCCATTGGAGTTGGGTCTGCCCACGGCTGTCCCGCCTAATGCGTAAATAATATCCAGATCGCCATTGCTGAGCGCAACGATATGTTGAGGGACCTTTTGAAAGGCCAATGTCCGTTTTGAGAAATCAGTAACTTGAATCGTCGCGCCACTTGTCGTGCTTGAAGCGGTGGATACGGAAGTACTGGCTGGTTTGTGATCTGCGGTCGAGGTACCATTACTGCATCCGGTAACTGCCAATAAAAGCGCTGCGGATGACCACAACACATAAGATTTCATGTTATTCCTCCTGCAATTTTCAAGTTAAACAATAATGATAATCATTTTCATTTATGTATAAGAGAATGATAATGAATATCACTGAGGATTGTCAATTGAAAAAAGCAAATTTTTAAATAAATTTTGAACTAAAAATAAAAGGGCTATATTCGAATTATAGAAGAAGGAACTACAAATTTTTCTTAAAAAATTGCATATATCAAGGGTTTATGTACATGCAAATACATATTGACATTTTCGAAAAGTGTAAGATATATTGGTGATGGGTTTACTTTATTTTGCGAAATTCTGGAATAGAAAGGTGGGAAGACACGGCTCAAAAAGAGCTATTTTTTTTACTTATCAATTGAGAATGATAATCAATTAGTTTATTCTCGTGGGGAGGGACTGCTGTCAAAATGAAGAAGGGGTATTCTGCAATTATTGCTGTGTTTCTGCTGGTGAGTGTGCTGAGCTTTTGGCCAACTTCGTCATCTGTAGTAGCCGCTGCGGCTTCTCCAAAATTGGCGGATGGTACATACACGCTCAAATACAATATCCTCAAGGCAGAAAATGATTCGGTGTCCATGGCTAATGATTATTTTGAAAAACCAGCTAAGTTGTATGTAAAAAAAGGTCAAATGACCATGCAAATTAAGCTGAATCATAGCGAATGGACAACTGGGTTTAAAGTAGATTACAAAGGCGAAATCATCGATACAAAGGTCATCCATAAGGATGCCAAAACCGATACCCGCATCGTACAATTTCCAATTACGAGTGTGAACAGCCCGCTAATCTCTAAAATTCATGTTACTGTCCCTGCGTATAACTACGATCATGACTATACGATCCGCTTCGCTTTTGATCCCAAAAGCGTCAAAAAAATAGCAGCCGTCCAGTCAGCGAAATCAACTAAATCTTCCAAGAAGTAAATTCAAGCCATCTTTATCGTTCATAAAATCAACACAAATTGAAGCATAAAAAATGGAGGAGTGTGTGTAGATATGAATATGGTAATGAATCGCTTTGAGCAATTTTCTTTTAAGAAGGTATTTGTAGCATTGATCATGACAGCGCTTGTTTTTGCACTCGTTGCTCCATTCTCAGCTAAAGCGGCAGCAGCCGACGGCACGTATAACGTAGACTATACCGTTCTGAAGGATCAAACCAATGAAACTTCTCGATTGGATAGCTACCTGACGAAGCCTGCTCAGGTTACGGTAGCTAATGGCAAAAATGTCGTTCGTCTGACTGTGAAAAGCAGCAATCTGATTACAACGTTCAAAGTAGAGCAAAATGGCGTATTGCAAGATGCGACTGTGGTAAGCACAGATACTGCGAACAACACTCGTGTAGTGGAATTCGAAGTTGCTGATCTGAATGCAAAAGTGAATGCTTACGCTGAAATTACAATTCCAGTAATCGGCTACACAGGCAAGTACGATGTACAACTGCAATTCGACGAAATCTAATCCAAAATAAAACGTAAAAGGAGATTAAGAACATGAACATGATTATGAATCGTATGGAAAAATTGTCTTTGAAAAAAGTAATGCTTACTGTACTGATGGCAGCGCTTGTTTTTGTGGTACTAGCTCCATTTTCTGACAATAAAGCGAACGCGGCTTTGCCTAATGGAACGTATCAATTGCCTTATACCGTTTATAAAGATGGAACGACTCAGCCATCTTACATGGATACAAATGGTTATGTGAAAAAACCAGCCACACTGATTGTTACGAATGGTCAATATAAAGTGAGAGTAGCTATTACCAAGAGTGCTTGGGTTACTGAATTCAAAACTCAACAAAACGGTCAGTATGTGAATGCGACTGTAGTAAGCACATCAGGGGATACAAGAATAGTCGAATTCCCTGTAACTAGCCCGTCTCAAAAATTGAACGTTAAACTGCATGTAAGTGTGCCTGCAGAATACACGGGTGGTATTCCGTACGATCACGACTATGTTGTTCAATTCCAATTCGACGACAGCGATATCTAAGACTTCTTTTTGAAAATATAATTTTGAATTGAATACTCATTTGGAGCTTAGTTTCAAAGCTCCAAATGAGTATATTTTAAGTAGGGGGATACATCACCTTGAAAAGCCGATTTAACAAATTTATAACGACATTTGCTGCTATTCTAATGTTGTTTTCTTTATTTTCACCATATGTAGGAGCAACACCTGAGGGTGAGTCCACTTCGTCGAATTTGCCCGATTTAAGCACTACAGTCACTAGTGCTACTTATGCTACTTATGAGATTCCGGTAGAAGTGCCCAGCACATATGCTGAGCCTACCAATGCTGTGACCACTACTGATGCGACCTATGCAGATGGAGAATACCTGATCGATTACAAACCTTTAAGAAAGACAGTCAGCGGTAGCACTAGGGATTCAAGCTTCAAAACAAACTATACCTATCCTGGAGATTTGATCATTAAGGATGGAAAATACCATTTTTCATTTAAGTTTGCGGAATCTCAAGGTCTTTCGAAATTTTTAGTTGAACAAAACGGGGAAACAGTTCCCGCAAAAATAGAGGTGGATTCTGGGAAAACTTCCGGGACTGTAAGCTTCGATGTTTATGATTTTCATCAAAATGTAAATACGGAGTTTGGATTTAATAGCAGTTCTCCATGGTATGTAGATACTGATCCAGACCGTTCAGTGAAGGAATGGATTGAGTTTGATCCTTCCAGTTTGAGACTTAAAAACTCAACGGAGAATCCAACGGTTCCACCTGTAACACCACCGGTAACGCCTCCTAATACAGGAGAGAAACTCGCTGATTTGGACTTTACCCTTTTGAAAGATGAAAGCAATGAAAAGTCAATGATGGATGGGTATACGGAGAAACCAGGCTCTCTAATTGAGCATGGTGGTAAACGATATGTCCAATTTATATTAAAGAACAGTAAGCAGATTGATGGTTTCAAGGTAGAGCAAAATGGAGTGTTAACCGACACCTCTGTTGTAAGTGAAGATCAAACTGCGAATACACGAATGATCGAGTTTGAAGTAAAAGATCTGCCTGCCAAGCTGAACGCATGGGTAAGCATCAACTGGCCTGAGCTGGGCTACGTGAATACTTATAACGTAGATCTTCAGCTGGCCTCTGTACCCGCACCATCAGATTTGGCGGATGGAACGTACTCGATTAACTTTAACGCGCTGCACGCCACAAAAGATCAAGCGTCAGCGATGGCACAATATCTGTTGTCTCCAGCGACTTTGACGGTATCGAAGGGACAAAAAGAAGTCTCCTTTACCATTAAAGATAGCACCACAGTAACGGAGTTCAAAACAGAACAAAACAGAACGTTAACAGATGCGGATATTGTAAGTGAGGACAAGACAGCCAATACGCGTATTGTGAAATTCAAAGTAGCGGATTTGGACGCGATTTTGAATGCACAAGTACATGTGAGCACGACCTATCCAGGTGGGGTTTATGAGATGGATCATAAGCTTCGTCTGCAATTTGACCGCAGCAGCATCACGGTAAAAGGGACTGATGGCGGTACAACTCCCGTGACTGAAAACGGGAGATATAGCATTGATTTCTCCGTACTTAAAAACGGAAGCAATGAAATATCTGTGATGGATGGCTATATGCAAAAACCAGCCACGCTGCTAAGACAGTCCGGTAAAAATGTGATTCAGATCAAAATGGACAAGAGCAGCTGGATCAAAACCTTTAAAGTAAATGGTGCAGAAGCTCCGGTGGTTGAGCAATCGACATCCGCAGATACAAGAACAGTACAATTTGAAGTGCCAAATCTGTCGGATAAAGTGACAGTGAATACGCATGTCATTGTACCTGGATTAGATTTGGGCGGCATCCCATATGATCACGTATATGATGTGCAATTTCAATTCGAGCCTGCTACTATTCGCAGCTTTGTCGAGCCTTCCTCAACAGGAGCTACAGATCCTATCGTCAAATTGGATTTTGACAAGCTTGTCAATGGCAAATATGCTTTGAAATTCAGTATCGTTTTGTCTGATGGTTCCACAGGAGTGGATTCTCCGGCTCAACGCTTCATCACTGACGAATCGGCGCAATTGGTCGTGGAAGGCGACAAACGGTTTGTAGGTCTGAAGCTGCAAAACAGTAATGAAGTGAAGGCGTTGCGCATTTGGGACAACGCAAGCGGGGACTACCGAGACGCAGAAGTGACCCAGGAAGATGCAGCAAGCAATACGAAGCACGTTCGTTTTAGCGTAAATGACTTTAAAAACAATGTGAAAGGCCAACTAGTTGTCTATGAAGCCCCTAAAGTGGCAAGTGCCACTCCGATGGTCTTTAAGACTGAGGATCGGGTAGAGAAGGTATACGATTTTGAATTTAAATTCGATACCAGTAATGTGTCTTATCACAACGAAACCAAAGCAGACGAAGTAGAACAGGGGAAAAATAACTTAGCCGATGGAGAGTACACTGCGAACTTCCGTGTGCTTGCAAACGGAACGGACAAGGATTCTCTAGCGGCTCCTTTTGTACAAAATCTAGCGAAATTGATTGTGAAAGATGGTAAGGTGCAGGCCCATGTAACCGTTACGGACAACCAGGCTTTGAAGCTATTCCAAACGGATTTTGAAGGCCGTTATGCCAATCCTACGATTATGGGTTCGGACACCAAAGGTGATACGCACACTATTGCGTTCGAAGTGCCTGATCTGGATAAAAAGTTGAGTGTGTACACACAGGTATATCTGCCTGAGAAACACATTCTAAATGAGAAATTCGGCGGACAGATTCAATTTGACCGTGCATCGCTTAAAGGTGAGGGAGTCAATGCAGCTACAACTGCAACCGCAACTGAACCAACAGCAGCTTCTACGGACAAGGCAGCAGAAACAACTGCATCTGTGGCTGAAACAAAACCAGTAGTTGAGCAACCGGTTCAAACGGCTTCCGAGAAGCAATACACGATTAATTACAATGTATTTAAAGATAAAACGAGTGAAGCTTCCGTTATGGACGGTTATCTCGACAAGCCAGCTACACTGATTGAAAAGGGAGACAAGCGCTATCTTCAAATTACTTTGAAAAATAGCTCCTGGATGCCAGCTCTCCAAGTGGAGCAAAACGGTACCCTGAAAGATGTGGAAGTAATCTCGACATCCGGCGATACACGTGTCGTTCAATTCGAGGTAGGGGACTTGTCTCAGAAAATGGGTGCTTACACACACGTCATTGTGCCTGGTTTGGTCCTTGGCGGAGTGCCGTATGATCACTGGTATACAGTTCAGTTCCAATTTGATGAAGAAAGCCTAAAAGCGAAGTAGCCTCAGGTTGTGATAATCGATGAAGTCTGAATAACAGCAAAGTTTGTATGCGAGCAAGTCTTGGTGCCCCGGCATCAAGACTTGTCAGCATTTACATACCCGAAAAGGTTGGGGCTCCTACTGTTTTTCTATATTTTGAATTGAGGTGACTGGATTTTCATGAAACGGTATATAGCATTGGCTCAAGGAAAAACGTTTGGTTTGTATATGTTAATCGGCATCGTGATCTTGTTGCTGGCTGGATGTTCGGGAGGGGCACAGGCCGGGCAGAACCAGAGCGATGGTTCGAAATCAGCGGCAACATCTAATGCAACCGGAAAGTCGTCTGACGGTAAAGCTCAAGCTCCTCGTATTGTGGCGACTACGGTAGCCATTGCGGAAATCACGGATGCACTGGGCCTGGATTTGGCAGGCAAGCCGACAAGCACGAAAGTGCTGCCTGACCGTTACAAGGATGTGCCTGATGTGGGTAATCCGATGAGTCCTGATATGGAAAAAGTGATGTCATTGAAGCCGACGGACGTACTGTCGGTGACGACACTGAAATATGATCTGGAGCCTAAATTTAAAGATTTGGAAATCAATGCCGAATTTTTAAATTTTGAAAGTCTCGCGAATATGCAAAAAGAAATTCAAAAGCTGGGAGACACGTTTGGCAAAGCCGATAAGGCCAAAGAGATTAATGGAGCTTTGGATGCGAAAGTAGCCGAGATTCAACAAAAGATCAAAGGGAAGAAATCCCCTAAAGTATTGATTTTGCTGGGAGTACCGGGAAGCTATCTGGTGGCTACCGAGCATTCCTATATTGGGGATCTGGTTAAAATTGCAGGCGGAACCAATGTGGTTCAGGGCGAGAAGGTGGAGTTCATTGCCCACAATACCGAAGCCTTGCAGCAATCCAACCCCGATATCATTTTGCGCGCTGCACACGGGATGCCGGATGAAGTAGTGAAAATGTTCGATGAAGAGTTCAAAACTAACGATATCTGGAAGCATTTCAACGCTGTGAAAAATGGGCATGTCTATGATCTGCCTGAACCGTTGTTTGGCACAACAGGGAATTTAGCGGCAAACTCGGCGCTGGATGAGCTGATGAAAATGCTGTATCCTTCGAATTAAAGGAAGCTGATGACATGTCCAAAAAAGGTTGGAGCTTTATTGTTGTAATTGTCTTGCTCGTTGGCGTCATGCTGTATTCAGCGATGACAGGCAGTCTCAAGGTGGATTTGAGTCAGTTGGTGACCGGATTGTGGACAGGTACAGATGATCAGGTGAATGTGGTCAAGGACCTGAGACTACCGAGAATTTTCGTGTCCGTAATGGCAGGTGCAGCACTTGCAGTAGCGGGTGTTTTGCTGCAAGCCGTCATGAAAAATCCGCTGGCGGATGCTGGGGTTATCGGCATTTCTTCGGGAGCGGCATTGATCTCGCTGATTGCGGTGACGGTCTTTCCGGCGCTTTATTTCTGGATGCCGTTCTTTTCATTTATTGGCGGTGCGTTAGCCTGCCTAATGGTTTATGGGTTTTCGTGGAAATCTGGCTTGCATCCGATTCGTCTCATTCTGATCGGGGTAGCTGTGAACGCTATTTTTTCCGGTCTAGGTCAGTCGTTTAACTATCGAGGCAGTTATGCGGTCACCAGTATTAACCAGGTCACTACATCAACCTTGTCTATGAAAAAATGGGTAGATGTCGAGGTTATTGTGACTTATGGCGGGATTGGGCTAATTTTAGCCATGCTCGTGTTCTCTTGGTGCAATTTCTTGTCCCTTCAAGATAAAACAGCTAAAAATCTAGGATTCAATGTAACGCGCGCACGACTTTTGATTTCTGTGATTGCAGTGCTGCTTGCAGCAACGGCTACAGCCATCGCAGGAGTAATTGCCTTTATCGGCCTGCTCGTTCCGCATTGTGCCCGCTACCTGGTTGGCTCGGATCATAAGTGGCTGATTCCATTTTCCGCATTATGCGGCGGCTTGCTGTTGCTGCTCGCGGATACACTGGGGCGGACAGTGCTTGCTCCCAATGAAATCCCGGCTTCTATTATTATGGCCGTCATTGGCGGGCCGTTCCTGATATTCCTGATCAGAAAGGCGGATCGCACCTATGGACATTAAGGATATAACCTTCTCATATGATCGGAAAACGGATCGTCTGCACGCTATTAATACTGTTATTGAGTCAGGACGGATTACGACCATAATTGGTCCCAACGGATGCGGCAAATCGACGCTGCTCAGCGTGATGTCCAACAATGCTGTTCCCCGCTTGGGCCAGGTGATTCTGGACGGCAAGGAGATAGCCCACTACAAGCCCAAGGAGCTGGCCCGTCAACTGGCAGTAGTCCATCAGCAGAATGAGGCACCTTCCGACTTGACTGTAGAAAAACTCGTCAGCTTCGGCAGGTTGCCGCATAAGAATATGTTCACAGCGAGACGTGATGAGGATGAGGAAGCGATCGAGTGGGCGATAGCCTGTACTAATCTGAACGAACGTAGAACTCGCACGTTGGATCAGCTCTCAGGAGGAGAACGACAGCGTGTATGGATTGCAATGGCCTTGGCACAGCGGACGCCAATTTTATTTTTGGATGAGCCGACCACCTATTTGGATATGTACTACCAGCTTGAAATTTTAGAGCTCATTCGGCAGTTAAACCAGGAACATGGACTGACCATCGTGATGGTGCTGCATGATATCAATCAGGCTATTCGGTATAGCGATGTGATGATTGCCATGAGGGAAGGGCGTATTATAGCGAACGGCCCACCTACAGAGGTCGTTACATCTGAGCTGATCCAGGCGGTCTATGACGTGGAGGTCGTAATCAAACAGGATGATGAAGCGGGCATGTACCTCATTCCGATAGGTGTCGGGGTTTCCTGACGTTTACCAGCGCACAGAACAATCAATGCTGCGACTGAATAACGCGTCTGTCCTCACGGCATCTCAACGAATTTAAAACATGAAAATGGTTCTGGTCCATGTGTTTGTCACGTGACAATCGTGGAGACAGAAGCGTTTTTTATTTTATTTATAAGATATTGGATGAGATTCAGGGACGGTTATGCTTATACTACGGTTCGAATCCGATCTTTTGTGTGTTATACTATTGCCGTCGGTAATTTTGTGTTTAGCACTTTACTAATGATAAGGATGGTATGCTTATATGATCAGTACAAGCGGCGTAACGCTTCGTTATGGTAAACGCCCACTTTTTGAAGACGTAAATATCAAATTTACTCCTGGGAACTGCTACGGCCTGATTGGGGCGAATGGCGCGGGTAAATCCACCTTTTTGAAAATTCTTTCCGGTGAAATCGAAGCCAATTCTGGTGAGGTTCACATGACACCGGGCGAACGGATGGCAGTCCTCAAGCAGAACCATTATGAATACGATGAATTCCCGGTTCTGGAAACCGTTATTATGGGTCACACGCGTCTGTATGAAATCATGAAGGAAAAGGATGCGCTGTACGCTAAAACGGAGTTTTCCGAAGCAGACGGTTTGCGTGCCGGTGAACTGGAAGGCGAATTTGCAGAGCTGAACGGTTGGGATGCCGAGCCGGATGCAGCTGCATTGCTGATCGGTCTTGGTATTCCGCGTGACCTGCATGATAAAAATATGTCTGAGATGAGCGGGAACGACAAGGTACGCGTTCTCTTGGCTCAAGCGTTGTTTGGTCGTCCGAACAATTTGCTGCTTGATGAGCCTACCAACCATTTGGATCTCGAATCCATTCAATGGCTGGAAAATTTCTTGATGGACTATGAAGGCACCGTCATCGTTGTATCCCATGACCGTCACTTCCTGAACAAGGTATGTACGCATATTGCGGATATCGATTTTGGTAAAATCCAGATGTACGTCGGCAACTATGACTTCTGGTACGAGTCCAGCCAGCTTGCGCTTGCATTGACTCGTGATGCGAACAAGAAGAAGGAAGAAAAGATCAAGGAACTGCAAGCCTTTATTCAGCGCTTTTCCGCGAATGCTTCCAAGTCCAAACAGGCAACTTCACGTAAAAAGCAACTGGATAAAATTACGCTGGACGATATCCGTCCTTCAAACCGTAAATATCCGTTCATTAACTTCAAGCCTGAGCGTGAAGCGGGCAAACAACTGCTGACCGTAGACAGTCTCAGTAAAACCGTTGAAGGCGAGCAAGTGTTAAACGAGTTCAGTCTGGTTGTGAACAAGGGCGATAAAATCGCGTTTGTGGGTCCGAACGGTTTGCCTAAAACGACGCTCTTCCAGGTGTTGATGAACGAGATTGAAGCAGACAGCGGAGAATTTTCTTGGGGGATTACAACTAGCCAGGCTTATTTCCCGAAAGATAATTCCACCTATTTTGAAGGTGTGGACATGAATCTTGTGGAATGGCTCCGTCAATATTCCAAGGATCAGGACGAAACGTTCCTGCGCGGCTTCTTGGGACGTATGCTTTTCTCTGGAGAAGAAGCGCTTAAGAAAGCAAGTGTGCTGTCCGGGGGCGAAAAGGTTCGCTGTATGCTGGCGAAAATGATGCTGAACGGTGCCAATGTGTTGCTGCTGGAAGAACCGACCAACCACTTGGATCTGGAGTCCATCACAGCGCTGAACAATGGTCTGATTGATTTTGATGGTACTATATTGTTCACATCGCATGACCACCAGTTTATTCAAACGATCGCGAACCGCATCGTGGAAATTACACCAAACGGCGTAATCGACCGTACGATGAGCTATGATGAGTACTTGGAAAATGAAGAAATCACAAAGTTGCGTGAACGTATGTATCCGGTAGAAATCGGCTAACTTCAGCAACTAGATAAACGAAAGAGGAGCTCCTTCAGGCCATTAAGATGGCAGGGAGACTCCTCTTTTTCGTTTTTGTACCATGCCCATAGCTTACTTGGTTCTGGCAGTGAGGTACGCCAGACCTTTGATACCCTATTAAGGCTATGAGGTGGATTATGATCCGCCTGTACGACGGCGTTGGTTGTTCGGCTTCTTCGTATTTTGGCTTTTCAGTGTTTTGGTGGAACCGCCTTGAAAGCCGCCCTGCTGTGAAGCGCCGGACTGCTGTTTTTTTTGTGCCAGCTTTTCCCGAATGGCATCTGCGAGATTAACTTTACGTGGTTCATTGGCATCGCTCATGAATAAATTCCTCCTGTTGCCGCCAGATTCATGTCAATCATGCTGGATTGAAGAAAAACGCGGCTGTGTCCTCATTTTATACGTTTTTAAAAGAAGGGACAAGGGCAACAATGATAACACACATCTCGGGTGGGTTGGAAGAGAAAACGTATGTTTTTTGTGTGAAGGAAAAAATGTTTTGTGTAACCTACAGGAATGGGGTCTGGCAATACTTTTTCGTTGTTACTACAGCGATGCAGAGCGGAAAGACTGTTTCTCTAGACCCACACAAAGTTCGTCTGCTATCCTGAAAATAACAGTTAACCAAAGACAAATTGTTATTATTCAGGGCAGCGATGCTGCTATTTTTATTTTGGGCCCGGTGAGATCGTTCTGCTGGAAACTATATATTTGAAGGAGTGTCCTACGTTGTGGTAAATGTCTATGAAGAAATACGAAAAGGTGAGCGTGGGGCGTGGGTGAGCATTGCTGCTTATCTCTTGCTGTCCGCCTTTAAGCTGATTAGCGGATATATATTTGCTTCTAGCGCGTTGCGGGCGGATGGCTTCAATAATGTCACCGATATTGTAGTGTCGGTTGCTGTACTGGTGGGGCTGAGAATTTCCCAAAAACCACCGGACTCTGACCATGCCTATGGACATTTTCGGGCAGAAACGATCGCGGCGCTGCTGGCGTCCTTTATTATGGCTGTCGTCGGTTTGCAGGTGCTTATTGATGGGATCGGGAGCATTTTTAAGGGCGGAAAGCAAATACCGGATATCACCTCCGCGGGTGTAGCTGTGATTTGTGCGGTGATTATGCTGGGAGTGTACCTTTACAATAACAGACTAGCACGGCAAATTAACAATAAGGCTTTGCTGGCAGCGGCCAAGGATAATCTATCGGATGCACTTGTCAGTGTTGGGGCAGCAGTTGGCATTATCGGCGCACAGTTCGGGCTACCCTGGCTGGATACTGTAGCTGCGATCGCGGTAGGATTCATCATATGTAAAACAGCATGGGATATTTTTAAGGATTCCACGCACAGCTTGACCGATGGATTTGATGAGCAAGAACTGTCTGACTTACGGAGTACGATTGCCTGTATACCTGGAGTAGAGGGGATTCGGGACGTTAAGGCACGTGTACACGGAAATCATGCGCTGGTGGATGTGGTCATTGAGGTGGATCCGCAACTCAGCCTGATTGAAGGGCATCGGATCAGCGACCGGATTGAGGAACGCCTGCAAGAGGTTCATAACACGATGCATGTCCATGTCCATGTAGAACCCAAATTATAGATTAATTATTAAATAGTTAGTATTAAAAGTGACTTTAGACCTATATGCAAAAGGCGTATACGCTTCCTTTTGTGACGTTTGGATTATATCTCTCTTCCTGCTGCTTTTACTATAATGAAGGCATGTCCGGCTATATTCGTCGGAATTGGATATGCTCTTCAAATTCGTAAAAACAGCCAGGAGGTGCAACATTGAGAAGACGCGTGATGGGAATGCTCATGACGTCAGCCGCGCTGTTGGCAGCAATTCATGTGGCGCCGGGTCAGGTTGACGCAGCCGCATCAACAGCATCCACAGGACAGAAGGCGGTTATTCAGGCGGCTGTAAAGCTTAGATCCGGTCCTTCGACTACAGGGGATGTAGTCAGCTTTATGAAGCAGGGAGAGGCCGTAACGGTATTGGAGAAAACCAACAGCTATTGGTATAAGATCAAGACTTCTGATGGAGTAACCGGATACACTAGCAGCTCCGACAAGTACATAAAAGTTGGCGCTACCAGCGTCGCTGCTGCTGTCACCCCGTCTACCACTCGTAAATCGGAAGCCACAGAGTCAGTTAAAAATGTTTCAGCTAAAGAGGCAGTGGCCTCAGTGAATAGTTCTGCCGGTCAAACGAAAGCCACGATTCAAACGTCCGTTCGTTTGCGGGCGGAGGCATCCACTTCTTCCGAGGTTTTGGGCTATTTGAATGCAGGGGATGTCGTAACGATTACCGACCCAAGTAATGCTTATTGGTTCAAGGTTACCAAAGCTGATGGTACGGTGGGCTACGTCAGCTCGTCTCCACAGTATATTCGTATTGGTGAGGGCGTTGTTGTGCAGCAGCCTGTGTCTGCCCCGGTGACAACCACTCCTGATACTACCGTAATACCTGCGACAGCCTCTCCTGTGTCAACTATGAACATGTTTTCCGGTGATGCAGCGGCTGCCATAGAGCAGGTTATTAACACGGGGATGACTTATCTCGGAACTCCATATGAATATGGTTCAGATCGCAACAGTACGGCTACTTTTGATTGCTCGGCATTTACCCGTCAAATTTTCCGTCAGGCTGTAGGTATCCAGCTTCCGGCAGATTCTCGTTCACAGGGTGAGTGGATCAAGCAAAACAGTCAGCCGAATACGGACATGACTACGCTGAAGCGTGGCGATTTGCTCTTCTTTACAAATTATAATGCATCTTCCGGGGCGTACACGTCCTTGGATAATTCCTCCCAAACGATTACACACGTAGCTGTATATTTGGGAGACAACAAGCTTCTCCATACGTTTTCTGTAGCGGGTGGCGGTGTAAAAGTTACGGATTTCAGCAAGCCTTGGCAGGATCGTTTCCTGTTTGGGGGCAGCGTGATTCAATAAAGCGCCGCTAACTGTTAAAAAGCTGCATCAAAAAAGGATGTTCCACAGCCCTGTTAACCAGGGTGGGAACATCCTTTTTTGATAAACATTTAGAATATTGCTCTTGTGCAGCTAGCATCCGATAACTATGAAACCCGTTTTCTTCCGGTAAAGAGTGAAATGACGAACAACACCAGAAATATCACAAATAATATTTTAGCGATTGTAGCAGCTATGGACACGACGATACCAAAAAAACCTAAGATCCCGGCGATCACAGCAAAAATTAAGAATAAAGCGGACCATTTTAGCATGTTCTGTATCCTCCTTTAATTGTATATAATGTGGCATACTCACGCTCCGATAGAGCGTGGTTGCAGATGACAATGACTTCTATAGATTATTCGTGGCTGTGCCATCGTTATATGGTGTTTTAAACGGTGCGAGAGTCCGTGAATCATAACGTTTGGAGCGGAGAAGAAGCCAGCCTGGACGTTGTTTCGTGTCTGAATCTAAAGGGTAACTATGCAGTAATCATAAACATCATCGTGAAAGACGAAAGAGAGGTTACGCTATGTTAACACAGGTCAGCATTTTTATTATTGCTATCGCATTTGCAGTTCTCGTTATTTTCCTCATCAAAACGTTAAAAGCAGCACAAGGCTCTCTGGATAAGGTGACTCAAACCTTGCAGGATGTACAAAAAACGATAGATGAACTGAGTTATGAAGTAAAACAAACGGTTCGACATGCGAATGACATCACCGCAGACGTTGATCATAAATTGAAGCAAGTGGAGCCAGTGATGGAATCGGTTAGAAACTTGGGAGAGGTACTCAGCGAAGTGACGCTGGCTGCCAAGCAGGCTTCAACAGCGTTAATGACACGGTTTCAGAAATCGCATAGCGCTACGAGTAATACCTCCAGAACGGATCACGCGATCAAGGCAACGACACCGAATAGACCTTTGACCGCAACGGAGCGGACGGTTC
This sequence comes from Paenibacillus sp. Lou8.1, assembly GCF_024213565.1. Lineage (NCBI taxonomy): Bacteria > Bacillati > Bacillota > Bacilli > Caryophanales > Paenibacillaceae > Paenibacillus > Paenibacillus sp. Lou8.1. The sequence goes on from NZ_JANAVN010000008.1 coordinate 270,690, forward strand.
AGAGCTACAATGCGACTTATGAGGAACCTGCGGCCAAACCGGGTAAAAACTGGTTGGGTTATGTAGACATCGCTGCTGGGGTGTGGCAGAAAATGCGTCAGTAGCATAGTGGCTGAACCGTAAACTACAGGAAATTCATTGAAAGGGTGAGATTTATGATGAAGACGTTATTACTAGCTGCTGGTTTGCTCACTCCCTTTTCCGGACAGGATACGGTTCAGCAAACCGTTTCCCCGCAAACAGCGGGGCATATGGTTAGGACTGTGCAGACGATACCCGCTCCACATGCTGTACCAGCAGATTTTCATACCTTAAATGGCATATCTTTGGATGACACCCGTGCGGATGTGTTGAAGAAGCTAGGCAAGCCACAACGAGTCAAAAAGGATATGCTGCTGCTTTCTACAGAATACCAATATCCAGATGTTGTCGTAGGTATGCGTGAGGACGTCGTTTCTTATGTGCATGTAAATCCTGCTGCTGGTCGAATCAAGGTAAATGATAAGTGGCTGCCGCTGCAACGGAAAACGCTGGATCAGGCGCTGGGTGGCTCGCAATTCACAGCGGAAGACGGAGAGGTCTATGTACGCGGACAACGTGCAATCAAAGTGTTTATGGATGAGAATTCTGATAAACCTAAGTATGTTGAGTTTTTTGATGAAACGGAGTGGTAATCGATTTTTTTGAGGCGTGACATAACATGGAAGTTTCAAATGGATATGTGAAGTGTAATAGTCAGAGAAGTCAATCCTTAAAGGAGCGTGAGAAACATGAATCAGACCAATCATAAATCTTATGCCAAAGTGGTAGATAACGGTGTACAAGCCGTTGAAGCAGTAAATGAGTTGCGTAACACGGGCTATCGTTATGAGGATGTGTTCGTGCTCGCTCATGATCAGGATCGGACAGATCGTATTGCCGATACGGTGGATGCCAAGGAAATCGGGATTAAGGAAGAGGGCGTTTTCGATTCATTAGCCAACTTGTTCCGTTCCCGTGGCGATGAGCTTCGCGCTAAAATTACTTCTTTGGGATTTACAGATACCGAAGCTGACTTTTATGAAAAAGAACTGGATCAGGGTAAAGTGCTGGTCATTGCTAAAAAAGCGTGATATTGCTGTTCAACATAAAAGCAGAGTGACATTAGATTCGAAAAAGAGGATGTTGACCGCAGCACAAGTGTTTCGCGGGTCCTCCAAAAACATAGATAAGGAATGGGGTTTTAGCCTCATTCCTTATCTATGTTTTTGGAATGCCTTCTTACGGAAACACTACTTCCAATCAACAAGGGTGTTGCCGTTTAAGCAGGTATAGTATAATACATGAGTTACAGATAAGGAGAGGCCAATGAGAATTCTAATTGTTGACGATAACCCGACGAATGTCATTATTATTCGTGAAATACTGAAAAAAGAAAATTATCGGGATGTGATCTCTGCTAGCTCGGCCGCAGAAATGTTGGAGCATCTGGGAATCGGCGACCGTACCATTAGTCTTCGGCCCCGTCCTTCCGATATTGATCTGGTGCTGCTGGATATGATGATGCCTGAAATGGACGGCATTGAAGCTTGCAGTATTGTGCAGGAATATGAGCATTTAAAAGATATCCCGATTATTATGGTAACGGCGGTAGGAGATTCCAAAAAATTGGCCGAAGCTCTAGATGTGGGAGCCGTCGATTACGTCACGAAGCCGATCAACAAGGTAGAGCTCATGGCGCGAATCCGGTCTGCCTTGCGTCTCAAACAGGAGAAGGATTGGCATAAGGATCGGGATCAGCGAATTCAGGATGAGTTGAAGCTGGCCGCGATGGTGCAGCAGGCGGTGCTTAGTCCTGCCATCCATGACCCAGTGCTGCAAGTGAATGCGCTCTATCAGCCTTCCTTTGAACTGGCAGGGGATTTATATTCATGGTATCCGTTAGGGGAGGGGCGATATGCCATCATTTTGCTTGATATGATGGGGCATGGCATTTCTTCCTCGTTGTTCTGCATGTTCATTGCGTCTGTACTTAAGGATACGGTGACCACATATGTGGAGCCTGAGAAAGTCATACAAGAGCTGAATCGTCGTTTTAATCAACTGGATCTGGGCAAGCAGCTGGTACAGTATTATTTTACGGCGATTTATATGGTGATTGATACCCGTTCACGGCGAATTGACTATGTAAATGCGGGACATCCTCCCGGTTTGCTGTTCAACCAGGATGGCAGCATTACCAAATTTGACCGTGCATGTAGCCCGGTTGGTTTGTTTGATAAGATTGATGCAGAAATGCACACGATTCATTATGAAGGAACTGGACATATCGCTTTGTATACGGATGGCTTGCTGGAAGCGGTGGAAGGTGAATATGAGGAGCAGTTGGAGTATCTGACTGAGTGTCTACGTAAGTATGAGGAATGGAACGAAGAAGCGATGCTGGATGCATTTTTTCGTAATGAGACGCCACAGGATCGCGATGATGATAAGTGCCTGATCTGGATTTCATTGAAAGAGGGAGAGAGCTTGCATGAAAATCAGAAATAAACTGCTGATCGGCTTTGGATCGCTTATGGCGATCCTCCTTGTGCTGACGCTAATCAGCTATGACCGGATGGGGAGCCTGAATGAACAGCTAAACCAGGTTTATCAGGATCGATATATGAAGGTCCGGAAAACAACAGCTATTCGCGGGCAGGTGAATGATATGGCCAAAGTGATGGCCAATCTGATCTTGAATCCAGGTTCCTCCGTTAGTGAGGCCAAACGCGAGCTGGACGATATTTCGGCTACTGGAACGAAAGTGCTGGCTAGTCTGCAAACGAATTCCGGCACCAGTGAAGAGCAACAGCAGGTTGATCGGGTAGCCGTCGCGTGGAATGAATTTTTAAGTTACGAACAAAGACTGGTTTCTTTGTTGGGGCAAGATCGTATTGATGAGGCTAACGCTTTCCGCAATAGTACTGGTTTGCCTGCCCAAGAAGAGGCGATGGATAGTATTAATGCCCTTGCCGTTTTTCAGGATCGGGAAATTGATAGCGACATGAAGCAGGCCAATTTGGCGTATGAAGAATCTGTGCAGATTACCACAATTCTGATGGCCGCCGGCCTGATCATGGGCTTACTGGTTATTTTGTGGGTGCTCCCAAGCATTGCCAAAGGTCTAAATGTCGTGAATCTCATGATTAATGGTTTTGGCAAGGGAAAGTACAGGGCCATCAGCCGAATAAGTGTTGCCTCCAAAGATGAAATTGGTGAGGTCGCTCGTGTATTTCAACAAATGGCCGGAGACTTGGAAGAAAAGCGGAAATTTGAACATTCCGTCCTTCAAACGCAGAAGGACCAAACTTGGCTTAATGCCAATACTGCTCGGGTGACTGAGTTGTTCCGTGGCGTAAATTCACTGGAGCAGGTTGCTCAGATGTTCATTAGTGAGTTTACGCCCATCTTGGGAGGCAGCTATGGAGCCATCTATTTGCAAGGGAAAGATGTAGAAGACAACCGTTTTAAGTTATACGGTTCCTATGCAAAGGTGACTGGCGAAAATTCGATTAGGGACGTTATCCATGTGGGCGAAGGCTTGCTCGGACAATGTGTTCTGGATCGTAAGCCGATCTTGATTACAGAGGCTCCTGACGGATATTTGTCCATAGGCTCTGCCTTAGGAGAAAGTAAGCCAGTGGGAATTATGATTTTTCCTATTTTGTTCGAGGATGAGTGTATCGGTGCTGTAGAAATAGCGTCACTGGATCGCTTCAGTGATCTGGAAACCAAGCTGTTTGCTCAATTAGTAGAGAGCTTGGGAATCATTCTGAACAATATCAAGGGACGGATGCGTGTAGAGCAATTGCTGCGCGAATCCCAGGCACTTACTGAGGAATTGCAATGCCAATCTGAGGAGCTACAAACTCAGCAAGAGGAACTCAAGCGCTCCAACGAAAATTTGGAGGAGCAAACAGAAGAACTCAAGCGTTCAGAGGAATTGTTACAACGTCAACAAGAAGAATTGGAGCATTTTAATACTGAACTGATTGCCAAAACTAGAGCGTTAGAAGAACAAGTTCGAGAAGTGGAAGAAAAGAACGACGAGATCGAACATGCACGAGCTCAGTTGGAGCAACAGGCAATGCAGCTAGGAATTACAAGCAAATACAAATCCGAGTTTTTGGCCAATATGTCTCATGAGCTGCGTACTCCGCTAAATAGCTTGCTTATTCTTTCTCAGCTCTTGTCTGAGAACAAGGAAGGCAATCTCAAGCCAAAGCAAGTGGAATATGCACAAACCATTTATATGTCAGGCGCCGATTTGTTGAAAATGATTGATGAAATTCTGGATTTATCCAAAGTAGACGCTGGAAAAATGGATATTAACCATGAAGCGGTCCACTTGAAGGAACTGGAACTGTTTGTGGAGCAGAATTTTGCTCCGGTTGCAGCCCAACGTGAGCTTCAACTGCATACCCAAATCGAAGAGAACCTGCCGGATGCCATTATCAGTGACGGTTATCGTCTCAAACAAATTTTACGTAATTTGCTGTCCAATGCGTTCAAGTTCACCACGGAAGGTTCTATTCGTTTCAATGTATCCCGGGCAAACGGAGAGCAGCTTCCTGGTCTGCTAAATCCAAGAAGAGCCTATCTGGCTCTATCTGTGCGTGATACGGGCATTGGGATTGCTTCCGATAAAACGGATCTGATCTTCGAAGCCTTCCAGCAGGTAGACGGTACAACCAGCCGGAAGTACGGAGGGACAGGACTAGGTCTGTCGATCAGCCGCGAGCTTTCCAGATTGTTGGGCGGCGTTATTACGGTGGAATCCGAGCAGGGACAGGGCAGTTGCTTCACATTGTATTTGCCGGAACAAACGCCAACGGCTGAGGATATGGATTCTCATTCGAGAGAGGAATTTAACGGTACGGTTGTGAATTCGGATGTTGAGAATGTCGCAGCCTCGGCAGAAACGGATCTTCCCATGATTATGCCTGCTAAACGGTTGCCATTATATCAGATGCCTTCGAAAAACAAAGCGGCGGACATTATACATCCGGGGGACGACCGAAACGAGATTACCTCGCAGGATAAAGTGCTGCTGATTATTGAAGATGATATTAATTTTGCTAATATTTTGTACGATATGGCCCGTAGCCGGGGTTTTAAGGCCCTGATCGCTCTCCAAGGAGACGATGGGCTCAACATGGCTCAGTCTTATTTGCCGGACGCTATTATATTAGATATTCAATTACCTGTGATGGATGGCTGGTCCATTTTGGGCGAGCTAAAAGGAAATTCATCGACACGTCATATTCCAGTGCATGTTATTTCGGTCATAGATGATGTGAAGCAGGGCTTGATGATGGGCGCGATTGCCTATCTCAAAAAGCCATCTTCGAAGGAAAGTCTGGATAAGGCATTTTCACATATCAAATCGTATACGGACCAGATGGTCAAACGTCTTCTTGTGGTTGAAGATGATGATAATCAGCGTAAATCCATTATTGAGCTGATCGATCATGATGATGTTGCCATTACGGCGGTATCGACAGGTCAGGAAGCACTAAATGAGCTGGCTACCCAGCGGTATGACTGCATGGTACTGGATCTGATGCTGAGCGATATGACTGGTTTTGAACTGCTGGATCGTATTCGAGAGAATGAGCAGCTAACTGATCTGCCGATCATTATTTATACAGGCAAAGATCTGGATAGCAAAGAAGAAACGCAACTTCGTAAATATGCAGAGTCTATTATTATTAAGGATGTTAAATCGCCGGAACGGCTTTTGGACGAAACAACGTTGTTCTTGCATCGTGTAGAGGCGAACCTTCCTGAGGACAAACGCAAAATTTTGCAGAAGCTATACAACAAGGAAGAGCTGTTTGAAGGTAAAAAAATATTGTTGGTAGACGATGATATTCGCAATGTATTTGCTCTGTCCAGTGTGCTGGAAAGCTATCGTATGGAGGTTACCTTTGCGGAAAATGGAAGAGAAGCACTGGAACTGCTGGAACAGACACCTGATTTTGATCTGGTGCTGATGGATATGATGATGCCGGAAATGGATGGATATGAAGCGATGCGACGTATTCGGCTAATGCCACAATTCGAGAAGATGCCTATTATTGCCCTGACAGCCAAGGCCATGAAGGATGATCGTTCCAAGTGTATTGAGGCAGGCGCTTCCGATTATGTGAAAAAACCGATTCAAACCGAACAGCTTTTATCATTAATGCGGGTTTGGTTGTATTCGTAACCCAAAAAAATGGGTAATATAAATCGACACATGATTGGAGCGGCATAGGCAAAACCTATTTAGGAATTGGAGAGAGATTATGACATCTAAGGATATGGCGGATAATGCTGCTAATGAAGTGAAATCGAATGATACTGAGCGGGAATTGATTGAGATTGAGCTGTTGCTGGAAGGTATACATCGGCTGTACGGCTACGATTTTCGTAACTATGCTCTGCCTTCGATTAAGCGGCGTGTTTATTATCATGCGCAGTCCGAGAACGTAAGCACGATATCAGGACTTCAGGAGAAGGTGCTGCATGATCGCAGCGCCTTCGATAGACTGGTACAAAGCCTTTCCATTCCGGTAACCGAGATGTTCCGTGATCCGGAGCTGTTTCTGAATTTCAGGCAGAAAATCATTCCTATTTTGCGAACGTATCCGTACATTCGAATCTGGCATGCAGGTTGCTCCACTGGTGAGGAAGTATATTCTATGGCAATCTTGCTGCATGAGGAAGGCTTATATGATAAGGCTCGCATTTATGCGACGGATATGAATAACCTGTCTTTACAGCAGGCGAAGGAAGGCGTATACGGGATCGACCGAATGAAGCTGTATACCAAAAATTATTTGGAGTCGGGGGGCACACATTCGTTCTCTGAATATTATACAGCCAAGTATGATTCAGTGATGTTTCATCCTTTTTTACGGAAAAATATTATTTTTGCGGAGCACAACTTAGCGACAGACCGGTCCTTTAACGAGTTCAATGTGATTTTTTGCCGGAATGTCATGATCTATTTTAACGACGAACTTCGCAACCATGTACATGGGTTGTTTTATGATAGCTTGAGTCATTTTGGTGTGTTGGTGCTTGGGGCCAAGGAATCCATACATTTTACCGATTATAGTGATTCCTACGAGCCGCTGGACCGGATAGAAAAAATATACCGGAAGATTAAATAGAGATGCTTAGGAGGATTCCATGGGGCTTCATGAACCGATTCATATATTGCTGGTAGATGACAGACCTGAGAACCTGCTCGCTCTTGAGGCGGTGCTGGAGAGTGAACAATATAATCTAGTAAAGGCCACATCCGGGGAAGAAGCACTGCGATGTCTATTAAAAGATGAATTTGCACTCGTAGTCCTCGATGTACAAATGCCGGGTATGGATGGAATTGAGACTGCAAAGTTGATCAAGGCCAGAGAGAAAACAAAGGATATTCCGATTATCTTCATTTCAGCTAACAGCAAGGAAGCTGAGCATTTGTTTGCGGGATATTCAGCCGGTGGTATTGATTATATGGTGAAGCCGTTCATCCCTCAAATTCTCAAGTCCAAAATTGAAGGCTTCGTGCAAATGTATCTGACAAACAAACGCTTGAAGACACAATCCATGCTGCTTCACCACAAGACGCAGGAGCTTGAGAAGATGAACAGCGAACTGATTGCCGCCAAGGAGGCAGCAGAGATTGCTGCCAATGCCAAAACGGAATTTCTGGCAATGATGAGCCATGAGATCCGCACACCTATGAACGGTGTTATTGGCATGATTGATCTGCTGATGGAGACAGAGCTGCAGACCGATCAGCAGGAATATGCTGATATCATCCGTCGTAGCGCAGACGCGCTGGTAGCGGTCATTAATGATATTCTGGACTTTACCAAGCTGGAGTCAGGCAAAATGGAGGTAGAGGAATATCCTTTTGATCTGGTTTCCTGTATCAAGGAAGTTTTCAGCCTGTTTACAGTAGAAGTCAACCGAAAGAATTTGGAGCTGGTTTATTTTCTCGATGAACAGATGCCTCCGGTGTTATATGGAGATATGGGGCGATTGCGACAAGTATTGATTAACCTGGTATCCAATGCCGTCAAATTTACAGACCGAGGCGGGGTATATGTCTTCGCATCTGTCAAAGAGCACAGTGACAATGGACTTACCGTTGAGTTTTCTGTGAAGGATACAGGCATTGGCATTGATTCGGCTAAGGTCGGAAGGCTATTTCAGCCCTTTTCCCAACTGGATTCTTCAATGACGCGTAAATATGGTGGTACCGGGTTAGGACTTGCCATTTGTAAAACCTTGGTGAATATGATGGGCGGAGATATTCGTGTAGATACGAGTGGAGAACAAGGCGTGACGTTTCATTTTACAATGAAGCTTGGCTTTGCTGAGGAAAATGAACTGGAGGGGGAGTCCAGCCACGATTGGGAAATTCCACATCAGGAGTCTCCAAGTCGTAAACCTGTACTGGTGGTGGATGACCATCCGATCAACCAGAAGCTAATGGTTAATATACTGGATAAGCTCGGTTTAGCTTCAGATGTGGCAGCAGATGGGCAACAGGCGCTTGATATGGTCATGGCGAATCAGGACTATGACTATATCTTTATGGACTTGCAAATGCCTGTGATGGACGGTCTGGAGTGTACGGGTAGAGTGCGTGAACAATTGGCGGGAAGATCCCAACCTGCCATTATCGCCATGACGGCTAACGTCATGGAGGGTATTCAGCCTCGATGTATTGAAGCTGGGATGAACGATTATATTAGTAAGCCCGTTAAAATCAGCAGTGTAAAACAGGCGTTGCTACGGCATTCTCCGGACCATTTTCCAATGCAGCCGGGTAAAGATCAAATCAATGAAGCCTAGATGGTGGCATTTGGTAGTGTTTAAAAAGTTATACCGTGATTCAAACGCTCGTATAATGGGTTAGTATGTAGGGAAATCTTTTTTCGGGAGAGTAGGCCTATGAATACAAATAAAAATGAGAAATTTAATGCAATTACAGAAACAACCGATGGTGTAAATACCGTTTATCTGAGTGGAGAGTTGGATCTTTCGGTAGCACCTGATTTTCGTCTGGTGATGGAGCCTTTGGTGGGGGAGTCCAGCCAAGATTTGATTATTAACTTGAGAGACCTTAAATACATTGACAGCACGGGTATTGGTATCTTGTTATCTATTTTAAAAGCAAGGCATGGGATGGAGTCCCGGTTTACAGTTCAAGAGGTACCGCCTCAGATTCAAAAGCTGTTTGATATGACCGGTATTGCCAAATTCTTTGCCCCCCAGGAGAATTCCCAATAGGAAAGGAAAGAAAAAGAAATGAATGCTCAAATTCAAAAAGTAGTTCTTAATTTGCCGGCAACTGCTGACTTTGTTGATATTGTAAGATTAAATTTATACGGTATTGCCGCGAAAATGGGATTCTCTTATGAGGATATTGAAGACATGAAAGTGGCTGTATCGGAAGCCTGTAATAACTCTGTCCTTTATGCATATGGTCATGAGGGGGGAGTCGTGGAAGTAACATTTGAATTTGATGAAGCTTCGTTGTCTATTCGTGTCAAAGATGAAGGGGAGAGCTTTGAACGTGTGGATGACCCGTCCCGTATCGCATCCTTGCATGACAAGGAGTTGAATGATGCGCAGATAGGCGGATTAGGCTTTTATCTCATGCAGGCGCTTATGGACGATGTCCATATCTTGAATGAGACAGGAAAAGGCACCGAAGTGGTGCTGGTAAAGCGCCTGACCAGAAGTGAGGAAAGAGTATGAATGAAAAGGTAACTCCCCCGGAGTCGATGGATGAAGCCGTTGGTCTAATCTGGGAGTACCAGCAAACAAAAGATAACGAGATTGCTACCGTGCTGATCCGCAAGTATGAGCCGATGGTCAAGATGGCTGCCGGGAAGATCTCCCGTAACCGTCCGGATTTATACGAGGATTTATATCAGACCGGTCAGATGGCTTTGATACGTCTGCTTCAGCAATACGATATCAGCTTGGGTATCCCATTTGAACCGTACGCTATGAAAAGTATGCTGGGACATATGAAAAATTATTTGCGCGACAAATCCTGGTATATCCAGGTTCCTCGCCGTATTAAGGAAAAGGGTGCGCTTGTTCAACATGCTATTGATGAACTGACCGTTAAATTGGAACGCTCACCCAATGTGGACGAGATTGCGACCTACTTGGATCTTACCGTAGAAGAAACGATTGAGGTGCTTGCTGGCCGTGAGTGCTATCACTATGTTTCACTGGACTCGCCTTTATCCCAGGAAGAGAGTGCAGCTACGTTAGGCGAGCTCATTAGCTCGGATGCTAACGATTATGACACTGTGGAAAAACGAATGGATTTGCAGCAGGCTTTAAGCCAACTGAAGGAGCAGGAACAAAAGGTGCTTCTTCTGGCATTTCAGGACGGTCAATCTCAACGTGCGATTGCACAGACGTTGGGCGTATCGCAGATGAGCGTTTCCCGTATTCAGAAGCGGGCAACGGAAAAGCTGAAGCAGATTATGTCTAATTCCTCTATTTCATGAGAAGACCGCGGAATTCTTGGCTTAACATATTTGGCGTCACATCGTAAGGACACGTTATTCCGATATGGGAAGCGTGTCCTTTTTATAAAGCAAAAAGGTTGGGAGGAAGGTTGGAATCCATGACAGCATTTGAACAGATTTCTTCCTTTCGCGGAGGATGGGAATGGTGGGACATCAGTGCTGGGAATTGGCAAGATTCGGTCATACAGCACTTGAAGGAGAAGCTCCCAGAAGCCGCAGAATGGCTGGACAAGGTAGAGGACATTCCATCCAGCTTTATATCTGTGCGCTTTCCAGATGGCAATCAACCCTTAATGTACGGGTCGTTGATTTACTCCGTTCAGGAGGAGATCGACAGTCAGCGTAATTGCAACAAGTTTTATTTTCTGGTTCTAAACCAAAAGTTAGTGACGTTAAATCTGGATCAAAATACCCGTGAAATCATGCACACCGCGGAACGCCAAAAAATGCTGGAACAGTGTGAGGATGCAGCTGACGGCATGTTTGTATTGGCGAGAGCCGTGCTTCATTATTTTCATACAGGTATGGATAAGTTCGAGATCAACCTGAGAAGACTGGAAGAGGAGATGGAGAAAAGGAATGCCCGTACGCTGATGGATTCTATATTGAATGCACGTTTCGAGCTGTTGTATTGGAGCAATATGTTCATTCCTTTTTCAGAGCTGGTGACGGCTTCTCGGGAGGCATATCTGGATCAACTGGAGGAGAATCGCTTTTTCAAGCAGTTACTTTACCGTGTTACTCGGATGGAAGGACTTTTCCTGCATTATGAAAAGGAAATCGACACATTGATCTCCATTGACGATGCCATTTCCGCATTTAGAGGGAATGAGATTACGAAGACGCTCACCATTGTCACCGCCGTATTTACACCAGCAACCGTAGTGGGCGCTATATGGGGCATGAACTTTGAAAATATGCCTTGGATTAAAACAGGCTGGGGTTTTACAACCGTGATTATTGCCACATTGCTAAGTATGGCGGGAATGTACGGCTGGCTGATGATGAAGGGGTGGACAGGAGACTTATTGAAGGCTAACAAGCGCAACAAATTGTAACGGCTGATTACAGTCGTTACAATATAAAAATAAAAAACGATCCATCGTAACTGGAGGCTCTTTGAGGAGTCTATTACCGGTTACGATGGATCGTTTTTAAATGAGATAAGGACGATTACTTAGTACCTTGGCTCATTTTGATATATCCTAATAATTCGGCGATGAAATCTCCAATGACCGGAAGATTTAATTGCACCAGGAAACTGAGCAACCAAGCGAGCAAGGCGAGTATGACCACTGTGCCCAGCGTAAGACCGAGACCACGTGCAATGCCTGCGGTCAGATTGCTCATAATTCTTCTTTTAGTGCTGGAGTAGTTCTCCAGAATATCTTTGAATTCTGCTCTTTCGAGCGTATCTGCTATTTGATCTAAGCGTTTGTTAAGCCGCTTGACCTCATGGCGCAGCTCAAAAGGATGTTCATTTACATCAAAGTCTCTCTCCTGATCATGTGTTTTAACATGATTATGAGTAGAAGAAGTCTGCTTGGATGAAACTTCATCTGGCTGATCTTGAGTCTGTAGGGGATGAAAGGTTCTTTTGTTGTTCGCGGTAAGATCATCTCCATAGGAATTTGGCTTGTTCATTGTCATCCCAGCCTTTCTATCATTTAAAAACAGCCAGCTTCTTGCATGCTGGCTGTTCAGTGTAGGGCTTATTTTTTGCCATCAGAATGTGTAGCTGTTAGGAATTTGCATTCAATTGTTTTTGCGTATCCTTGGCCGCTTGAGCCGTTGCATCCATGACTTCTTTATCCGCTTTGGCTGCTTCATTAGCGACATCTGCAGAAGCTTTGGTTACGCTGGATACGATGTTGTCTTTGCTCTCGGATACCGTTTTGGCTACATCTGCTGTTTTGGTGGAAACGGTTTTGGCCAAATCTGTCGCTTTGCTGCTCACTACAGATGCCACGTCCTTTGTTTTATCGGAGACGACTGTAATTTTATCAGACAGATCACTACGCAAATCACGACCCGGCTTCGGCGCGAACAGCAGGGCTGCGGCAGCACCAATCAAACCTCCAATAAATAAACCTTTTGCAAAACCTGAAGTACTTGCCATATTTTGATTGTCAATGTTACTCATGTTATATCACTCCTCTTATAGAATTAAAGAATAAAAGATATATATAAATGTTAGGTAGCCCTTCTTAATAGCCTGGACGCCAGTCCGAGCAAGAACACGAACAATGCGGTTCCGAGTATGGCTGGAATGACTGCAAAATCTCCGATGACCGGGCCCCAGTCTCCCAATAGCATGACACCTAGCCAAGCTCCTACAAATCCAGCAATCATAGAGCCGGCAATGCCGCCAGGCATTTCATGACCAGCCAGTGCATCGCCAATCAATCCGATAATAATAGCCATTACAATACTTAGTACAATTCCCCACACAAGGATCGCCTCCCTTATCCTAAGTTCACAAAACCATAACGTTTTTGATGAATGCTGAGCTTTGATATTGCTGTGCCTTGCTTACTTCGTATATAAACGTCGTGACCCGGAGTGAAACAAAAAGCCGTCTCGGACATTTACCGGTGGGGGGTGGAAGGAAGCTGCATGCGCGCTTGCCAATAGATCACAGGAACGGTAAACACCAGCCAAATTATACCTGCAATATAGCCACCCACAATATCTGTAGGAAAGTGAACGCCTAGATATACGCGGCTTAATCCAATCAAAAGAATCAGTAGTACACCCAGAGCGCACGGAAGAAAGAGCGAACGCCCACGAATCTTTCGTTCTATGGCCCAAATGGCAAATATCATTCCGAAAAATCCCATGGAAATCATCGCATGACCGCTGGGAAAACTATAACCCCCGGCTTCAACCAAATGTTGAAGTGACGGGCGTTCCCGTTGCAAAATTTCCTTAATGAGCGTATTTAGCACCCACATCGCCGTAAAGCTGCTTAGGATCGCAAAGGAATAAGCTTTTGAACGAAGGCTGACCCAACACAAGGTAGCAGCACCGAGGGCGATGATCAACGACATGCGGAGTGAACCTAAAGATGTAATGAATATAGCGATGGTTAGCAGTTGGTAACGAGCAGCTGCTGTGTCTGGAAAAACGGCATCCTGTATGCGTTCATCCCAATATAGAAAAGGAGCTGTGCCAATCCACTTCACAGAGTAGGCGATGAGAAGCAACACAGCGATCATGATAATAGATGCATACAGACTACGACGCAAATAGCTTGGTAGGAACCGGGATGGTTGGGGTTCATGGGATAGCATATGTAATAAATCTCCTCCTTATGGCTGTAATAGATTTAATTTTTCGTACTATTAACTTAACTAATAATGAACTTAAGAGCAAAACCCGACGGCGACGACAGGCTGATTGAGGCATATAAGCCCGGGGTAAAGGGATCGTATCACAGCGTTTGTAATGCCAGGGCCGGAAGTGGAATAGTCATCACGAAGCAAAGCTGCTTTACGGAACTGTAATCCATGGAGGTGTTAAGGATGATTAAAATAGTGACATCGGCAGAAAGACATACCTCAAATAAAGGGTGGATTCATAGTGAGTTTAGCTTTTCGTTTGCCGATTATGAAGATCCGAGCAATGCCCATTTTGGCTGTATGCTAGCCCATAATGATAACGAGCTTGAACCGCAACAAGGCTTCAAAAGACATCCGCATCACGATTTGGAAATCGTCACCTATGTAATTGAAGGCCAATTGCATCATAGCGACAGCTTAGGACATGAGCAGGATTTGAAAAGCGGCTCGATCCAAGTTCTGAGTGCAGGCACCGGAATTGAACATGAAGAGCGAAATACTGGGGATGAAAGACCGGTTCGTTTTTTGCAAATGTGGTTTTTACCCGAGAGTCCTGGCATTCAGCCTTCTTATCAGGTGCAAAGATTCAAGCACAGTGAACGTCTAAATCGGCTTCAGCCTGTTGTGTCTGGTTCAGAAGTGGAGGGGGCGTTATCCATCGCGCAGGATATAAATCTGTATCTGAGCAGATTGGAAAAAGGACAGCAGCTTGAATATCCGCAGCAAGAGGAGCGCCGCACCCACATCTATGTAGTTAACGGTCATGTGGAAGTTACGTGCCGGGATGGGGATTTTCAGTTAGGGCCTGGCGATGCCGCGCGAATTCAAAAAAGCTGTAACTTAAAGATACGAGCAACAGGCAATGAGGATATATCTGAATTGGTGTTTGCGGATTTGCCTTGAAGCATCCTTGAGTGAGTGAAAAAGTGTATGGAAATGCATATATGCAATCGAAAAAATAAAGCTCGTATCCCGCGTTGCACGTCTGTTGAGACGAGCGGGAATACGAGCTTTATTTACGCTGACAGGGCCACTATCATGAAGGCTGTTGTTCATGATGTAGGTTGTAATACAGCTAAGCTGTATTCCTATAAGCTAATTCAGGAGGACTTACGCAATCTACCCAGTTCAGAAACAATAGCTTCAACCTCTGAAATGCTCAGGTTAGGCTTGCTTATCACCATATCATAGACATCATGGATGTCCTCGTATTGCTCCAGCGAGAAAGCGGATGCCTGCATAGCAGCACCACTCGCCATACGGAGCTTGGTTTTAATACCCTCAATCATATACTCAATGTTGGCATGAGACGGTACAGACAAATCCATCGTTAATTTTCCATCCTTTCATAACAGGGGAAGTTGCCTGTATTGTATCATGTTTTTGTTGTAGAATGTACTGAAAGTCAGATTACTGATATACAACCGAATCAAGGAGGATGGACAAAGTTGTCTTTGTATAATCGAGCTTCCACACCCGGTCGCTCGTCCTTAGAACATAATGTAAAGAAAACAGATCGAGATGGACTCGCGCCGTTTTTCCGAGAAATTCATCATCAGCATGCTATAGATAAGTTGACTTTTGTTTGCATCGGTACAGATCGCTCATCAGGTGATTCACTCGGGCCACTGGTAGGCACCATGCTCAAGGAGCAAGGCTTTCCGCACGTGATTGGCACAATGACGGAGCCCTGTGATGCAGATCATCTGGTTTCATACTTGGAGTGCATTCCCCAAGATCATCATGTGATCGCCATAGATGCTTGTCTTGGACAGCACGGCTCAACGGGAATGTTTCTTATTGCGCGTGAACCGCTAACTCCTGCGCGATCGGTGGGGCTGTCTCTGCCGTCTGTTGGTCATTATAGTGTTGCAGCGATTGTGAATGAGCGCAGTCCCAAACCCTATTGGACACTCCAAATGACGTCGCTTCACTTGGTCATGACCATGGCTGCGCATATTGCTAATGCGGCGGCTTATGAATTTGGTTTAAAAACAGCTTTGCAAGATTTTCCAGAGGGTTACCGTTTCAGATATTGATGGTCTGCTTAATAATATACATCAGCATGTTCTACTCACTAATATATTCAGATCCAATAGATTATATACAGAGAAGGAAGGGTTCCACATGGAAAAGGTATTATGCGAAGGAACGACGATCTGCTATGCCGAACAGGGAAAAGGAGATCCGATCATTCTATTGCACGGATTTTGCGGAAGCTCTTCCTACTGGGATGAGGTTGTTCCCTTGCTATCCCCAAGCTATCGTTGTATTGTTCCAGACTTACGTGGACACGGACGCAGCGATGCTCCACTAGGAGCCTATACTATTGATCAAATGGCAGATGATGTGCTTAAACTTCAAGAACAATTGGACATTCCTCAGGCTGCTTGGTTTGGTCACTCCCTAGGAGGCTATCTTGCCCTTTCGGCAGTGCAGAGACATGCAGAGCGCCTTACAGCCTTTGGACTGATTCATTCCACAGCATATGCAGATACGGATGAAGGTAAAGAAAAGCGGAATAAGGCTGTATCCACCATCCAAACGGAGGGGATTACGACCTTTGTAGATGGACTCGTACCGGGACTGTTTGCTCCTGATCATGTGAAGTCAATGTCCAGCCAATTACTTAAAGTCAAAGAAATTGGCTACAAAACACCACCACAAGGAGCCGTCGGAGCATCACTGGCTATGCGCGAGCGTACTGATCGGCGGGATGTGTTGTCGGCTTCTGCATTGCCAGCCCTTTTAGTAGCGGGTGAGCAGGATCAGGCGGTTCCTCCAGCGCGGACGTTTACAACAGATCGGGCCGGAGTAACTCAGGTTAGCCTACCGGAAGTAGGTCACATGAGCTTGTTCGAGGCACCGGAGTTATTAGCGAACACCATCTTGACATTTTTAGAGCAAAACTTGAAAAAGTAGACTAAGGTAAGCCCAAAAACCGGAACAATTCTGATGTGATAATTAGAAGGTTCCGGTTTTTGGGTAGTCAATTATTTTTAGGTGTGTAAGGTGTCTAATTTATATTGCTTTTGTTAAAGGCAAACGCTGTCGGCAAACCGTCAATACTCTCCAGATTTTTCTCATAGGCATATTTTTTAAGTGCTTCTTCTCCCATCTGAATCGAGACTTCCTTCAGCTTTTCCCGTTCGCTCGTGTATGTCATAAAGGGAACCGCAAAACCACATGAATTCTGCACCATATGAACGTCCACAACAATGATTTGTCTTGCACCGGGAAGCGGGTTGAAGAGAGGGTACAGTTCATTCCATTGCTTAGTATCGGGCAGTGCGACGGTACCAGTACCATAGAGCTTTAGTACACTGGGAGCGCCCTCAAATGCACAAAACATGATTGTTACCCGTCCGTTCTCGATAATGTGGGCGCTTGTCTCGTTGCCGCTTCCCGCCAAGTCGAGATAGGCTACCCTTTGGTCCGATAGAATACGAAAGGAATCATATCCCTTGGGGGAAAGGTTAACGTGCCCTGTCTTGGATAGCGGTGCTGATCCTACAAAGAAAATGTGCTGCCGCTGTATAAACTCTTGATGTTCCGGTAATATCGAGCTAAATTGTTTACCCAAACTCCATCATCCTTTCTCACAAAAATATTCATATAAATTTTGTTTCTAAAGAAATTAATTATTATGAATTATTTTGTGGGATGTTTAAATATACTGATTATTTTTTGTTTCGTGTGAAACAAAAATATCACAACACTAACGAAGAAGCAATATTGATTTAAAAAAAACCGTCATTCGCTAGTCACATGATCAGCTACAAAGTACTGTACCGTAGGAATTCACTGTCATATGTGAGCATTCTGACTACCTGATTATTGATGTTATTAACTGAGGGTGAAGGTTATAAGTGGTATTTCTGCATGGTAGGGCATTTGGCTTTTAGACAAGGATGTCTTACAATCAGAAGACAGAGTTTCTGGTTGTCTAGGCATCGGGATGAAAGGAAGGGAACGGCTTGCTTAGAAAAGATTATTTGCTTAGTATGATGGAAGAATTGACATCCGCAGTAGCATCGGTGCTCGGTCTAAGGCGTGAAAATAAACATGTCGAAGCGCTAAAACAGTTAGATGATCTGCTCAACAAGCAGTTTCGTCTTCGTTCAGATCTGCTCAGACGATTGCCGCCGGAACAAATTATTGAGCTTTTCCGATTGGGCCCTGGAATTGAAGCAGACAAGATCCAGCAGGTGGCTCGCATTTTAGAGGAAGAAGCCGTGATTTACCTGGAAACCAGTAGAACAGACGAGGGCATACGAATCTTGATGAAATCTCTTCATTTATATTTGTACAGCGATACGAATGGCGCGACTCGTGATCTGCAGGTCCTGCCTGAACGAATAGCGTGTATCGTAAAACTGGTGCGTGAATATGAGCTTCCCTCTGAAACCAGCAAACTGTTGGCTGTTCATTACGAGCGAGAAAACAGGCTGGACGAAGCCGCCGATGTCTGGTTTGGATTGGCATGGGAGCAGCCAGAGCTTCTATCCGAAGCGGAGGCGTTTTACAGTCACTTACTGGATAAGACCAATGCAGAGCTGGAGCTGGGTGGAATTTCACGCCAGGAAGTCACCGAGGGTTTGACCGAGATCACCCAATTACATGAAAGAAAGTGAGATGTACCTTTTGGATTCACTGCGCGAACTTATATACCAATTGACTACGGGAGGATCCCTCATAACAGCGACACTGAGTCAGCTTCGCAAACGGGAGGATGCTTCTTTTACTAAAGTACAAATCAAACCAGTGGAATTGAAAAACAAGCTGCATTACCAGTTTGCTTTTCATTACAGCAACAAAGTCATTCATGAAAATCTGACCCCTGACGAAGCTAATGAGCGAATGACTGCCTTGTTTGAGGACACGTTCCGCCAAGGACTTCTATGCGCCAAGGATGCAGACTACCAAGTGCTGATCAGTAAAAAATATAAAGTATCCATTCTGACAAAGTCACCGAGCAAAAGTAAAGCCGACCTGTCTCATAATCGCAAAAAGCAATATGTGCTCGAAGAAGGGGAGCGAATTCCTTTCCTGATTGAGCTTGGGATTATGAATGAGGACGGTAAGGTACTGGCCCGCAAGTATGATAAGTTTCGTCAAATTAATCGGTTTCTCGAAATGGTGCAGGATGTATTGCCCAGCCTTCCGGTAGGCCGCCCATTGACGATTGTGGATTTTGGCTGTGGCAAATCGTATTTGACCTTTGCGCTGTATCACTATTTGGCTGTACAGCAAAAGCGACCATTGCAGATCGTTGGTTTGGACTTGAAGGCAGATGTCATTGAAACCTGTAATGTTCTGGCTCAAAAGCTGCAATATCGACAGTTGGAGTTTCTGGTCGGTGATATCGCAGACTATAACGAACTGGAACAGGTGGATATGGTTGTTACCTTGCACGCTTGTGATACAGCAACAGATGCGGCGCTGGAAAAGGCCGTCCGCTGGGGAGCATCCGTTATTTTGTCGGTTCCGTGTTGCCAGCATGAGCTGTTCAGCCAACTAGAAAATCCAGTATTGGAGCCTTTGCTTTCCCACGGTATTTTAAAGGAGCGTTTTTCTGCACTGGCAACGGATGGAATCCGGGCCAAACTGCTGGATATGATGGGATATCGGACACAGCTATTGGAATTTATCGACATGGAGCATACACCTAAAAATATTCTGATTCGTGCCGTCAAAGGGCAGGCGGGAGAACAATCCGTTTTGTGGCGTGAATACACAGCATTTCGGGATTTTATTCATGCTGATCCTTATTTGGAACGCGCTTGTGCGGATTTGCTTCCCGAAGGAGCGGGGAAGAAGCAGACACATAGCTAGGAATATAGTAAAAGTGGAGCCACTGCGGGGTGGCTCCACTTTTTTGTAGTTTACAGTTCATGGTTGCAGTACGCCAACATCTATCCGCCATAGGCGCTTCTAAAAGCGGTGCACAAGACATCGCGATCCACCTTCCACAATGCCGCGAGCTCCTCGCTGACATCTTCGTCCCACCAGTCGCATAGTAGTTTGCGATTACTATGGTTTTCCGCAATCCAGATAAGGTGTCCGACGACCTTGCGGCAGTATAGCTCCTCGCCCTGCTTGACCAGATCAGGAGCAATGTGAACAGGCAGACGTTTGCAGGTTCGATACAACTCTTTGGTACATGCGCGGCGGATACCACGAGCCGTGGGTAAACGGGATTGTGAATTGTCATGTTTGGGAAATTTGCCGGGAGGCATATTGTACCCCCTCCTCTCTCTCCCAACTTATGCGGGCAGAGGAGCCGGGGTCACTGACCTCCCTATTTGGTCGAAGTGGCGACTTGTTCTGCCGCTGTGATACACTAATGAAAATAGAGAAACAGGCAGGGAGTGGGAAGAGAATTGGACCAAATATCTAGTATCATTAATTATTTGTTTGAGATCATTCGTAGTCTTGGGTATTTTGGTATTATGCTAGGCTTGATGGTTGAGGTCATTCCAAGCGAAATTGTCCTCGCTTATGGTGGCTTTTTAGTATCCTCGGGTCATATTAATTTTTTTGGCGCAGTCGTTTTTGGAACGATTGGCGGGGTTCTGGCCCAGTTGTTCATTTACTGGATTGGACGCTATGGCGGCAGACCGGTATTAGATAAGTACGGGAAATACATACTTATCAAAAAAAGTCATGTCGACCATGCTGAAGCCTGGTTTAACAAATACGGCACAGGGGTCATTTTCACAGCTCGCTTTATTCCTGTTGTGCGTCATGCCATCTCAATCCCTGCCGGGTTGGCTCGAATGAACGTATGGCGTTTTACTATTTTGACAACGCTAGCGATTATACCTTGGTCTGTTTTGTTTATATATTTAGGTATGCTGCTAGGAGACAAGTGGGAGCAAATTGACGAAGTGGCAGCACCTTACATCAAACCGATTTTGCTGGTTGCCCTTGCGCTCTTGATCATTTATTTTGTTATCAAATGGATTTTGTCCAAAAACAAAAAAGGAAGTGTATAACATGAGCCGTAGTAATGTATCGCAATACTTCGGAAAGGGCTTAAGCCCTGAACAGTTTATGGAGGGCATGGAAAAGAACAAAGAAGCCTTCCGCTCTGGGTACGATCAGTTTGTGTGGAATCGCGAAGAGGATCGAGAGTATTTTGAAAGCCTGAACCATCGGGATGATCTGCGCGTGCTTATTTTGGCTGCCGACTGGTGTGGGGATGTGGTACGCAATGTGCCAGTTGTGTTCCGTGCCCTGGAGAATAGCGGGATTCCGACCGAAGTATTAATCTTGGAAAACCATCAGGCGCTGATGGATGACTTCCTGACAATGGGCGGACGTGCTGTACCGATTGTGATTTTTGCGGATACAGGAGGTCACGTACTTGGCCACTGGGGACCACGCCCTGCACATGTCCAACAAATTATGATCGAATTCAAACGTGAAAATCCAGATCGGGAAGCCGATGATTATCAAGAAAAAATCGCAGTTGCTCGTAAAGAAATGGCTGAAAAATATGGGGAGGGAACCGAGGTCCATCCTGTGATTGTTCAGGAATTACGTGAGCTGATCTCGGGATTTTAACTTATGGTGCTATCTATTCGCAGCTTTAATCTCGGTCCACTTCAGACGAACGCTTATTTGCTTCAAGGGGATGATCCACAGCGCGCCATTATTATTGATCCAGGAATGAATCCGGGTCCTTTGCTGAGGGCGATTGAGTCTCTGACTATTGAAGCTATCCTACTGACTCATGCTCATTTTGACCATATCGGAGGAGTAGAGGAGATTCGCAATGCCAAAGGATGCCCGGTGTATTTGCACGCCTTGGAGCAAGACTGGCTCACATCTCCTAAGCTGAATGGCTCCTTGATGTGGCCAGAGGCATCTCCACCAATCTCAACCGGTCCTGCCGAATATGATTTGGCGGAAGGTCAGCAATTGAACCTGATCGGGCACACGTTCAAGGTGTTCCATACACCGGGCCATTCACCCGGAAGTGTCAGCTTTCTGTGTGGCAAAGATCTTTTTTCCGGGGATGTGCTATTCCGTCAGGGCGTTGGACGCACGGATCTGACGGGTGGGCGGGAACGGGATCTATACGATTCAATTCAAAACAAATTGTTCCCGCTCGGAGATGACGTTACAGTCTATTCCGGTCACGGTCCCAAAACGTCCATCGGTTATGAGAAAGCTAATAATCCGTATATCCGGTAAATGTGATGAACCTTTCAGGAGGGGCAAAATCAAAGGTGTGACAAGTTTTGCCCCAATTCGACAACAAATTATAAATTATGTATAGACAAAGGTTTTTATTTTTGTTAACATAAATTTATTAAAGTTACATACTAAACTCGCGAAGCACGCAAGCTGTGGATGAATCCCGGTTTGCGTTCTTTTTTTTGCCCATTAAGAGGATAAAGAGGCATGAGGCCGTCAGATCACAAGGGGGAGCAAGAATGAAAAGAAAACATATATATGGGGTACAACGTGAGATTGGAGGTAGTTTCCGTGTTCCCAATATAATAGATATTGAAGATTCTGTGGTAGGTTCCGAACCGAAGATCATAACTTGGAAAAAGGTGAAACGACGGGGCGGAATCCCTTCACAAAACTGGCATGTGAGATTGAATGAACACAGGTTGGGACGTGGAGACGGTCGATTATGAAGATACATAGATGATATAGACAAGCTACTTTTTTTTTAGTAGACTTAGCAGATAAGTTCAGACAAACGGGGGGGCTAACGATGCATCATTTAGGAGCTAGAATTATGATCGTCGCGGATGCTTTTGAGCAGAATCTTCCTGTGGGCGAACATGGTTATATCATTGCTTACGACCGTAATGCGGACAATGCTTTTGACTATGTCATTCGCGTACCGAAGGTGAACCGCAATTTTTTTGTACCATCCGGGGACATCGAGCTGGAAGAGAGTATTCTCAAGCTAGAAGCCGAGCGGATTGAGCGTGAAGCGCTGATAGATTATGCCCTTGCTACTCATAATGAGCAACTGTTCAAGCATGTAATGAACGGTGGTCTTGATTCGGTAGAGACTGAAGAAGAAGAAACCGCGGCAGAGTTGTTGTCACAGGCTGATTTTATCAGACAAGTCAATTTGCGTGCTTGGATATAGGGGTCGGCTACTGCCGACTCTTTTTAAAAATATATAATGGGCACAATCTCAGCTCTTATAGTTATCTCGAAAGAGCACCGAGAGGTGCTTTTTTTATATTCTTTTAGCAACATTTCCCTCATTGATGTACAGTTTGCTTCTGTACCGCGTCAAAGATTGAATTGTAAAGGGTTCTATCCTATAATTAAAAACGTTATTTCAAAGTTCGGTGCAGCATTTTTTAATATCAGGATTTTGCAAAATTCGATTCCAGTTGCTCCGAAGTGCAAGATATAGACGAACTAAACCATTTTGATCTATATCTTGCTCATGGGAAGTCGCTTATTGGACTTTTTGCAAAATCCTCATATACATGAGGAGGGTTTTGTATGAACATTTCCACGGAAGATGTCCGTCACGTAGCCAAGCTGTCTAGGTTGAATCTGACCGCGGCTGAAGAAGAAACGATGACAGGACAATTAAACGCCATTCTCCATTATGCGGAGAAGCTGAATGAGCTGGATACGGAGCAGGTAAAACCGACCACTCATGTGCTGCACGTCAGCAATGTCATGCGAGACGACGAAGTTCGTGAAAGTTTGACACATGAGCAAGTGATGCGCAATGCACCTGAAGAAGAAGACGGACAGTTTAAGGTTCCTGCTGTTCTGGAATAGATCTCATATTTGAAAGGAGGATGCAAATTGAGCTTGTTCAATAACACATTGCCCGAGATACATAACAAGCTGCATCAAAAGGAAATTTCCGTGAGTGATCTGGTGGGACACGCTCTGGAGACAATTGGTGCGCGGGAAGACAAGATCAGAGCTTATATTACCGTTGACGAGGAACAGGCCCGTGCATCCGCACGTGAGCTGGATGATCAGCTGATTTCCGGAGAGGAAAGAGGATTGTTGTTTGGTCTGCCGGTTGGTATTAAGGATAATATTGTGACAGAAGGGCTGCGTACAACATGTGGCAGTCAGTTTTTGAAAAATTTTGATCCTGTTTACGATGCCACAGTTGTTAGCAAGTTGCGCGCAGCGCAAACTGTGACACTCGGTAAAATGAACATGGACGAATTCGCCATGGGCGGCTCTAACGAGAACTCCAGCTTTTTCCCTGCACGTAACCCTTGGGATTTAGAACGTGTTCCCGGCGGTTCCAGTGGCGGCTCGGCTGCGGCTGTTGCAGCGGGTGAGGCTTATTTCACGCTCGGTTCGGATACAGGTGGTTCCATTCGCCAGCCCGCTTCTTACTGCGGTGTAGTTGGCCTGAAACCAACCTATGGTCTAGTATCCCGTTTTGGACTGGTGGCTTTTGCCTCCTCTTTAGACCAAATTGGACCTATTACTAAAAATGTTCAGGATTCGGCCTATGTCCTACAAGCTATTGCAGGTTATGACCAGAAGGACTCCACTTCTGCAAAGGTAGACATTCCTGATTATTTGAACGCTTTAACCGGGGATGTAAAAGGACTTCGTATCGCTGTGCCTAAAGAGTATCTTGGTGAGGGCGTAGATCCACAGGTCAAGGAAAAGGTGCTCGACGCACTGAAAACGCTGGAAGGATTGGGCGCGGTATGGGAAGAGGTATCTCTTCCGCACACGGAATATGCGGTAGCGACTTACTACCTGTTGGCTTCATCCGAAGCGTCGTCCAATCTGGCCCGCTTTGACGGCGTACGCTATGGTGTGCGTTCTGACAATCCGGACAACCTGCTTGATCTTTACCATCAGTCCCGTACGCAGGGTTTTGGTCCCGAGGTGAAGCGTCGGATTATGCTGGGTACCTATGCACTCAGCTCCGGGTACTACGATGCTTATTATTTGAAAGCTCAAAAAGTGCGCACACTGATTAAACAGGATTTTGATCGTGTATTTGAACAATATGATGTAATTATCGGACCTACTGCACCGACAACTGCTTTCAAAATCGGCTCACAAGTGGATGATCCATTGACGATGTATTTGAACGACATTTTGACGATTCCGGTGAGCTTGGCTGGCGTGCCAGCCATCAGCATTCCTTGTGGTCTTGCAGATGGAATGCCAGTCGGACTACAAATTATCGGAAAAGCCTTTGACGAGTCTTCCGTGCTACGCGTAGCTCATGCTTTTGAACAAAATACCGAATTTCACAAGCAGCGTCCGCAGCTGTAATTTGCTAAAAAGGAGGGAACCTATTCATGTCTACAACTACATCCAAATATGAGACGGTCATCGGACTTGAAGTGCACGTGGAATTGCATACGAAGTCTAAAATATTTTGTGGATGCTCGACATCCTTCGGAGCACCACCCAACTCTCATACATGTCCGGTCTGTCTCGGTCATCCAGGGGTGCTGCCGGTATTGAACCGTCAGGCCGTTGATTATGCAATGAAAGCAGCAATGGCGCTGAATTGCACCATTGCTGATGTGAGCAAGTTTGACCGTAAGAACTATTTTTACCCCGATTCACCTAAGGCTTACCAAATCTCACAATACGATCAACCCATTGGCGAAAATGGCTGGATTGATATTGAAGTGAATGGTGAGACAAAGCGTATCGGTATTACTCGACTGCATCTGGAAGAGGACGCAGGGAAATTAACACATGTTGATGGTGGCTACGCATCTTTGGTCGACTTTAATCGGGTCGGCACACCATTGGTCGAGATCGTTTCGGAGCCGGAAATATCTTCGCCGGAAGAAGCCAAGGCCTATCTGGAAAAAATACGTGCCATTATGCAGTATTGTGACGTATCCGATGTGAAGATGGAGGAAGGATCACTTCGCTGCGACGCGAATATCAGTCTTCGTCCGCATGGACAAAAAGAGCTGGGAACTAAAGCGGAACTGAAAAACATGAACTCCTTCCGTGGCGTACAGCGCGGACTGGAATATGAGCAGTTCCGGCAGGAGCAGACGCTGGACGAAGGCGGAACGATAGTACAGGAGACACGTCGTTGGGATGAGGCGCAAGGTAAAACCTTATCCATGCGTGGTAAGGAACAGGCTCATGACTATCGTTATTTCCCAGACCCGGATCTGGTTACATTGCATATAGATGAGGAATGGAAAGAACGCATCCGTGCTTCGATTCCTGAATTGCCTGACCAGCGTAAAGCACGCTACACTTCGGAATATGGATTACCTGAGTATGATGCGCAGGTGATTACGTCCTCCAAGCCATTGGCCGATTTGTTCGAGGATAGCCTTCAATTCACCAAGGATGCCAAAGCAGTATCCAACTGGATTATGGGGGATCTACTCGGCTATTTGAACAGTGCCGGTGTAGAGCTGTCGCAGGTTAAATTGACCGGTCGGGGCTTGGGCGAAATGATCGGACTGCTGGAGAAGGGAACGATCAATAGCAAAATCGCCAAAACGGTCTTCAAGGAAATGCTGGAAAGTGATAAACTGCCACAGCAAATTGTTGAAGAAAAAGGGCTTGTACAGATCAGTGATGAGGGTGCAATCTTGACCATTGTCGAACAAGTTGTAGCAGCTAACCCGCAATCGGTCGAAGATTACAAAGCCGGCAAGCAAAAGGCCATCGGCTTCCTAGTCGGTCAAGTGATGAAGGAGAGCAAGGGAAAGGCAAACCCTGGCCTTGCTAATAAGTTGCTGACGGAAGTGCTGAACCGCTAATGGCATAGATTTGACAGGGGGCTTGTCTTTTAGGGACAGGCCCCTTTTGCATAGACGCTGAGAACGATTGGCGCGAACAAACTTTAGAATCCTGATGGCATTTTATGAGTTTCCTTAGGAGGGAAAACAGCATGGTTACCCTATGTTCATTGGAAGATGATGATATCGTCAGTCAGATATGGCGTCTACAGCACGTTGCCTATAGGCTGGAAGCTGAGCTAATTGGGTTTGATGAGATTCCTCCACTGATGGATACATTGGATACGCTGAGAAGCTGTGGAGAGTCTTTTTATGGGTGGCTGGAGGACGGTGAATTGCTAGGAGCACTGGCTGTGCAGTCTGAGTCGCCCGATTCGCTTACCCTTACCCGTATGATGGTTCACCCAGATCATTTTCGTAAAGGCATTGCAGACTCTTTAATGAAGCATGTTTTGAATGAATATCAAAATATCCCGTTGTTTATCGTCTCTACAGGAACTTTAAATACTCCTGCGGTGACATTATACCGAAAACATGGCTTTCGCCCCGTATCTGCGGCCGAGGTCGCCCCAGGCGTGGAATTAACCACCTACCATCTGCATAAGTTGGAATAGCATTGAGACATCATTAAATTGGCATTAAAAACGCACATAAGCCCACAAATCGCGCACCCGGAGTGGGAAACACGACATAACCGGGAGGAGAGACCCGAATGAATAATCCGTGGATTATAGACGATTCACATATCATTTTACGGCTTTTACTGTCCATGCTTCTCGGTGGATTCATTGGCTTTGAACGCGAACGTTCCAATCACGCAGCTGGTTTGAGGACTCATATTATGGTCAGCCTTGGTTCGACGCTGATTATGCTACTCTCCATTTACGGCTTTGCCGATTTTATTAAAGAAGCTAATGTACGCATAGATCCCGCTCGTTTGGCTACGGCTGTGATCACTGGCGTAGGCTTTTTGGGTGCAGGGACGATTATGTTCACAGGTAAATCCATTACCGGACTAACGACTGCGGCTTCCATTTGGGTCGTGGCTGCTATTGGCCTTGGGGTGGGAGCAGGCTTTTATTTCCCGTCTATAGCGGCGACAGTGCTCGTATTTTTAAATTTATGGGTGTTTAACAAAGTTGAACTTCGGTATATGCGTGGACGCAAGCGTCATCTTATTACATTGTACGGATTGTCCTCTCACGGACTGCTGGAGCAGATTTCGACTTATTTAGAGCAAGAAAAAGTGGAAATACGTAAAATAATGATTAAAGAACATGAAAATGTCCCATTTCACGAATTACACCCAGATCGGCAGAGTATGGAGGTTTCCCTAGAGGTGCTGGCCCGTCATGATTTTAATCCCGTACGTATTGCAGCTGATTTACGACAATGGGAAGATATAGCTGCTGTCTCCGTTGAGTAATATCCTACCTTTTTTTAACAGTTACTCTTAAATACGATTGGGGTACTATGTAAGCATTGAAGTATTTTTCAGCGGAGCCACGCATGGGATTCAAAGGGGAGGATGGCATGAACTCGGAACAACCGTTACCGTCTGGAGAGGCTGGGCAGCTACAAGCGCCGGAACAGCGGGAACAACCCAGACAGGGGAAGCGTCTAAAATACGCTAAATTTCGCAAAGTGATTGCCATTATCATGGCCGCATTGTTACCCGGACTGGGACATCTTTTTTTAGGGCTGTTTATTAGGGGGCTTAGTTTTATTGTGTTGCTCCTGCTAGATATTTTTGCGATGCTGTATGTTTCTTCTGATGGCTTGAGGATTAACATCCCATTACTTATTTTGCTTGGATTGTTCATACCCGTTTTATATTTTTATAATGTATATGATGTATTACAGTCAGCAGATTACATGGTTCGTTATCGGCGTAAGCCAGATCGTTATGCACGAATGGATGCTAAAGGTCAGCAAAGTAGTCCTTTTTATGCATGGGAGAGAGGCTTTGCTTTTGCTGTGCTGATGGTGGCAGGCGGTGGGCTTATGATTTTGTTTCGCATGAAACCTCGCTGGTTGAGCAATTTCTTTGAGGATTATGGATTCCTGACGCTGGCCATTTTATTAATGATGATCGGTTTATCCCTTTTTCTAAGGGAAGCCTTTCTGTCCTTTAAGCGTAAAAAGTTGAAAGAAAGAGGGTGAAGCTGGCGTGCACCGTAAAATAAGAGTCGGTCGCTACACCTCTTCGCTTCTGTTGATGGCTGTAGGCATTTTGCTTATTGTAGATGTGTTTCAAAATACTGAATATATGCTTCAGCTCCTCGTTTGGTGGCCCGTAATCTTCGTGCTTTGGGGACTGGAATATCTGATTTTTTTTGCTGTGTACTATCGGAAAGAAGGCAAGTCTGACAACGGAAGGCGATTCAGGCCTGACCTAAAGGGGATTCTGTCCGCTTTGGTAGTGGCAGCCTCGGTTTTTATCGTGACCCAGCAAAATCATTATATGTATCTGTGGAACCGGGTCAGTCTCAATCTGACGTCAGCCTCTATGGATTTTAGCCAGGCTAAAGAGAATCGGTATGATATGGGTGGTGTACTGGTACCTGTAACTATGCAGACGTCCGATTTAGTAGTTGATTCGGTTAATGGTGATGTAACACTAATCAGACGGCCTGTGTCCAATATAGAGGTACGAGGGACTCTATGGGTGGATCAAGCGCCTGCTGCCGAAGCGGACAAGATTGCTCAAGCTTCTTCACTGACTTCTACCGACGGCAAGACTATCATGATTCGTCCAGAGGCAAAGTCGTACGGAGCATCAAGCAAACGTCAGCCCCGTGTGAATATGCTGATCACCGTGCCGGAGGACCGGCGGTTCAATGTGCAGATTAGAACCTCCAACGGGAATATTTCCTTGAATGGAGTTGATGCTATTGACAGCATTCGGCTCGAGAGCGGTAATGGAAATCTCACTGTTAATGACGCTATCGGCAATGTCAAGGGAGGCACGTTGAACGGTCAGGTTAAATTGCATCGGATTTCTGGAGATGTAGATGTGCGCACGAACCGTGGCGATATGCAGGCAGGAGATATTGAAGGAGCTGTGACACTACACACCATGGTAGGTGATATTCAGCTCGCTCGTTCGGAAGGGGACATCACCGTAGATACTCAGAATGGTGACATGAATGTGCTGAATTCTACAGCCAAGCTGAATGCCAATTCGCTTAATGGCTCTATCAAAGTGCATAGCGAGCAGGTGGGCGGAGATTGGAAAATATACAGTGCTGTCGGTGATATCGTATTGGATCTTCCGTCGAATGGAGATTTTCAGTTAGAGGGTTCAAGCAGTTATGGTAATCTTCAATCCGATTTTCCATTTAAAATAGATAGTAAAAGTATTTCAGGCCAGAATGGGACAGGTAAGTATGCGATCAACGTAGAGGGTAACAGCAATTTAACGATTAAAAAGTTACTGATGCCGTCGTTACCCGACTTGGAGGATTCCGGGGGTACGACTGCGCCCGATACATCTGATAGCTCTCCGGCTGAACCCGGAGCTCCTGAGTCAGATACCTCTATAGGAACATCCGGCGACAATACGGCGCGTTGACAAGAAACTTGAGTAGACCGTACAATGTGAGTAGGTTTAGAAGTAAGTTGTAAATAGATGCGTGGTAATTGATAGGATCGTAAGTAAGGGATAAGGCGGTGGACATATATGGCGGCACGCGTCCAGCATGCTTTGGAACTTCTGAAGAAGACAGGTGTACGCATAACACCCCAGCGTCATGCCATATTAAACTATTTGATGGAAACCATGGGGCATCCGACTGCAGATGAAATATATCGAGCGCTTGAGTCCAAGTTTCCAAGTATGAGTGTGGCTACGGTTTATAATAACTTAAAGATGTTTATAGAAGCGGGTATGGTACATGAGTTGACCTATGGAGATAACGCCAGTCGTTATGATGCCAATATTTCGGAGCACTATCACATCATTTGCGAAAAATGCGGAAAGATTGAAGATTTCAGTTATCCCTATTTGGCTGATGTGGAACGCCATGCCGCGTTGGAAACAGGCTTCGAGGTGCATGGACATCGTATGGAGTTACACGGAGTATGCAAAGCTTGTAGTAACAAACAAACGTAACGAAACAAGGAATAGAAGTTTTTTGTGCGGTATGTATATATTGTAATGGATTGGAAACGTGAGGAATTCCCCATAAGTGGGGATTTACCGCGTTTTTTTATTTAAATCACTTTATTTTTGTAATTCAAAGTTCATACAATGGAGGTTCAATATTGGCCAGAAATCATTCCAGACGCCGCCGTAAACGTTCACGATTCAAAGGAGCGGCAAGCCTGCTATTATTTGCAGCGATTATATGCGCAATTACTGTCGTATGGTTTGGTAATCCCCTTCACGAGAAACCCGATTGGCAGGGCAGTGTCCGTCCTATTTTTATGCAGGGCAAGTTGACTGGGTATGAAGCTCAAAGCTCGGGCAAGAACATGCTGATGCCGCTTAAATTGGTGCAAAGTCAAATTGATCCTACGGTTCGCTATGAGGATGATAGCCAAACCGTCATTATGGCGACGAGACAAAGCCTGCTCTATATGAAGGTTTCGAAGGCACAAGGGGAACTGAATGGTAAGACATATGCACTGAGCGTAGCCCCTCAAGTGATCAGTGGAGAGGTATATATCCCGATAGAGGCTGTACGTGAAGTATACGGCGTTTCTATACACGAAGACCCTGTAACTGGTGCTGTCATCCTAATGAAAGCTGGAGAGAAGGTCAGGATGGGGAGTGTAGAAAAGAAGGATGGCCCACAGGATGCTAGAATTGCCTTACGTAAAGAAGCCTCCAGCCTATCTTTCATTTTGACAGATATATCTCAGCGGACGAAGGTACGTATTTGGTCCAAGCAAGGAGATTGGTATTTTGTTCAATTAGACAATGGCTATGCGGGATACATTAAGTCAGACCATATCGCTGAAGGAGAAGAGCTTGTGATCCCTTCGGCTAAAGACGATTTGTCCATCTCGGAAAAACATTGGGAGGGTAGGCCAGTAAACCTCGCTTGGGAAGCCGTCTATAATCGCAAGCCCGATCCTTCCAAGTTTGATCCTATGCCTGGAGTAAATGTGGTGAGTCCTACGTGGTTCAGTGTCGTCGATCATGAGGGCACTGTAGAAAGCAAGGCAGATCCTGCCTATGTCAGCTGGGCACATCGCAAGGGGATGGAGGTTTGGGGCTTGTTGAGCAACAGCTTTAATCCCGAATTAACAACTGAAGCATTGTCTACCTTTGAACGTCGAAAGTCGATTGTTGATCAGATGATTTCACTTGCCCTAGAAAATGATCTGGATGGTATTAATATTGACTTTGAAAATGTTCATACGAAGGATGGCCCCAATGTCACCCAATTTTTGCGGGAACTTAAACCGATGGCTCGGGAACATGATTTAATACTGTCCATTGATGTTACGCCTAAATCTCAAAGTGAGATGTGGTCAGCTTTTTTGGATCGAAAATCATTGGGCACCATCACAGATTACCTCATGGTAATGGCATATGATGAGCATTGGGCGGCTAGTCCAAAGGCTGGTTCTGTCGCCTCGCTACCATGGGCGGAAGCGTCAATTAAGCGAATTATTCAGGAAGATGAAGTGCCGCCTCAAAAAGTGGTTTTAGGTATTCCGTTATATACTCGTGTGTGGTCCGAGACTCCCAAAGAAGGGAAGATTAAGGTCACCTCCAAATCACTTGGTATGAAGTCAGCAGCCGGTATCATAGCCGAATTTAAGTTGAAGCCCAAGTTTAGAGCTGCTGAAGGCCAGAATTATGTCGAGTATACAGAAGACGGCGTGGTCAAAAAGATTTGGCTAGAGGATCAGATATCTCTGAAGGCAAGAGTAGAACTTGCCAAATCGCTGAAGCTCGGAGGAATTGGGGCGTGGAATCGAACCTTTGCAGATGAAAACGCTTGGGTAACACTGAAAAAAATAAGTGAATAAGATAAAAATTTATACAATTGAAGAAGGAAGTTTCTTATTTATGTAGAAATGATCACATGTATCCAAATATCCAATTTGCGATCATAGCCGCCTTGCAGATATGGAGGGAGAAGTGCAGCTAACCAAATTAAACCTAATGTATGATGAGATGTTGCAGGAAGATTCAATAGGTATTATTTCGTACAGAAAGCCGGGAGAGTATTTTCACGGTTCGATGTTGTATGACTTTGATGAACTCATTCTAATTATTGGAGAAGGCACCAAGCCGGTTCGTTCTATTCAACACTTATTTATGAATGGCTTAAGATGCCAAGTGTTGTATGCAACGCTCAGTTGTCTGAAGGAATGGATTATCGCTGGTGAACAAGCCAACATTATAGATTATGTGCTAGAAGGTCGTATTGTCTGGGAACGGGATGACAGGGTCCGTCTTTTAAGACAGGAAATTGTTGATTTTAACGATCCACTACGGGAGCAGAAGCGATTTCATGAGTTCTCCCGCTTTCTGGTCAATTACGTTCATGGTAAAAGAGCGGTGCGAGAAGGGCGGATCATTGAAGCTTATCAAAGTGTTCTGAAAGCATTGGATCATTGGGCATCTATTGAACTCATTGAACGGGGGATTTATCCAAAGATTCACTTATGGGTTCAGGTACAGCCTCTGGATCGAACGATTGACAAACTGTATAACGAACTCACATTAAGTACAGAAACCTTGGAACAGCGGGTTGAACTAGTATTGCTTGCTTGTGAATTTTCAGTTATGTCAAAAATGGAGGAGTGCTCATCTCCGCTATTCCGTATATTAGGCAGCAGACGGGAACCCTGGTCTATAAATGAACTTATTAACCATCCAGAGCTAAAGAATCTTCAATTGGATCTTACCGTCGTGCTCCGTAAACTGGTATATCGTTCACTTATTAGAGAAACAGCTGCCGGGGATTTTAGGGATCGTGGGCAAAATCGTGAACTGCGTTACTCCCTTATTTGATGTGCAGGGTTGATTTGTCAGGAAGAAAGGTTGTTAAATCGACTTTTCTTCCTTTTTTTGTACGTGATTTAGTGTTTATAGATAGTTACAAAATATAAATTATTAATTTAGGTTGACGAGTATATAAAATATGTGCTAAGTTATAACTCGCCCCATTAAGCAGCAAGAATAATTTAGAACTGTTTAAAGCAGGATAAACGTGTTGCTTCAAGCGAAAAAATAAATTTTCGAAAAAAAGCTTGACGAAAAATGAGGTTATGTGTTACATTATTTAAGTCGCCGCTGAGACGCGGTGGTGAAACAAAGCGAGACATTATGCAGGTTTGATCTTTGAAAACTGAACAACGAGTGAGTACGGATTTTGTTTACAAAATCCAACGCTGAGATTTTGGTACATGCCGTCAGGCTGTATGAAATGGAAGCGAACAAGAGATATTTTTATCTCGTCAGTTTCAACATGAGCTTATCGCTCTTTCTATAAACTAACTTCGGTTGGTCTTTAATGGAGAGTTTGATCCTGGCTCAGGACGAACGCTGGCGGC